>CAZLJE010000025.1:0-81161 GCA_964559835.1 uncultured Terriglobales bacterium
CTGTCACGGCAGAGGTCGCGAGTTCGAGTCTCGTCGTCCCCGCCATCATTCTTAAAACGGCCTTAAAACGGCCTGCGAACGCGCAGGCCGTTTTCGTTTACGCGTCGCTTCAGAACGTCACCCCGACTTCCCCGCGAAACGTCTTTGGGGCTGGTGAGAGTGGTTTCCCCGAGCTAACTCGCATTCGTGTTTGGCTTGCGGCCGCGTGTCATGGCTGACACGTTCGTGTGTGCGAGAACACACTTCTACTCCTCGTCCGCCAGTTACGTCTTTCAGAATCAGCAACTTGCAGTTAGGTCAGCCCTGTGCACTTAGTCCCGGCGTACCGAGGACAAAGCAATGGCACAGACGATGAGCAAAACGGCGAGAGCGAAGTGGATGGTGGCGGTACTCCTGATGGCGGTGGCCGATGCGGCGGCGCAGACGCAGAACGTCCAACGCCCGCAGCGGCAGATCCTGGTCAGCATCCCCGACCGCAAGCTCGCGCTTATCGAAGACGGCCGCGTGTTGAAGGTCTACCCGGTCGCGGTCGGCGCCGAAGTCAGTCCCAGCCCGAATGGCGAATTCAAAGTCGTCAACCGGCTCGAGAAGCCGACCTACTACCACAGCGGGAAGGTGATCCCGGCCGGGCCGGCCAATCCGCTGGGCACGCGCTGGATCGGACTCGACCAGCCGCACTACGGCATCCACGGCACGAACGTCCCGAACTCCATCGGCAAGGCCGCCTCGCACGGCTGCATCCGGATGGGCAGGAAAGACTTGGAAGAGCTCTTCACGATGGTGAACGTCGGCGACACGGTTGTGATCCGCGCCGAAGCCGATGAACAGACCGCGCAGATTTTCGGTACTAGCACCAACACCATCGTCGCGCAGGCGCAGAGCGCGTCCGCCACCGCTGGACAGTAAGGAGGCGAGATGAACAGCGCACTGACTGCCACCGTCGCACTGGCCGGACTCTTCTTCTCACTCTCGCTGGCGCTCCTGATGGAGGAGCTGCTGTTCGGAGTGGTTTTCCGGCTGATGGCTTGCTCGCGCCAGATCAAGGCGGCAATGAAAGCGAAGTCGCAGGTCGCCAAGGATTGGTGATTTAGCGATTTGTGATTGGTGATTCGCTGTAGGCACTGCAAAGCCTCAAATCACAGATCACTAAATCACTAAATCACAAATGCAATAAAGGAGAACGTCCATGCTCGCAATGAAGTACCTGCTGCTGACCGGCGCGATCGGTTTATTCATCGCGGCGGTCGCCGTCCTGGCGTACGACCTCTACGCCGAATACAAGTTCCGCCGCGACGAGTCCAGCGGCGTCACCGGGCTCAGCGAACCGGAGCCGGTCCGATGGCGCACCACCATCGCACTCGTCACGCTGGCGTGGGCGCCGATGCTGATCGCCCTGAGCATCGTCGTGGTCCCTAGTGGGATGGCTGGCGTACGCGTCAGCCAGCTCTCGGGAACGCAAGCCGGCACGCTCTATCCCGGCGTCCACCTTGTCAAACCGATGATCGACCACGTCGAAATGTTCGACACGCGCGATCACCTTTACACCACCGGCGTTGCGACCGACAGCAAGTCCGTCGATGGCAAGGCCGAAAAGAAATCCGAGCCGCTCAAGGTCCAGGCAAAAGAAGGCCTGACACTGGGGCTGGCGATCACGGTCCGCTATCAGCTCGACCCGCAGCGCCTCGACTACATCCAGACACACTTGCCGCAACCGATCGACACCGAACTGGTGCCGCCGGTCGTGGCCAGCGCCTGGCGCGAACTGGTGCCGAACTACACCGTCCGCGACGTCTTCTCGGCGAAACGCGAAGAGATCCGCAAGGAAGCCGAGACCACGATCAAACAGAAACTCGGCGCCGACGGCATTCGCGTGAAGGAAGTCATGCTGCGTGACATCCAGCTTCCGCCCGAATATGCCAAGGGGCTGGAAACGCTGCTGCTGAAGGAGCAGGAGAACGATCGGCTCGGTGTGGAGACGGACATCCATGCCAAGCAGGTCCGTATCGCCGAACTGGATGCGGAAGCGCAGAAAGTGCAGGAGGTAAAGCAGGCGGAAGGACAGGCCCAGGTACAAGTCCTCCAGGCAAAAGGCCAGGCCGATGCCATGCAGTACACACTGCCGCTGAAGCAAAAGCAGATCCAGCAATCGAAGTTGGAGGCGGAAGCACGTAAGGAGGCGACGATCATGAACGCCGAAGCTGCCGCGCAGGCGAAGGTCATCGACAGCAAGGCGGAGTTGCAGCGCCGCAACCTGCTCGCCGATGCCGAAGCCAATCGTATCCGCGTGACCGCCAAAGCTGACGCCGAGCGGATGCAGTCGGAAGCCGCGGTGCTGACGAAGAATCCGCTGCTCATCAACAAGATCGTGGCCGAGCGGCTGTCGGACAAGATCCAGGTGATGATGGTCCCCTCGGACGGCAAGTTCTTCTTCGCCAACGACGTGCTCCGAAGTTTGAGTGCGCCGCCGCAGGCGAACGACGATCCGCCGAACCCGGGGAACAAGAACCAGTAGCTGACTGGAACATCGGCGTCTCGCCGGTCACCCCGAACTCGAAGTTAGTCACACGCATTGCCCCACCCTTCCGCTGTGCTGTCCGGAGGGTGGGGGATTTTCCGACGGAGTCACCTGCTCGACAACGGAATACGCCATGAACGCGCGCTATAATTCGCCACATCCCATGATGAAATTGCCCAGGTGGTGCAGCGCCGCAGTCGTCGCGGTGGTGCTGGCGTTGTGTGCGTCTGCGCACGCCGCCGACTGGACGCAACCCGCGACCCAACTTGCGCGCGACATCGTGGCGATCACCGGACCGGGCGCGGCGTCGATCAGCTACCGCAACCAATCCAGTTTGCCGAACGACCAGACCGATATCGTCCGCCGCGCGATCGAGAACCAACTTCGCGCCGGCGGCGTGCGGCTCACCAGCGGCGGGAATGCAGCCGCCGACATCCGCGTTACGTTCTCCGAAAATGCGCAGGGGTACGTCTGGATTGCCGAAGTGCAGCAGGGAAGCGATCTGCGGGTGGCGATGGTCGCGGCGGCACGTCCGGCGACGGTCGTTGCGCCTTCGCGGCCGGCCAGCATGTCCATTCGCAAGACGCTGCTGTTTTCACAAGCGGCACAGATTTTGGACCTGGCCACGGTGCCCGCCGGGTCGGAGCCACTCATGCTGGTGCTCGATCCAACCGGTGTCACGATCTATCACAAGTCCGGATCGGGCTGGGAGGCGCAGCTGTCGATGATGATCCCGCGCGAGCTAGCGTGGCCGCGCGATCTTCGCGGACGCCTGGTGCTCGCTCGCGACCACATGTTCGACGCGTACCTTCCGGGCCTGATCTGCTCCAGCACCGCGGCGCCTGCACTGTCGATCAACTGCCGCCAACGCGATGATCCGTGGCCGCTGACAACGAACCAGTCGGCCTTCTACGCCTCTGCCCGCAACTTCTTTACCGGAGTGCTGGCGCCGGCGATGGGCAGGCAGGGAAGCGTGGCGCCGTTCTTCTCGGCGGCGAGCCTGGCGCGTCCGAAATACACGCTGTGGGTCTTCGCCCGCACCGATTCGACCGTCCACGCCTTCGACGGAATCAACGATATCCCGCTGCGCGCGCTTAACAACATGGGCAGCGACCTGACGGCCATCAACAGTGGTTGCGGCACGGGAACCCAGTTGCTGATCACGGGCGGCGGTGACGGTACCGCGCCCGATACGATCCGGGCTTTTGAACTCGCCGACCGCGATGCCCTGGAAGTCGCTCCGGCTGCGGAGTTTGCCGGAGCTGTGACGGCGCTGTGGTCCGCGGCGGATGGACATTCCGCGCTCGCCGTCGTGCACAATGGAAAGCTGGAGCGATATGACGCGTTCGAGATTGCGATCAATTGCGCTCAGTAGCCTCGCGGCGAGTAGCCTGGCGGCGCTGTCGCTGGTGTCGCCGGCAGTGGCGGCGACCCGTCCGCGCTATGGCGGGACTCTGCGCGTCGAACTGCGCGCGCAAGTAAGCAGTCTCGATCCGCTAAACGACTCCGCCCGGCAGGTCACGCCCCTTGTGTTCGACACGCTGCTCACGCTCGAAGCTTCCGGGCGCCTGCAACCCGCGCTCGCGATGGCTTGGAGCCAGGAAAGCGATCGCCGGTGCCGCTTGAGCATTCGTGGCGGCGTCACGTTCTCCGACGGCTCGCGCGTAACGTCCACCGTCGTCGCTGCGTCTCTGCGCAATGCCAATCCGGACTGGACGGTGCGCGAGGTCGGCGATGAAGTCGTCGTCGAATCCGACCAGCCTGCGCCGAACCTGCCGCAGCAATTAACGCTGGCGCGCAACGCGATCGTCCTGCGCACCAACGATGCTCTGCTCGGCACCGGGCCGTTTACCGTCGCGGAATGGCAGACCGGCGCCCGCGCAGTCCTTCAGGCGCGTGACGACGGCTGGCATCCGCGCCCCTTCGTGGACCGCATCGACATTCAATTCAACCGCGGGCTGCGCGAGCAATCGGTCGACCTGGATCTGGGACGCGCGGACCTCATCGAAGTCGCGCCGGAGGATACGGTGCGTCAGGGATCGCGGCGCATTGCGCGCAGTGATCCGGTCGTGCTGATGGCGGTCCGTTTCAGCCACACCAATCCGGCGGTCAGAGACGCGCGGCTCCGCGACGCCGTCTCGCTCGCCATCGACCGCGAATCCATCGCCAACATCCTCTTGCAGCGTCGCGGCGAGGCGGCCGGCGGGTTGTTCCCCAACTGGATGACGGGCTACTCGTTCCTGTTCTCGACGCGGCCGCAGGTGGCCCGCGCGCGCCAGCTGCGCACAGAAGCCGGCATGTCGCCGCCGATGACGCTCGTCTATCGCGCGGCCGACCCAGTGGCGCGGCTCGTCGCCGAGCGCATCGCGCTCAATGCAGCCGACGCGGGGCTGACCATTCGGACTGTGCCTGACACGCAGGGTATTACCGTCCCTGACATCGAACTGGTGGCCATCCGGCTGCCGTCCGCCGATGATGCCAGTAACCTCGCCGCCATCGCGCGTCCGGGCGTGCTCGCGCTGCCCTACGTGCCACCTCCAACCGGTTCACCGGAGGATATGTATCGCGCCACCGTCGCAGCGTTGAAAGATACGTGGGCGGCGCCGGTGGCTTATGTTCCCGTCACCTTTGCCGTCAGCCCGCGGGTCGCCAACTGGTCGATGTCGCGCATGGGCGAATGGCAACTCGACAGTGTTTCCATCGTGCAGCCGGAGGGCTCCAAGCCATGAGCTTCCGCCGCCGCGTCCTGTTCGTGCTCGCCCTTATCGTCTTCTTCACCGTGGGTACGGTCTCGTGGGTGGTGATTGCGCGGACGAGTGGCGCTTTCGAGCAGGCCGATGCCGAGCGGACGGATGCCCTCGTGGCGCAGTTCCGGCGCGAGTTCACGCGCCGCGGCGACGAAGTGACACAGCGAGTGCAAGCCATCGCCACCAGCGACGCCGCCCAGCGGATGGCCCTTGACTTCTCGCACACGGGCGACATGTCCGCCTACGTGACCGAGGCCAAGTCCTCCGCCGACACGCATCAACTCGACATCCTCGATTTCGTCTCGGGCGACGGCACCATCATTTCTTCCGCGGAAGCGCCCGCGCGGTTCGGCTACAAAGAAACCGTCGCGCTCAAGGATTCGCCGAACGCTTTCCTGGCCTCTGTTCCCGTGCCGGACGGTGTCACCCTCGGTCTGCTGGCCGTGAGCACACTGAAGAATGCGGATGTCCCGTTCTATGTCGTCGGCGGCACCCGCATCGACCGCGAATTCATCTCCTCGCTGACGCTGCCCGCCGGCATGCGCGTCCTGCTGTATCGCAATTCGGGCGGGGGCTTCTCAGCACAGGATCTCATCGGTCCGTCGGGTGCTGTCGAGAACCCAGAGAAAGTCGCGCCGCTGATCGCCCGGGTCAATCAGACGGGGAGCGAAACCGCGCAGACCGTCAACTGGACGGGCGACGCCGCGGATGGAGAATCATTCCACGCGATCCCCTTAAAATCTGACTCAGGGACGCTTCTCGGTGTCCTTCTCATCGGGAGTTCTCGTCGTGGCGCCATCGAGCTGCAGCGTCACATCGCTGCCTTCGCGCTGATCGTAGCCGGCGCTGCCATCCTGCTCGCGATCGTGCTCAGCGGATGGGTAGCAGCGCGCGTGACGCGTCCGATAGAGAACCTGGCACAGGCCGCGCGCGACGTCTCCGCCGGCAATTGGGAGACGCAGGTTGAGGTGCGCAGTCGCGACGAACTGGGCGCGCTCGCTGAATCGTTTAATACCATGACTCGCCAGTTGACCGAGCAGCGCGACCAGTTGGTGCAGTCCGAACGGGTCGCCGCGTGGCGCGAGTTGGCCCGCCGTCTCGCGCACGAATTGAAGAACCCGCTCTTCCCGTTGCAGATCACGGTCGAGAACCTGGTGCGCTCGCGCGAGGCCGACCCCGCGCTCTTCGATGAAGTGTTCCGCGAGAGCACTTCCACGCTGCTGGCGGAGATCGCAAACCTGAAGGCGATCATCGGACGCTTCAGCGACTTCTCGAAGATGCCGCAACCGCGCCTGCAAGAGGTGAACGTCAACGACCTCGTCCGCCAGGTGCTGAAACTTCATGACGCGCAATTTCAGGCGGAGGGCCGTCCCAGGATCGAGGCGCGCTTCGATGCCGCCGCGTACCTCGGTACAATCGACGCCGACCCCGATTTGCTGCACCGGGCGCTCTCGAACCTGGTGCTGAATGCGATGGACGCAATGCCTGAGGGCGGGCCTCTCACGGTACGCACACGGGCATTGCCGGGCCGCGTGCGGATTGAGATCACGGATTCCGGAAGCGGGCTTACGAAAGAGGAGTGCGAGCGTTTGTTCACGCCTTACTACACCACGAAGCGTCATGGCACGGGCCTCGGGCTTGCCATCGTACAATCGGTCGTCAGCGACCACCACGGCAGCATCAGCGTCGAGAGTGAGCCGGGTAAGGGTACGACGTTCCGCATCGACCTGCCCGCGCGCGCTTCCTCCGGCGGCGACATCTTCCGATCGGCGGTGATCTCCTGATGCCCATCAAGGCGCAATTACTCATCGTCGACGACGAACCGAACACGCTCGCGTCATTGTCGCGTGCCTTCCGCCTCGCCGGCCACGAAGCGACCGTTTGCGACAACGCCGCCAAAGCGCTCGAGATCGCGAAAGGGAAGGACTTCGACCTGATCCTTTCCGACGTGGTCATGCCCGGTCGCGACGGATTGGCGCTGCTCGAAGACCTGAAAAAGAGTGGGGTCGCTGCTCCGGTGGTGATGATGTCCGGCCAGGCACACATTGAGATGGCGGTGAAGGCGACGCGGCTGGGCGCGCTTGATTTCCTCGAAAAACCGATCTCGACGGACAAGCTCCTGCTGACCGTCGACAATGCCCTCAAGCTCCGCAGGCTTGAGCACGAGAACGAGGAACTGCGCTCGCGCCTGGGCAAACACGAGATCGTGTTCGCCGGTGAGGCCATGCGCCGCGTAATGGCGCAGGTTGAGCGCGTGGCCGCGAGCGAATCGCGCGTCTGCATCTGGGGCGAGACCGGTACAGGCAAGGAACTGGTCGCGCGCACTCTGCACGAGAAAAGTCAGCGCCGCGGAGGCCCGTTCATCACGCTCAATTGCGCCGCTGTACCCGCCGAACTGATCGAATCTGAACTGTTCGGACACGAGAAGGGTTCGTTCACCGGCGCCGCTTCCCGTCATACTGGGAAATTCGAGCAGGCGCACTGCGGCACCCTTTTTCTCGACGAGATCGGCGACATGCCGCTCGCCATGCAGGCGAAATTGCTGCGCGTGTTGGAGGAAGGCGAGGTCGAGCGCATCGGCGGCGACAAACCGATCAAGGTTGACGTCCGCGTCATCGCCGCAACGCACCGCAACCTCGAGGAACTCGTGCGCGAAGGGAAGTTCCGCCAGGACCTCTTCCACCGCATCTACGTGTTCCCGATCACGCTGCCGAGCTTACGTGACCGCCGCGACGACATTCCGGCGCTGGTCGCGCATTTTGCTCTCCAGGTTATCGCTCAGAACGGATGGAAGCCGATGGCGTTCTCATCCGACGCGATCGCCGCGCTCCAGCAGTACGCCTGGCCGGGAAACGTGCGCGAACTGCGCAACGTGGTCGAACGGCTGATGCTGCTCGCCACCGGACCGGAGGTCGACGCAACCACTGTCGAGCTCGCGCTGCCTGCGAATGCATCTGCTCTCCACGACGTGGCTGCCACGACAACGGGCGCCCTTTCAGAACGCGTGGATGACTTCGAGCGCCAGACGATACTCTCGGAACTGCGCCGCCACCACCATCACATCACAAACACCGCGAAGGCCCTCGGCTTGGAGCGGAGTCATCTCTACAAGAAGTGCCAACATCTCGGCATCGATCTTCGTCACGAGCGCAACTCGTGACAAAAATATCGGCTGGACCCCAATTTCGAAATCCAGCCGTTGCAGAGAGGCAGAGGTATGCTGCGCAAAGTCGTATCTGGCCAGAGGCGGCTGTGCGCAGTGCGCGCTAACCGGACGTGCATTGGCGCGCACATTCGAGTTTGATGCCAGCAGACCGAAATCTCCTAACGCCAATTTCTGCCGCACCATAGCCAAAAAGTAGTAATGCACGATATATCGTAGAACGATGTTATTCCGGGTGCCGGCTAACGCCGGATCAGTTCCTGGATGTGCTTCACCTTGATCGCATTCAGCTCCAGGCTGTCCCGGAACAACGCGCGGATCAGCGTCTGCTGCGATGAGATCGTGCGCCCCTGCAGGAAACACAGGTACGACATGAACAGAAAGGCAACGGAAAGGACTACGGAAAGTGCGTGGCGGCGAAGAATCTTGTCAAGCATGGATGGCCAACGTCCTGCTTGTAGGAGTCGGCAAATCGCATGCCAGTTGGCTAAAACCCTCACCAATCGCGCGCCGCAAATCGCGTTCAGCCGCCATTGACGCAAGTCGGCGTACTTTCGTGCGTACACCAGTGCAGAAACTCGGGAGTGGACTTGCGTGCGCCGGCTTACGCGCTGCGGGCGAGGGGTTCTTCCGCTGTCTCGCCCATGCCGGCCGCGGCCGCCTGCTTGCGCGGTATCTCCACGACCTTCATTGCGCGCCAGTCGTACGGGAACTCTTTGCCGCACTCTAGGCACACCACATACGTCCCGGTCACGCTGGCGGCCACGTTGTGCCGCTTGCCTGGTTTCGCGGTGATCGGAAAGCTGCAGTTTCTGTGCGAACAACCGAAGAGATAATCCAGCATGTTCTGGAACATGGACCACCTTTTACGTCTGGACCCTGTTTCGAAAGTCTTACGACTTCCAGGTACTTAGATTCAGTGTTAAGGAAAAAGGTTCTCTGAAGTGAGCTGCTGGATTGGCTTTGGAATCTTGAGGTTGGAAAGAGGCCCGCGGGATTTGAACAGGGCGGGCGCGAGATCAGGCGCTTTCGCCGGGTTTCTTGTGCTGGCATTTGGCCATGACGGCGGAACGGAGCCGGGTGCGCAAGTCCTCGGGAAGTTCGTACAGTTCGGAGTCGCGGTAGATCTCGATCGTCTTCTTCGTGGTGTTGCAGATGACGAAGCAGTTGTGGCACCACTGCAGGTGCTCCTCGAGCTCCTCGCGCGTGCGGTTATCGAGAGTGTCGTCCAGATAATCGGTCAGCTCTTTCAGGAAATCGGAGCAGTTCACTTTTTCCCGTCCTTGCGCCTCTTAAAGTACTTGTTCAGCCTCTCGCGCAACTGCAAGCGTGCGCGCAACAACCGCGACTTGACCGCAGGAATGCTGAGACCGAGCGCTTCAGCCGTTTCCTCCGTGGACAATCCTTCGACATCTCGCAACACAAACACAGTGCGGAAGCTTGATGGCAGCCCCTGGATCGTCCGAGACAGGATGTCCCGCAGTTCTTCCTGCGAGTACTGCTGCTCGGGGTTGGGCGTCCAGTCCGCCACTTCCCGCGGCATGGAATCTTCCTCGGTCTTCACTTCTTCATCGAGGGAAACCATGCGTTCCGGGCGCCGCCGCCGGAGCCGCATCAGGGCCTCGTTCACCGCGATGCGCACCAGCCACGTGTAAAACTTCGACTGCTCCTGAAAGTTCTTTAAGTTCTCGTACGATTTCAGGAACGCGTCCTGTACGACGTCTTCTGCGTCTTCCCGGTTCTGCGTTATGTGCTGAGCGATGCGGAAGACATTCCTGTCGTACCGCCGAACGAGCTGCTCGAACGCGGAGATGTCACCCGCTTTCGCCGCCCGCACCAGCGCCAGTTCATCGCTGATCGGCTCGTTCACTTTTTGGATGGCGTCCATCTCACTCTCGATTCAAAGTTTGAGCAGGTTGGTTGCCGAAATACGGCCGGACGGTCCGGCGGCTCACAACCGCCGGGGCGACTATTGTACAGGGTTCTTATCGGATTGGCTGTCGCGCCGCTGGTTTCAGACTGGGCGTGTTTTTTTCGCGTGCCCAGTGATGCAATTGACAGTGGAGCACAACGCCATATAATCCAAGCTCCAAAGTGAAGTTCTTGAAAAAGCTGGAGCAGCCTGCCTTGGCACGTGGGTTAAGGCTGCAGGTGACGTTCGAGGAGCGCACCCGATGGAGAGCAATAAGCTGCGAGAACTGGTCGAGAGGGTAGTCGCCGACACCCTGGATGCGCACGTTTCGGCGCTGAAGAACGAGATCGTCGATCGCGCCACCCGGGAATTAGAGCCCGTGGTCGCCGCGCCGACAGTCCCAAGTCCGGCGGCCGCCTCCACTGGCGAAATATCGTCGGACGGCAGCACGCCGGCGGGCAGCGCTCCCACCGATCAACTCAATGCGGCCTTTTGTACCGTGCTCGATTCCTCTTCCCAGGCCGAGATACTTTCCTCGCTATTGGACGGTACCGCCAAATTTTCGCAACGCTCCGCGCTGTTCGTGCTCAAGGGCGGAAACGCTATCGGGTGGCGTGCTCGCGGCTTTGACAATAACGACGCGATCAAGGGCGTCAGCTTCGACCCGAACTCCGGTCTCGCGGGACGCGCCTACGGTGACCGCCAGCCGGTCCAGGCAGCGGCCGCTGAGTTCGATCCCAATTTCATCTCGACGTTCGGAGAGCCACTGGTCGGCACCAATGCGATCGTGCTCCCGCTGGTTCTGCGCGACAAAGTAGCGGCGCTCATCTACGCCGACGGCGGCGCGATCGGCAAGATGGATCCGTCCGCGCTGGAATGCCTCACACGAGGCGCCGGACTGTGGTTGGAGATCGTTGCCGCACGCAAAGCGGGAGTCGCTATCGCCGCAGCCGAGCCCGAACCAGATCGCACAGGAACACAAAAGATCGCCTCCGCTCCCGAGCCTCCGCCTCCTCCACCGCCGGCTCCGGTCGTGGCGGCGCCACCTCCACCGCCGCCGCCGGTACCCGCTCCGGCGCCTGCTCCGGCCCAGGCAGCCGCAACCGCCGCGCCCGCCGAAATCTCTGCCGCCGACGAGGAAGTCCACAAAAAAGCCAAGCGGTTTGCCAAGCTGCTGGTGGACGAGATCAAGCTCTACAACCAGCAGAAGGTCGCCGAAGGCAAGGCGCACAAGGACCTGTATTCGCGCCTCAAGGACGATATCGACAAGAGTCGCGGCAGCTACGAAAAGCGTTACGGTCAGACGGCCGCCGGACCTGCGGACTACTTCAACAACGAACTCATTCGGATACTATGCGACGGCGATCCTACTCTGCTCGGTAGCGGGTTTTCGCGTTAAACTGAGATCGTGGTTCGCATCCAGGTCCTTTTTGCAGTCGCTCTGCTAGCCAGTTCGTTCTCCACCTTAAGCCTCGCCCAGCGGAGTCGAACCAGTTCGTCCGCCAAATCCAAGAGCAAGACTTCCGCCAAGGCATCCAAGTCGCGCAAGGCAAAGAAGGCCAGCCCGACGCGCATCCGGCGCATTCAGCGAGCGTTTGTTTCTTCCAACGACCTGAAGCCGATGGCGCGCCAGTTGCTCGAGAACCGCAGCCGCGCCGCTTACGCCGGGGTCGAAGCGTACGCGCGCAAGCACGCCAGGGACGATGCCGGAGTGCTGGCGAACCTCGCGCTCGGATACGCGCACGTGCTCGACCACGACGGGCGCTCTGCCATTGCTCCGCTGCAGAAGGCGCAGCCGCGCGCCGGCGATCTCGCCGATTACGTCGCCTACTTCCTCGGCGATTCCTACCAGGCGGCAGGGCAGAGCGATCAGGCGCTCTCGACGTTACGCGATTTCCAGGCCAAATATCCGGAGTCGATCTTCGCTCGCGAAGCGGCCATCGTTTACGCCAACGCGCTGGTCGCCACGGGCGATCCGCAGCAGGCGGCCGTCATCCTCGCGAAGAACCGGTTGCCGACGCGCGCCGACGTCGAACTCGCCCTGGGTCAGGCGCAATTAAAATCCGGCGACACCGAAAAGGGCGCCGACACGCTGCGTCATCTGTATTTCTCGATGCCTATGGCGGCTGAGGCCGATCGCGCCGGTGTTCTGTTGCGCGCGACTCCGGAGGGTCTCGGCAGCACGTTTGCGTTGGAGAAGACGCGTGCCGACGCGCTGTCCAAAGGCGGTCGGTATCGCGACGCCGTTTCGGACTATCGCGAGCTGCTGTCGCTCTCCTCTCCCGAGGACCGTCCTTCCGTCCAGATCGCCCTTGCTGCCGCACTGCACAAGTCCGGCGACGATCGACAGGCCAGAAGCATTCTCGAGTCGATGAGTGCGACCGGCGAGATCAATGCTGAGCGCCTCTTCTACTTGCTTGAGATCGCCCGCTCCGACCACGACGAAGACCGCTTCCTCCAGACGCTCGAGCAACTCCGGCAGGCCGGTCCGAACAGCTCCTGGCTCGAGCAGGGATTGCTCACCGCCGGAAACGTATTCCTGCTAAAGCCCGATTATGACCGGGCGCTGGATTTCTATCGCGAGATCCGGGAGCGCTTTCCGACAGGACGCGTCGCGCCCTACGCGAACTGGAAGACGGCGTGGCTGAGCCTGCGCCAGAACCGCATCGAGGATGCGCGCAAGGGATTTGAGCAGCAGCTCGCGCTCTATCCCACCTCGGCCCAGGTTCCTGCCGCTATCTACTGGCGCGCACGTCTGGCCGAAGATAACGAGAAGGACCCGGCGAAGGCCCGCGCCTACTACTCCAAGCTGGCCGACCGCTTTCGCAACTACTATTACGCCGACCTCGCGCGTGAACGCCTCGGCGGGTCCGCTTCGCCCCTGGCCAGCGTCGACGATCCGTTGCTGGCGAAGGTTCCCGGTCTGCAGCTCGCTCCGAAGATCAAGGAAGTCGAGCCCCCGGACGATAATCTGCGATTGCAGAAAGCGCGCCTGCTTGAAAATGGAGGGCTGACGGAATTTGCCGTGCGCGAATTGCGCGCGGCTTCGGCGGAGGGCGGTTCGGCTTGGGCGCCATCGGAGATCGCCCGGCTGTACAAGGATGACGGCCAGTATCATCGCGCGCTGGAAGTCCTGAAGGCCACGGTGCCCTCGTACTTCGCGATGGACCTCAGCGCTCTCCCGCGGAACTACTGGGAGGACCTCTTCCCGCGTCCGTTCTGGACCGACCTCAAGCGCTATTCCGACGCCAACCGCCTCGATCCATTCCTCGTCGCGTCGCTCATACGGCAGGAATCGGAATTCAATCCGAGCGCCGTCTCGCACGCTAATGCCTGGGGACTAATGCAGGTGCTTCCTGCGACCGGCAAGACCCTCGCCCGCGCAGAAAAGATCCGCAGCTTCCGCACCGAGTCGTTGCTGGTGCCCAACGTCAACCTGCAACTCGGGACGCGTTACTTCCGCGAACTGGTCGACCACTTCAACGGCCGCCTGGAATACGCGCTTGCCGCCTACAACGCCGGCACCGATCGCGTCGAGGCATGGCTGGCGGCAGGGAACTATCGCGACCCGCAGGAGTTCGTCGAATCCATCCCGTTCACCGAGACCCGCGAATACGTCCAGGCCATCCTGCGTAACGCGACCGTCTACCGGAAGCTGTACGGAAGCCCCGTGATCAAACCGGAATAACTATTTGGCTAGGAACTACGGTCCATTCGGCGAGTTTGCCGTTTTGCTCTTCCGCCGCCCACCACGGGCGGCCTCCCACCAGGCCGATGCTCCGCCGCCGATGAGAGTACCGGCGACGAGCCCGTTGGTGCAGCCGCACACCGTCCAGCCCACGCCGCCGCCGAATGCCGCATACGACCCGATCAGCGTCCAGTTCCGCCAGCCGTTCAGGTCCGCCCGCGGGTGTGAGTGCAGGTATAGCGCCGAACCGCCGCCGGCGCCGATCATCAATCCCTTCAGTACATCATTGCCGCTGCCGAGCAGTGTCCCGATGCCCATACCGACTGCCGCACCGCCGGCGACCGTAAAGATATAACGATGCCGTTTAGGACTGATGCCCTTCAAATCCTTCGCCGTGGTTTGCGGGTCTTCCGCGAACGCCGGCGCCGCGAGCATCAACAACATGAGAAGGCTGCACAACACAGCCCATAGCCGCTTCCCGCCCAACATAGGAGCCCCCATTTGAGTAGTGATGTGTTGTGAATCGTTCCAGCGCACACCCGGAAACTTGGATGGAAGCGAAAATGGGCGAGATGTCATTTGCGTCGAGCAGCACGCGAAAAGCCGCTCTGGTAGCCATGTGTATTAGCCAGGCTTGCCTGGCGACACTAATTTCGGACGGCGTTCTGTTCGGCGGGAGTCTTGGCGAAGAGGATCTCAGCGACCAGCAGCAGCGCGCCTACCACGATGGCGCTGTCCGCCACGTTGAACGCCGGCCAGTGATAGCTGCCGAGATAGAAATCGAAGAAGTCGACCACGTGTCCGCTGAACAGCCGGTCCCACAAGTTCCCGACGGCGCCGCCCAGGATCAGCGACAAGCCAACGCCCGTCGACGTGATCGAGTGGCTGTTCTTCCACAGCAGCGCGGAAACCACCACCAGCGCCAGAACGGAAAACACCACCAGGATCGAGACTTTCCACTCCGAGGCGGAGTCGGCGAACAGGCCGAAGGCGGCCCCGCTGTTCTGGACGTGAGTGAGACGGAAAAATCCGGGCAGCACCACGATGCTGTCGTTCAGGGTGATGTTGCCGGCCACCATCCACTTGGTGGCGCGGTCCAGCAGGACGATGAGCACCGCGATCAGGAAGTGATACTTCCGCATCGCGTGAGGAGTTTCGATGTACCCGTCAGTTGGCATCCGTGTCGATTTCTTTTAACGCGGCACTGCAGCGTTCACACACCGTCGGATATCGCGCATCCGCCCCGACCTGGGTCGAATAGTTCCAGCAACGCTCGCATTTTTGGCCAGAAGCCTTGCGGATTTCAACCTGAATTCCGCTGCTGCCGCCATTTTCCGATGGCGCCTTCTCTAATTGGACGCCGGAAACCAGAAAGAAGTAGCGCAAATCCTTTTGGTGCCGCTCCAGCAGACTGAACAGCGTCTCCGGCGCCGACAGTACCACCTCCGCATCCAGCGCCTTGCCGATAAGCTGCTGGGCGCGGGCGTTTTCCAGCGCCTTCTGTACTTCGACCCGGACCTTCACCAACTCGTCCCAATCCTTCAACAAACCCGAAGCCTGCTCGCCAGTAGCTCCGGCGGCTGCCCTTAGCTTTTTCGGATCGGGGAACAGCGCCAGGTGCACGCTTGCTTCCCGCCCGGCCATCTTTGGCAGGAATCCCCACACCTCGTCCGCCGTGAAGCTCAGGACGGGCGCGAGCAGGCGCACCAGCGCCTCGCCGATCATCCAGATCGCCGTCTGCGCCGACCGCCGCGCCTTCGACTTCGGCGCGTATGTGTACAGACGGTCCTTCAGTACGTCGAAGTACACAGCGCTCAGGTCCGTGTTGGAGAACGCGTTCAGCTCCTGGTAAATGCGGTGGAACGTGAACTCCGCATACCACTGCATGCAGCGCTCGGCGACATCCGCCGTCCGCAGCAGCATCACGCGATCGAGGAACTCCATCTCCCCCGGCGCGACCGCATCTTTTGCCGGATCGAAGTCGTACAGGTTGCTGAGCACGTAGCGGAAGGTGTTGCGAAACTTCCGATAGCTTTCCGCCAGCACCTTCATCAGCCCGTCATCGGCGCGGACGTCTTCGCGGAAATCGACCGACGACACCCACAGGCGCACGATCTCCGCGCCTTGCTGTTCCGCGACCGCCACCGGATCCACCCCGTTGTTTAGCGACTTCGACATGGCACGGCCCTGCATGTCGAGTGTCCAGCCATTGGTCGACACCATGTTGTACGGCCGCTGGCCCCGGGCGCCGATCGAGCACAGCAGGGAACTGTGGAACCACCCGCGGTATTGGTCGCCGCCTTCCAGGTACAGATCGGAAGGCCACGGCAATCCCGGTTCGTTGCCTTGTACCGCCAGGTAGCTGGACCCCGACTCGAACCATACGTCGATGATGTCCATTTCCTTACGGAACACGCCGTGCCCGCATTTACATTTTGTTCCGGCAGGGAGGATGTCTTCTGCCTTTTTCGTGTACCACGCGTCGGCGCCCTCGCTTCGGAATAAATCGATGACCGCGCGATTTACTTCCGGTGTTTGCAGGAACTCGTCGCACGACTCGCAGAAGAACATCGCAATGGGCACACCCCAGATGCGTTGCCGCGATATACACCAGTCCGGCCGCGTGGCGATCATGTTCGAGATGCGCTCTTCGCCCCAGGCCGGGTCCCACTTCGTCTTTTTGATCTCGTCCAGCGCCTTCTGCCTAAGCGTGGAGTCTCCGATCTTCGCTTCCATCGAGATGAACCACTGCTCAGTCGCCCGGAAGATCACCGGGTTGTGACACCGCCAGCAGTGCGGATATGAGTGCTCGATGTTCTCGCGGTGCATCAGCACGCCGCGACTCTTCAGCAGCTCCACGATCGGCTCATTCGCCTTGAATACCTTCAGCCCGTCATACTCCGGCAACCCGTTCCGGAGGCGTCCGGCCTCATCCACGTTGCACGTCTGGTCGATGCCGTACTTCACGCCGGTATAGAAATCGTCAGCGCCATGCGAAGGCGCGGTGTGGACCGCGCCCGTGCCTTGGTCCATCGTGACGTAATCCGCCAGCACGCCAAGGATGCTGCGCTCCAGGAACGGATGCGCGAATGTAGTGCGCTCCATCTTGCGCCCTGGAAAGCGCGCGACGACCTCGTTCGTCAATCCGCACTTCTCCGCCGTCACCTGCGCCAACTTCTCCGCGACGATATACACCTCGCCGCCCGACAGCAGCCCTACGTACTCTTCATCAGGGTGATACGCCACTGCCATCGAAGCCGGCAGCGTCCACGGCGTCGTTGTCCAGATGATCGTGTTGACGGTTTTTCCCGCGAGCGCCGGGTCGATCTGCGCCGGATCGCTCGTCATGCGGTACTTCACCCAGATGCTCGGGCTCGTGTGGTTCGCGTATTCGACTTCCGCTTCCGCCAGCGCGGTGTGGTCGTGGATGCACCAGTACACCGGGCGCAGGCCCTTGTACACCGCGCCTTGCTCGACGAACCGGTACAGCGTCTCGATGACGGTCGCCTCGTACTCCGGCGCCATCGTCAAGTACGGCTTTTCCCACCGCCCCAGTACGCCGATGCGCTTGAACTGCGACCGCTGGAGATCGAGGTATTTCTGTGCGTATACCCGGCACGCCTTGCGCACATCGGCCGGGTCCATCTCGAGTTTCTTGCGCCCGAGCGCCTCGTCGACCTTGATCTCGATCGGCAGGCCGTGGCAGTCCCACCCCGGAATGTACGGCGAGTCGAACCCGGCCATCGTCTTTGATTTGACGACAAAATCCTTCAATGACTTATTCAGCGCGTGTCCCAGGTGGATAGGTCCGTTGGCATAAGGCGGCCCGTCATGCAGGACATACTTCGGCGCACCGCTCCGCGCCTCGCGGATGCGCTCGTAAATGCCCATTTCCTCCCACCGGGCGAGCATTTTGGGCTCGTTCTGCGGCAGGTTTGCCTTCATGGGAAACTCGGTTTTGGGCAGGTTCAGTGTTGCTTTCAGTTCTGGCGGCACCTCTGTGGCTTCTCCAATGTTCTGAGTATCTTCTCATTATAGCGACTTAATGTTCGGTAGAAGATTCGTCACCCCCGGTGTAATTTCTGCTGCCTCCTTTGGTAACTGCTTCATTCCGAAACATCCGCGGCCTATTCGTGTTCTCTCTCATGGCGCAAGCTATCTCTGGGGTACTAAGGCCCTAAATCACGAGCCATTAACGTTCGGTGATGCCCGGCAGGCATCTAAACCGGACGTGCCAAGTTGTTGTTGCCGTCGCGATTGGCTGCACAACCAACACTGATCATGAGTTCCGGCGGCAGTCCGGTAGCCAGAAGTGGGAATCCGATGACCAACATTGAGCAACTCCGGACGTACCCGCTCTCGCAAGCCCAGAACTCAGGGCATCAGCAGAGGTTCTGACTTGGCACGTAATGTGCTCACCGAGTAGCTGTAGAGCGCAGCCTTTCGGCGACTCTGAGCAAGGGACCGAACCCTGGGAAACAACGGTACTATGGCATATCAGGCTCTCACACCTCCGTCGCAATACCAGTCACCGAGGCCAGCCCCCGATCTCAACTTCCTGGTCAAGTCCGACCAGTTCGACCAGTCGCTATGGCAGTCCATCAAGCAGCAGATCCATGAGCGGCTGCACCCGGAAAAGCTGCCCCCGTTGCATTTGACATCGCGGCCTGTCCAGGTGCGCGAGATCTGGGGCGCCTACAACTACAAGAAGCGCGGTGTGCTGACGTCGACCCTCCTGCACATGGCGGCGATCGGGGCCATCGTCGGCTTGACGATTGCCGGACGCTCGGTCGTGCAGCAGGTCAAACACGAGGAATCCGTTCAACTGGTTGCCCCTGATGTCTCCGAGTACATGCCGCTGTCGAGCAAGAAGAACGACACGCTGGCCGGCGGTGGTGGCGGCGGCGATCGCGACAAGATCCAGGCGCCTCGTGGACGTTTACCCAAGTTCGCCATGGAACAGATCACGCCCCCTGCGATGGTGATCCGCAACGATCACCCGAAGCTGGCGGTTGAGCCGACGATCGTCATGCCTCCGCAGGTGAAGATCGCCTCCGCGGCGTTGCCGAACCTCGGTGACCCCAAGGCGCCCATTATCGCGGGCCCGCCTTCCAACGGCACCGGGTCCGGTGGCGGCATCGGTTCGGGTAACGGCGGCGGTATCGGGAGCGGCGAAGGTCCCGGCCTCGGCCCCGGACGTGGCGGTGGCACGGGCGGGGGCATTTTCAAGGTCGGCGGCGGCGTCTCGGCTCCGCGCGCGATCTTTACGCCCGATCCCGAATATTCGGAAGAAGCCCGCAAGGCGAAGTACCAGGGCACCTGCGTCCTCTGGCTGATCGTCGGTCCCGACGGCCGTCCGCGCGACGTGAAGGTCGCCCGCACCCTGGGCATGGGCCTCGACCAGAAGGCGATTGAGGCTGTCCGCAACTGGAAGTTCGAGCCGGCCATGAAGGACGGCCACGCCGTGGCGGTGCAGATCAACGTCGAAGTGAATTTCCGGCTGTACTGATTGTTGTGTAGCCCGGCCGCCTTCGGCCGGGACCTTGAAAAGTTCGTTCAACCACGCGAACTCAGCCGAAATCAAACGGGAGAAGCGAACCTGCTTCTCCCGTTTCGTTTAGCCGCTCAATGAGCTTACGCTCGCGGTAAGCGCACCCCCGCGAAAATTCCGGATTCCGGAACAGAATCGAATTTGTTGTGGACTAAGCCCACCTTTTGTGTATTGTTCAACTTAGGTGGGGGCAGCACTTTATTGGGACGATAACAGGAGCTCTTAGCTTCTTGCTGAGCGCTTGGGGTGAGATATGTCTCGGTCGGCCAACGGTTCGGTCCAAAGCAGGAGTTTCGTTCGCACCTACCTCGTCGCCATTGCATTGGCGGCACTCCCTCTTTCCGCTTTCATCATCGGCGCCCACGATCTGTTGAGGAGGGAGACCTCGAAAAGGCTCGTCACCCAGAGCTCTCGCTCCGGCCAGATGTTTGCCGGCCTCATGGAGCGGCCGCTGCTGGAGAGCTCCTCTTTCCTGCAGGCATTCGCGGAGCGGCCGGATGTCATTGGGCTTTGGCAGAGAAGGAACTACGAGGAGCTAAACGGGGCGCTAGTGCGAGCGCACCAGCTCCGCCCCGATTTCATATCCGTGGCGCTTTACGACGCTTCTGGCACGGTCCGCTCCGCCTCGCCGGCAAACGCGGTCCTGCTTGGGACCAACTATCATTTTGCCGACGTTCTTGCCAAGGTAAAGCTTGCCAAGGTAAAGGATTCGGGGCGGCCGTTTGTTTCGCCTGTCTTCACGCTCCCGAACACTTCCGCGTACGCCGTGGCGATTGCCATTCCCGTGCGCGACCCACAAGGCGCATTGCTGGGCATTGCTGTCGGCGAACAAACACTCGACACCGTGACCCATGACATCTACGCCTATACGACCGAGGAAAACAACTCTCTGATCTTCATCGTAGATGCGGACGGCCAGATATTCGGCAAGCATGGCAAGCAGTTCTCCCTGGTTCCGGGTAATCGTGCTCTCGTCGACCGGCTCACGAAAGACAGTCACAGAGATACTGGCGAACGCATCAGGCTTGGTTCCCAGGACGTCATTGCCGCCTATGTGCCCATCCAGTCGATCGGGTGGGGAGTGCTGGTCAGCGTACCCGTCGCCGCCCTCGATCGCTCGCTGTGGACCGTGGAGCGCCAATTTGGGATGTTCGGCGGAGTCCTGTTGCTGCTTGGGGTGGGGGCTGGCTTCATCGTCGCTGCCGCCTTCCAGAAGTTCCGCGTCCGCGAAGAACTTTACCAGGCTCAGATCGAGCAACAGAACCGTGCCCTCGATCAGCGGCGCGCCGAAGCGGAAAAAGCGAACTCTCTCAAGAGCAAGTTCCTCGCCAACATGAGCCACGAGCTGCGCACGCCTCTCAACTCCATCCTCGGTTTCTCCGAGCTTCTGCAGGACCAGTCGGCGGGCCCTCTCAATGACAAGCAGACGCGCTGGATCGCCAACGTGCGCGTCGCCGGCAGGCACCTGTTGCAACTGATCAACGACATCCTAGACCTGGCAAAGATCGAAGCCGGCCAACTCCGCATCGATCCGGAGTCCTTTGTTCTGTCCGCTGCCCTGCCTGAAGTGCTCACCGTCATCCGTCCGCTGGCGATGGCGAAGCACATCGAGATCCATCAATCGGTCGACCCCGCTCTGGTTATCTCGGCGGACCGCGTTCGCCTGAAGCAGGTCCTGTACAACCTGCTCAGCAATGCCGTGAAGTTCAGTCCCCCCAGCACGGCGATCTCGCTATCGGCCACTGCAGAAGATTCGTACTGCCGCATCACCATACGCGATCAGGGTGTCGGCATTCCCGCGGACAAGCTGGACGTCATCTTCGAAGAGTTCAGTCAACTCGACGAGAGCACCGAAGAATCCGTCACTAAGGGGACTGGCCTCGGGCTGGCGATCTCCAGGCGTCTGATTGAAAGCCAGGGCGGCAAGATCACGGTCTCGAGCGAGGTTGGGAAGGGGACTGAGTTCACGTTCACTTTACCTATCGCCAAAATGGTCGGACCGGTCCCGAGCGCGGAGCTGTCGGTTGCAGCGGAGCGGACGCGCCCCCTGGTGCTGATCATCGACGACGAGGCCACCGCGCTCGAGTTGTTGTCCGAACATTTGAAGGCCGCCGGCTATGACATCGCCGTGGCCATCACCGTGCGCGATGGCTTGGAGGGCGCGCGGACGTTGACGCCCGACGCTATAACCCTCGATGTCCTCATGCCGAGCGGAAGCGGCTGGGCCGTACTCGCGGAATTGAAGAGCGATCCCGTGACCGCCCGCATCCCGATCGTTGTGGTTTCCATCCTGGACCGGAAGGACGTCGGCTTTGCGCTCGGCGCCAACGACTACCTCGTCAAGCCGGTACAGAAGGACCTGCTCATCGAGACCATGCTGCGCCTGCTTTCCGGGCGCGAAGGCCAGGCCCGGATCCTGATCATCGAAGATAATCCGGCGGACCTCCAGGTGATGACGGAGATGGCGCGCAATATCGGTTATCTCACCGACGCCGCCGTCACCGGAACCGAGGGCCTGGAGAAGTTGAAGAGCAAGCCGCACGCCGTGCTCCTCGACATCATGCTGCCGGACATGAATGGCCTGGAGATCCTCGGCCGCATTCGTGCAGACCCCGAATATCGCGACCTGCCTGTCGTGATCGTGACCGCTAAGGAATTGGGACGTGAGGAAATGAAGGTCATCGAGAAGTTTGCCACCGCGAACGTCCGCAAGACCGACGCCTGGAAGGACGATTTGCTCCAGCGCATGCAGGCCGCGATCGCGAAAAAGCGTTCCAGTGCGAGAGAATCGGCGTGACCAGGATCCTCATCGCCGACGACGAGGAAATGAACCGCGAAGTGTTGCGTGAACTCCTGCAATTACAAGGTTTCGAAGTACGCGAAGCCGCTAATGGCCAGCAAGCGGTCGACGCCGCCAGGAGCGATCCTCCCGACATCATCCTGATGGATATCCGCATGCCGCACGTCGACGGATTTGCGGCTTTGGAGAAACTGCGCTCCTCGCCCGCCACCGCCGCCATTCCCGTCGTCGCCGTCACCGCGTTTGCCATGGATTCCGACCGCCATCGCGCCCTGATGGCGGGCTTCAACGCTTACATCAGCAAACCCGTAGAATTCCCGTTGCTGCTGAAGACCATTCGTCAATTGTTGCCAAGCGAACCGTAGTACAGTTTGATTCGTGTACTAACCAGGCTTGCCTGGTGACACAAGGCGTGCTTAACCAAGCGTCAAGCCGAAATAAAACTTCGACTGCCAAACATCTCCGCAACGTCAACACTCGACTCGAATCCAACGTAGCATGGACTTACAGGTTCGGGATAAATCCGCATTCATCAGCGGTTCTACCGCGGGCATCGGGTTCGCCATCGCGGAAGCTCTCGCACGCGAGGGCGCCCATGTCGTGATCAATGGTCGGACCGAAGAGCGCGCACGACGGGCGATCCAGAAGCTCGAGAACGTCGGCGTCGGCTCCGTAGAAGGCGTCGCTGCGGATTTCAGCTCCGCCGCGGGAGCGGAGCGGGTGCTCCGCGCCGCCCCTGACGTCGATATCCTCGTCAACAACGTCGGCATCTTCGAGCCCAAACCGTTCGAGGAGATCCCCGACGAGGACTGGTTCCGCTTCTTCGAAGTCAACGTCATGAGCGGTGTCCGGTTATCGCGCCACTACCTCCCCCGGATGAAACAACGCGGCTGGGGACGCATTGTGTTTATCTCCAGCGAATCGGCGCTGCAGATTCCGGCGGAGATGGTCCACTACGGCATGACCAAAACGGCGCAATTGGCGGTTGCCCGGGGAATGGCGGAGACGACTGCGGGAACTAACGTCACCGTGAACTCCGTTTTGGCGGGACCGACCGCGTCGGAGGGCGTCGGCGAATTCGTCGACCGGCTCGCGGCGGAGCGGAAGATATCAAAGGCGGAATTGGAGAGGGAGTTCTTTCGCACCGCGCGGCCTTCCTCGCTGCTGCAGCGCTTTGCCGAACCGTCTGAGGTGGCTTCGGTCGTCGCCTTTCTGTGCAGTCCTCTTGCGTCGGCCATCAACGGAGCCGCCGTGCGCGCCGACGGCGGCGTAGTCCGCGCCATCGCCTGATCTCTCCTTCGTAGCGCCGGCGTCTCGCCTGCCACGGCACTCTTCACCGGTAGCACCGGCGTCCCGCCGGTCACGTACACTCTGAACTCCTCGCCATCGTGAAACCGTCGTGACCAACGTGTGAACCGGTTTTCCCGATTACTGACTTCCCCGCCTTATCACGACCCAATGTGGTCCACATCACATACAGCTTCCGCCGAAGCCGGTATTCTGACTAAGCACGCTAGCGTGCCCAGTGTGGTGTCTCTAACCGCCCCATTTGCTCTTTGATAATTTTTCCGACTCGACGAGATTGTCCGATTGTGCCTGCACATCCCCTTGGGACTGGCCTGTGGGATATCTTCGGTTTTGGCCGACTTTTTGTGGGACGCCTGGGACAAGGGGGGAGGGGGTATGTGGGACTCTAAGGTTTACTAAATAATAAGTCTTGGCACTATCCCCTGAGCCATGCGCCAGGTGTTGCTACTTTCGCGCGTGCGCGAACAGCTTGCGCATGTTCTCGGCCGCGGGACGCGTGCAGCAGTCGCCCGGCGGGATCGGCGCTCCGTGCGGGCACGTTTTCGGATGTCCGAGGAACGAGCAGATCTTTTCCGTCGCTTCGGGCGAGAGTACGTGCTCGAACTTGCACGCCTGCTCTTCGACTTCCGATTCGTCCAACATACCGAAGCTCTCGGTGAACAGGACCTCGGCTAATCGATGCCGCCGGATGACGTCGGCCGCGCGCTTCCGTCCGCGTTCGGTGAACTCGACCATCGTCGTTCCGTCGGCCGGGATTTCGCCCGCATAGATCATGACGTCGTGGCAGGGATTGGCAACGTGACGGTGTCCGTGCGGTTCAGCCGGATGCGGCTTTACCGTCACGAGGTCCAACTCGACCATGCGCTCGATTGCGATCGAGGTCGGCAGCGTTCCCGGACCGTGCACCTCCATGCGCTCGACTTCCGCCAGTTCGCCGTGCTCTTGCAGCACCCAGATCTCTTCGAGCACCTCGTCGAACTGCTCGTCATCTTTCAGCGAGAAAGTTTCGCTGAAGGCGATCTTGCCGTGATGAAGTTCGATGCGCCGATCGGCCATGCGCGCCACGACCGGATCGTGAGTGACCATGACGATGGTCCGTCCTTGCGCATGAAGATCGCGCAACAGGCGCAACACGATCTCTTCGTTCTGCGCGTCGAGATTTCCGGTCGGCTCGTCGGCAAGCACGATCTTCGGATCGTTGATGAGCGCGCGCGCAATGCACACGCGCTGCTGCTCGCCGCCGGAGAGATGCGCGGGAAGATGCGATGCGCGCTCGCGCAATCCGACGCGTTGCAGCGCCTCGAGAGCTTCCTTCTCGTCGGTCATGCTGTGGAAGTACTGCGCGAGCATGACATTCTCCAACGCCGTCAGATACGGAATGAGGTGGAACTGCTGGAAGACGAAGCCGATCTTCTCCGCGCGCACGCGGTTGAGTTCGGAGCCGGAGATGTTGGCGACGTTCGCGCCATCGAGCCAGATCTCGCCCGTGCTCGGACGATCAAGGCATCCGATCAGGTTCACCAGCGTGGATTTTCCCGAGCCCGATGGACCCATCATCGCCAGCCACTCGCCCTGCTCCACGTGCAGCGACACGTTGTCCAGAGCCTTGATGATCCCACCGCCATCTTCCTGCGCCGGATACTGGCGACTGACGTTCACGAGCCGAATCATTTACTCTCCCCTCAAAATCGTAGCAGGCTGCACGCGCCGCAGCATGGTGATCGGCAGAACGGCCGAGATCAGCGAGACCGCAACGCTTCCGACCAGGATCGCCGGAAACACGCTCCAGCGCGGTTGCACAGCGGCATGGAAGTTCGCGCGTCCGATCCAGGTTGCGACGCCAAGACCGAGAACGAATCCGGCGATCGCGCCGACTGCGCCCATCGTCGCCGCTTCGGCTGCGAAGAAGCCGTTGATGAGCTTCTCCGACGCGCCCAACGCCTTCATGATGGCGAAGTCGCGACGACGATCCAAAACCCATGTCGTAAGCGTCGCCAGAACGCAGAGGATCGCCGTGACGATGATGATCGCGATCGCTGCCAGCAGCGCTGCACGAGTCTTGCCGAGCACGCGCGCTTCGCCTTCGACGATCTGCCGCACCGGACGGACTTCCGCATTCGGCAGGGAAGCAGACAGCGCTCTCAGAGTCGCGTCGATCTCCGCAGGCGAGCCGCTGGCGCCGATCTCGATCGTCGATGCGCTTACGCCAGTCCACTTCTCGAACTCGCCGAGATCGAGGTAAACGCGACTGTCTTCCTCGGCTCCGGTGCGAACCGTACCAGCAGTCGTGAACTCGTGTTCTTTGCCATTGAAGGTAAGCGTGAATGTCTGCTGGTCGCCAAGCACCTTTGCAGCTCTTGCCCCGACGAGAGCACCTTCGTGGTTCTTTGTGTCCTTTGTGGTGGATTGTACTTGCCACCAGGAATTGAGCTTCCGGACGCGGGCGAAATCGGTTCCCGCGACGACGATCGGCTGACCATCTTTGGTGCGCGCCACAGCGTAGGCGAACGGCACTGCGATGCCTTTGCCGTTCAGGACTCGCTCGGCGTTCGTCATCGCGTCCGGTGGAAGCGTCTTGCCGTCTGGCGCGACGACTACGATGTTCGCGCCGTAGCTGCGGAATTCCTTGCGCAGCTTGGTCTGGACGTCGACATAAATCGTCATCATCGCCGTCGCGACGGTTGCGGCGACGATGACTGCTACCAGCGCCGACGCAGCGCGCCCTGGCTGGACGAGCGCGGCGCGCAGCAGCATGCGCAGGAACATGCCAGTTCTCGATCCGGAACGGTGCGTGACCGGCGAGACGCCGATGTTCGCGTTCATGCGTCACCTCGCAGGACGATCACGGGATCGAAACGCATCGCCTTGCGTATCGAGGCCGCGCTGCCGGCGAACGTTACGAACACTGCCAGTCCAAGCACGATCGGCAAGAGAACAGGTTGGACCGCGATCCTCGACTGGAAGACCCATTGCCCGATCTGTTGCGCCAGGACGTTTCCGGCCATGTAGCCGACTGCGCCACCAAGCAGCGCGAGCAGCACCGCCTCGGCGAAGAAGATGGATGCAACGGAGAAGTTTCCAGCGCCGAGCGCCTTCATCAGTCCGACCTCGCGCCGGCGCTCGAAGATGGCAGTCGCCATCGCCGCGCTGACCGCGAGAGCTGAGGCGAGCAGCGCCGCGAGCGTCACCAGCAGCATCAACCCGCGGATCTTGTCCAGCACCGTGCCTTCGTTCTGCGCGACCTGGCGGATCTGTTCCGCATGCGAGTGCGGAATGGCTTCGGTCAATTGCAGCGCGATGGAGTTCGCATAAGGAGTGCAATACCAACGGTCGCGCATATCGGGAGACATGGTCTTCGGGTCGCGACGCGCGAACTCGTCTTCCGGCTTCGTCAGCGCGCTGACATAGACCTTGCTTACGGCGTTCGGACGTCCGAGCAACTGCTGAGCGAGCGCGAGCGGTGCGACGATCTGAGAGTCTTCCGCTCCGCCGGTAGCGAGCACGCCGACTACCTTCAGCGCACGACCACCGATATTCAAGGTGTCGCCGGGCTTGGCGCCCGATTGCTGAGCGAGCTTTTCGCCGACGAGCACTTCGTTCGCATCGTCGTTCGGCCAAGCGCCATTGACCTTCCAATACGGATACACGCCTGGCGCGCCGGTCGAGAACTGCTCGTCGCCGTACTTCAGTTGCTTATGGAAGTAGGTTCCGAGAACAGTGACCGGTTTGCCGTTCACATCCGTGTTCACCGGCAGCACGGGCGCAAAGGCGACGACGTTGTGGCGCCAGAACATGCCCTTGATGTTCGGCAGGTCGGATTCGTTCAGGTACGCTCCGTCGGCAGCGGGCTTCAGGTTGACGCCGCCGATCTCGACGTCGAGCGTATCGGTGTCGGGAGTGACGACGAGGTTCGCGCCGTAGGTCCGCAGTTCGCGGTTGATCTTGTCGCCGATGTCGGTCGCGACGGCGATCATCGCGGTCGCAACGGACACTCCGAGCGTGATCGCGACGCCCGCGAGCAGCTTGCGCCGCTGCTGGCGCCGGAACGACTCGTAGACGACGCGGAAGAACACTATTTGGCTCCCTGGAAGACCTTGAGGCCGGATGCGAGGTCCGCTTCGGTTATGACGACGTCAGTGTTGGTAGCGCTGGCTTTCAGGGGAATCGGGTTGCAGCCACCCGGTTCGCCGACCGACTGCGGATTGATCGGTGCGGCACAGTTCTTGCACACGATCTGATTGCCGCTCTTGTAGAAACCGACCGGACCGCAGATCTCGCAGGCATCGAACAGCGCAGCGACTTTGCCATCGGGCTTCTTGTACAGCCAGAAACGCACGTCGGTGTCGCCGATCTTCACGGCGTAGCGGTGGAGGTCGCCGTCCGAGACCTGCGCGAGCGGGATCTGGACTTCGTGATTCGAGAACGACAGGTAAGTCGCGGGCGAGAGCGCGCTGGCGCTCTTGGCGTAGATGAACTGCGCGGTCACCAGCATGATGAAGACCAGGGAACTGGTGTAGACCGCAGCCATCCACATCCGCTCGCGCTTGGCGGTCCACGCCGCTTTGCGCTTTTCGGCGCTGCTGGCATCGGGCGCAAGAACCGGCTGGCGACGGCGGTACTCGAACAGGATCATCATTCCGGCGAGTGCGAGAATGGTGACGAAGAAGAACAGGTCGTTGCGGACGATAGGTCCGATCAGCGACATCTCCCTCTTCGAAGAGGGCAGTACGCCGTTCTCGGAGAGTTCGTGGAGTCCCGAGATGAGCAATTGGAAGGCGACGAAGAACAGGATGACAGTCGTGACCTTGAAGAACTTCTGGAGGTTGACGCGCACGCTGCCCTTTACGAAGGTCACACCGAACAGTACGGCGAGCGTAACGCCGACAATGGTCCCAATGAAGCTCATCAGCTCCGTCGAGTTCAGCGAGACGGCGCTGAGGATGAGCACGGTTTCGACGCCCTCGCGCAGCACCATCAGGAACACGAAGAGGAAGAGGCCAAGGCGGGAACTGTTCGCCGCGAGCGTTCCGACTTTACCCTCGATCTCGCCTTTGAGCTTGCGGCCGGTGCGCATCATGAAGAGGATCATGGTCACGACAAAGACCGCCGCGACGAGCATGACCCAGCCCTCGAAGATGTCCTGGTTGAAGTTCAGCCGGGAAAGCACGATGGCGACGGCGATGCTGCCGGCGGCGGCAGCGGCAAGGGCGGCGTACACGGGCTTACGCAGGTCGGGCCGGCCGATCTTGTTGATGTAGGCCAGGGTGATGCCGACGATGAGGGCCGCTTCGACCCCTTCGCGGAGCGTGACGATGAGGGCCTCGAGCATGGATCAGTACGCTTCCTCGGAAATGAAATTGAAATTCATTTTCAGAACTGCCTCTATGATACGTGGCGGCCCGCCGGGGGTCAACGCAATGCATCACCGCCGCCTGTGATGTGTGTCACACCGCCAAATCGTTGCCGCAACATGGCTTACATCCGCCGCGCCCCAATCGGCGTCTAAGCCGGAGTAGTGCAAAGGGGCCCTGGTCTTGCCGCGCATATTCGTCGCCGAAACTCCTGCCGAAATGGAAGGCCTCCGCGACCGGTGGGAACACTTATTTGATTCCGGAAAGCACACTCTGTTTCAGTCTTTTGCCTGGAACCTGCTGGCCGCCCGTAGGTTCTCGGACCGCGCAGCGCTTCGAACCGTCCTGGTTGAGAGCCAGGGAAGCACGGCGATTATTCCCGCATGCGCCACGCACCATCAGCTGTTCTTGCTGGGCGACGAACTGTTTGACTACCGGGATGTGCTGACGGTCGGCGACGAGTCTGCAACAGCCCGGGCGTGGCGGGAAGTGGCAACCTTGTCGCTTCCTTTGGGCGTTACGGCCCTTCGCGCTTCGTGCACCCGTCAACACTGGCAGGAGATCGGGTTGGCAACGGAGCCGTTCGTGAACGCGCCGTGCGTGCTGCGGTCGGACGTGGATCCCAATACATTTGTTGCACGCCACAATCGCAGTGGGCGTCTGCTGCGTCGCCTGGCGCGGCAGGGAGTTGCAGTGCGGCGCCACAACGGCACCAATAGGGCACTGGTGCGAGAGATTTACGAAAAGAAGGCACTGCAAGATGTCGGTGACGGCGTGAATCTTTTTGCGGATGCGGCCCGGCGGGACTTCCTGGTAGCTGTGGCGGCAATCAGCGCGTGTGACATATTCGCCCTGGAATCAGCCGCCACGCTCGTGGCGGCCATCGTCACCTTCCGCGACGGCGACACACGCCGGTTTTACACCACCTACTACGATCACGCGTGGGCGCATTTTTCGCCCGGCGTCGCGCTGCTGTTCGAGGCGACACGCCTGTCGCTCGCGGAGGGACTCGACTGCGATTACATGACCGGGGGGCAGACGCACAAGACGCGGTTCGCGACATCTTCGGTCCCGCTGTATCGCGCACACGCAACGGTCGAGCAGCTTGCGAGCGCCGGTTACACCGAACGGATGGCAGCCGCTTAGAGCTTCTTCAGGAATTCCCTGGCGCGCTCCAACTCCGGAAACAGCTTCTCTTCAGCCTGGAACTGCGGTGGATGGACGCAGCGACGGCCGCCGCGCATCTTCACCGGATGCTTCAGGTGGAGCATCTCGTGATAAACGATGTACTCGACGGCGTACCTGGGCACGCGCGGGTGATCGAATACGCGGCTGACGACGATGGCGTTGTGGGCCGGATCGTAGTGCCCGAGGGCGCGACGGGCATGGTCGCGGCTCCATGTCATCTGCGGCCGGCCCATCAGGCCGTGGAAGAAGCGCGTATTCAGGTCGTCGAAGATGGCCTCGAGGTCATAGACCTGGCCGCGCGCGCTGTCGATCTGCTTGCGGCCGCGAACCTGGCGGATCAGTTCCGCCTTGTTGCGGAGGGCCTTGCCGTTCACGTGGTCGCGATAGCGCTTGTCGAGCCGGCCTTCAATGGGCTTGCGATAGAGCTTGGCGACGAGGATGTGCGCGATGGCGTGGAGCACGTCATCGCCGGCGCCTTCCAGCAGGTCGGAGACACGCACCAGCACGCGACCGTCGCGAATGCGGATGGTGTTATTCACGTTCGAGAAAGGGTAGAAGCGCGCCTCGAACTCGGGCATGGGCGCGCGCGGGCGTAATTCGCGATAGGCGTGCTGAAAAATGGGTACGAGCCGGGAAGACATCTGGAACCGATTTTAAGGCAAAGATCGTCGGGCTCAGGGCTGAGGGCTCAGGGCGTAGGGCGTAGGCGTTACGGAGTGGCAGCGGGGTGCCATTGTGTTCTGGGGCAGCAGAAGCGCAGGCCCGGCGACGGCACCGAGCCCCACACGTCCGGTTACGACCCAACCTCCGACGTACCGGCCCATCTACTTTTTCTTCTTTTCTTCCTTCAGCGCTTTTTCCAGTTCATCGAGCGCCTGGCGGGCGTTATCGAGGCTGCTGTTGACGGCCTCAGTGGCGTTCTGGAGAACGAAGTTGTACTCGGCGAATTCCTTGGACGACGCCTTCTGTTCTTTCAGCGTGCGTAATTTCAACTGAAAGCTGGTGTCGCCCTCAATGATCTCTTTGAGCGCTTTGCGGATGTCGGATTTCTTGTCGACGTAGTCGTCGATGTTGTCGTCGAGTTCATCGATGAGCGAGGTGAAATCCTCGAGCAGGTCATGGACCTGCTTGCCGCGACCGGCAGCCATGCGAGCATCGCCTTCAAGCTGGTCGATGGTGGCGACACGGGCCTGGGTGAATTTCAGGATGAGTTTAAGGCGCTTATCGGGCTCCTGCGCGAGTTCCGCGATCTGGTCGGACTCGTACTGGGTGAGAGGGTCCCGCTTTTGGGCTTCCGGGAAGCTCGGAGCGAAAGCCGACGGACGGGTTGCGACGGACGCCTTCATCGCCGGCGCGAGCAACAACAGGGCAGGGAGGACAAACGTTGCAGCTCTCATAATCATTTGAACATGCGGAACAGGAGATCGTTCCGAGCCCCTTCCAGTTTGCGCCGCGCCTCTTCGACGGGCGGGCGCGAATCGAGGTCAACAGACTTGGCGATGCTGTCGAGCTTGTCGGATATCTTGCGCAGCGCGATCTCGGTCTGCTTCATGCGCTTGCCGGTGTTGGTGGCTTCCTGGGCAGCGCGGACGCCGTAGGTGACCACATCGGCGAGCGCAGCCTGCGCCTGGTCTACATTGCCGGCGGTGTAGGCGTCGTCCGTCGCCTTCAGTTGGCGCTCGGCGATCTCAGTCGCCAACGCGATCTCGTGTTTGCCCTGTGCGGTCTCGGCTCGCGCCTTGAGTTGCTCGAGCGTTTCTTTCTTGTCGCTCGCCGCCGCGGCTAGGGCGACGGTAACCAGCACGATGATTGCGGCGATACGTTTCATGTTCTACTTCTTCGCCTTCGGATCGATGGCGATCAGCCGGTGGCGCGCCTGCCATTCCTGGTCGGGGAAGCGGCCGTTCGAGGCGGCCAGAAACTCACGATACTTGGCGGACGCGTTCTCTTTGTCGCCGAGGTGATCGAGGCATGTGGCCCGAAGGAACAGGGTGCCCGGGTTCTCGGGCAGGAATTTAGCACGCGCGTCGAGAGCTCTGATGGCAAGCGGGTAGTGCTTGATCTCGGACGCGGCTGCGGCCAACTCACCATACGCATCGGCGAGGTTCGGTTTCAACTGCACAGCTGCGATGAGTGCCTGCTCGGAATCCTCGAATTTGTGTTGCTGCAGCAGGGCCGAGCCGAGGCCGTGGTGCAGGTCAGCGTCCTTCGGCGATGTTTGCAACAGGGTCCGAAACTGCGCTTCGGCCTTGGCGTATTGCTTATCTTCGAGGTACAGCCAGGCCAGTTGTTTCGCGGCCGTGGCGTCGCCTGGAGATAGCTTGAGCGCTTCTTCGAATTCGGTGATGGCCTCGTCACGACGATGGAGGACCAGGAGCACGCGGCCGAGTTGGGTGTGGGCGGCAGCGGTCTGCGCGGGCCCGCCCACGCCAGGAGCGGCCTGCTCGGTAAGTGCGAGATAATTTCGCACCGCTTTTTCCGCGTCGTCCAATCGATTCGTTTCCAGGTAGACGTTCGCAATTCCTGCGGCGGCTTCTACTGATTTCGGATCGAGTCGCTGAGCAGCCTCGTATTCCTTCTCCGCTGTGACGAAGTCCTTCGAATCCTCCGCGATCAGGGCGGACGAGAGATGCGGCTCGGGGTCCATGGGCCGCAATTGCGCGACTTTCGCGTAGGCGTCCAATGCCTTCTTCGGATCGGACTTACGAAGGAGTTGGCCCAGGGCGAGCCAGGCGCGAGCGATGTTCTGGTTTACGTTCGACGCGGGTTTCAGGCCGGTGGCGGCGCGCAGGTACTTCTCCGCCGAAGCGTCGCCCGATTGCGCCAGTAGAAGACCGAGGTTCAGGTTCGACTCAAAAACGTCTGGCTTGGCCCCGACAGACTTGCGATAGGCCTCGACGGCTTCCGATCGCCGATTGGTCGCGCTGTAAACGTACCCGAGGTCGTACCAGGCGCGGAAATTATTGGGATCGGTGCTGACGGCCTGTTGGAGGGCTTGTTCGGCAGCGGCGTAGTCTTTCTGGTCGAGCGCGGCTTCGCCACGGACGAGAGCGTCGTCGGCCGCTACGTGCGTTTTGCGGACCGTTTTGCCGGACGAAATCGTTCCGCTGGAACCACTCTGTGCGCCGGCGCTGACGGCCATCGCCAGGATTGCTGCACCTATCGCTCTACTTGCTGCCGTTACCATTCGCTTTGCCGGCACTCTTTCTCGCGCGTGCTCCGCTTCGCTTCGCCGCAGGCGCAGCTTCGGCCACACCCACCGTTACCGCCTCCTCTTGTGAGTTCCCGTTAGCAGGTAAGATGCGCGCCAGCCATTGTCCGGTGTAAGACTTCGTATTCCTGGCGATCGCCTCGGGCGTGCCTACGGCGACGAGTCGCCCGCCACGTTCGCCGCCTTCTGGCCCGAGATCAATGACCCAATCGGCGGTCTTGATCACGTCGAGGTTGTGCTCGATGACCAGGATGGAACCTCCAGCATCGATGAGCCTCCGGAACGCGGCGAGTAGTTTGCTGACGTCGTCGAAGTGCAGGCCGGTGGTCGGCTCGTCGAATATGTAGAGCACGCGAGGACGCCGGCGTTTCTCCTCTTCTTTCGGAACGGCGAAATCTCGCGCCCGGGGCTGCAGGTGGGCCGCCAGCTTGATGCGCTGCGCTTCGCCGCCGGATAGGGTCGTCGCCGATTGGCCGAGGCGAAGATAGCCCAGGCCGACTTCATCGAGCACGCGCAGCTTCTCGGTAATCTTGGGAGCTTCGCGGAAGAACTGTAGCGCTTCGCGCACGGTCAGGTTCAAAACTTCGAATATGTTCTTGCCGCGGTAACGGACATCCAGAACCTCGGGCTTGAAGCGGGTCCCCTTGCAGTCCTCGCAGATGAGTTCGACGTCGGCGAGGAACTGCATTTCGACCGTGACCGTGCCGTCGCCCTGACATGTCTCGCAGCGCCCGCCCGGGATGTTGAACGAGAAGTGTCCGGCAGTGAATCCGCGCTTCTGCGCCTCGGGCAGGGAGGCGAACAGCTCGCGGATGCCGTCGAAGGCCTTGATGTACGTCACTGGATTGGAGCGCGGAGTTCGGCCGATGGGCGACTGGTCCACCAGGATGACGTCATCGATCAGTTCGGCGCCCTTGATGCTCTTGAACCCGTTGGAGGAAGGTATAGTGCCGTTCGACTGCTTCTTCGCCTCCATGAGCGCGTGGTAGAGGACGTCGTGCACGAGGGTGGACTTGCCCGACCCGGAAACGCCCGTCACGGCGACGATCATTCCCAGGGGAATCGTGATGTCGAGGCCCTTGAGATTGTGGGCACGCGCACCTTCAAGCGTTACTTTAAGTGGTCCGGCTTTGCGGCGATTCTGCGGGATTTGGATGTGCAGCTCGTCGTTCAGGTACCGTCCCGTCAGGGATGCGGATGTGCGCCTGATCTGGTCGTAAGTTCCGGCCGCGATGACCGTCCCGCCATGTTCGCCCGCGCCGGGACCGAGGTCGAGAATGCGGTCGGCGGAGCGCATGATCTCGGGGTCGTGCTCCACAACCAGGATGGTGTTTCCGAGGTCCCGCAGGTCGTGCAGGATCTTAACGAGCCGTTCCGTGTCGCGCGAATGGAGGCCGATCGAGGGCTCGTCGAGGACGTAGAGGGTCCCTACCAGCCGCGAACCGAGCGAGGTGGCCAACTGGATGCGCTGCGCCTCACCGCCCGAGAGCGTGGACGCGAGGCGGTCGAGGGTCAGGTATTCAAGGCCGACGTCGTTGAGGAAGCGCAGGCGGTCGCGGATCTCGAGCAGCAGCTTGTCGGCGACTTCTGCTTCGGCGGCCGTCAGGGTGAGCGTGTTGAAGAAGTCGGCGGCCTGTTCGACAGTCATGGAGCAGACGGCGCAGATGTCTTTACCGGCAATCTTGATGTGGCGCGCTTCCGGACGCAGGCGCGCGCCGCCGCAGGTAGAGCACACCGAATACCCGCGGTACCGGCTGAGGAAGACGCGAACGTGGAGCTTGTACTTCTTGCGCTCGAGGTGGTTGAAGAAGCCTCGCACGCCCCAAAACTTGCCGTCCCCGTCTATGATCACGCGCTGCTGCTCGGGATCAAGCTCGTTCCAGGGGACGTCGAGCGGGATGTCGGCGGACTTGGCGTAGCGCTTCAGCTCGTTGTACAGCGGCTTGTACTTGGGCTTCGTCCAGGGCTCGACGGCGCCTTCGGCCAGGGTTTTTCCCTTGTCGGGAATGACGAGGTTAATGTCGAAATCGATGGTGTTCCCGAATCCCTGGCAGCGCGGGCAAGCGCCAAAGGGGTTGTTGAACGAAAACAGGCGCGGCTCCGGCTCCTCATACCTGATGCCGCACTTCTTGCATTCAAAGCGCTGGTTGAAGCGAAGGCGGCGCACCTCTTCGCCTTCGCGCGCGGCCGTTTCAAATACCACCTCGCCCGCCTCGCGGTAGGCGATCTCTACGGCGTCGACAATGCGGGCACGTTGGTCCGCCGAGACGACGATACGGTCCATCAGCACCCAGAGTGGCTGCGAGAAGTCGATGTCGAGGAGCGACTCAGGGGTCGAGAATTCGAAGATCTGTCCGCCCTGCCAGAGGCGATTGAAGCCACGCTTGCGGAGTTCGAAGAGCGCGGCCTTCATCAGGTCCGAGGATTCCAGCTTGGCTGCGGCGGGAGCGCTCTTTTTCCGGCCACGTTCTTTGGGCGCGGGCGCGATGGCAGTGCCTTCCGGGATCCGAACCGGGAAGAGGACGTTCAGACGGATACCTTCGCCGAGCGCGAGCACGGCGTCGGCGACCTCATCTACCGTGTCCTTCTTCACCTCGGCGCCGCACTGCATGCAGTAAGTCCGGCCAACGCGGGCGAACAATAGGCGCAGGTAGTCGTAGATCTCGGTGGCGGTGGCGACGGTCGAGCGCGGGTTGCGGGTGGTGTTCTTCTGCCGGATGGCGACGGCGGGAGCGATGCCGTCGATCAGGTCGGCGTCAGGTTTTTCAATGCGTTCCAGGAATTGGCGGGCGTAGGCAGAGAGCGATTCCACGTAGCGGCGCTGGCCCTCGGCGTAGATGGTGTCGAAAGCGAGCGAGGATTTGCCCGAACCCGACACTCCCGTGACGACCGTCAGAGTATTGTGCGGGATCTCAAAATCGATGTTCTTGAGATTGTGAACGCGGGCGCCGCGAACAACGATGTTTTCGATCGACATCAGGAAACCGTGCATACCCGCGGAAACAGGGCCTACAGACAGGTTCGGCGGGGTAGCTGAATCTTTCGATTATAGAAGGAACGGAGATTTGTTGCCATCAGGCAGCATCATCCCAGCGCGACGACGGCAAAGACGTAGATCCACAACATGGCCATGAAGTGCCAGTACCAGGCGGCGACGTCGACGATCACCCTGCGGCGTTCCAGCGGGCGCGGCAGGAATCCACTGAGCAGGGCATAGGCGAGGGCCAGTACGCCTCCGAGCAGGTGGATGGCATGCAATCCGGTGAGCAGGTAAAAGAACGAATTCGCGGGGTTCGAGGCGAGCAGGTATCCATGGCTGTTCAACCGCCGCCAGGCCAGGGCCTGTCCCGCAAGGAACGTGAGACCCAGGGCAGCGGTCACCCCGACCCAGGACACGCGCCATCCGCGATCGGCGGCGATCCCGGGGAGGGCAGTAATGGGCGCCACAACGGCCTGTTCGAACGCCTGTCGCCGAGCTTTTTCGACGGTGAAGCTGCTGATCAGGAGAATTACAGTATTGAAGATCAGCAGTCCGTAAGGCAGCGGGACAGGAGTCCAGTCGCTGACGTATTCGCCGGTGCGGGGATCCAGATGTTTGACGTGATGGCGAAAGATGAAGGTCGTGCTGAAGGTGACGAACAGCATCACGACGGATATCATCCCGATCATCAGTCCGAGGCGATAGCGCTTCAGACGCTCGCCGAAGTCGGGGACATCGTCGCGGCCGCCGTCGCCACCACCTCCGTACTGCGGGAAGCGGATGACCGGCGGACGCCCACCTCCACCGACTTTCGGGCGAGATGGTCCGGGTGGGCGGGTACGGATTGGCGTGATGGTCGCCATGCGAGCTGGAGTTCAGCACGGCGGCATCCACGGGCCGCCGCTTTCCGGTCAGCCTATCACATCACAATGTATTGTGATGCCTCCTACGGGCCGGGATTTTGCGTCCCGATTGGTACTATCTTGCTGGAGCCGGAACATTGAAGGATCGTTTGGCGAACGAGTTTCTCTATTTATCGGAAGCGGACGTCGCCGGGCTGGGCGTCTCGATGGAAGAGATGATCGCGGCACTGGAAGCGATGTTCCGCGAGAAAGCTGCCGGACGCGTGGAGATGCCGCCGAAGCCGGGGATCCACACCATGCCGAACGCATTTCTCCACGCAATGCCAGCCTACATCCCAGCGCAAAAAGCGGCAGGGATGAAGTGGGTCGGCGGCTATCCGGAAAATCAGGCTCGCGGGCTGCCCTACATTTCCGGTTTGCTCGTGCTGAACGATGTCGAAACCGGCTTTCCGTTGGCATTAATGGACGCAACCTGGATCACGGCCCAACGCACCGGCGCGGCAACAGCAATTGCCGCAAAACACCTGGCGCGCGACAACGCACGGACGCTGGGGATCCTCGGATGTGGCGTGCAAGGACGGAGCAACCTGGAAGCGCTCAATGCGGTCCTTGAACTGGTAACGGTGCATGCTTACGACGTGGATGAAGGCAGGAACATGGCATTCGTGCGGGAGATGAGCGAGCAGTTCGAAGTCGATGTGTTTCCAGTGGCGCAGCCAAGAGACGCCGTCAGCGGCTGCGACGTCATCGTGACCGCCGGACCGATCCTCCGGGTGCCACACGCCACCATCCAAAAAGGCTGGATGGACGAGGGCGCGTTCGCTTCGCTCGTCGATTTCGATTCCTACTGGCATGCCGATGCTCTGCGCGAGGCCGACAGGTTCTGCACCGACGACGTTGCGCAACTTGAGCACTACCGCGAGATGGGATATTTCCAGAACATCCCGCCGGTATACGCCGATCTGGGCGAACTGGTGACCGGGCGCAAGCCGGGCAGGGAATCCGCCACTGAGCGCACGATTGCGTGTAATCTCGGCCTTGCACTTGAGGACATCGTGACCGCAGCGCTTGTCTATGAACGCGCCGTGGAGCGACGCGCGGGCGTTTGGTTGCCGCTGTAAGTTCTTAACGGACCTTCAATCCATACTTCTGCGTCATGGGCGGAACGATGCCGTTCATGCGCAGATACTCGACCAGCTGGCCGTAGTGGTCCGTCATATGCCAGACAGCGACCACGCCCATGGCTAGTTTGGTGTTGGGCGCGGCGTAACGACCTTCCACGCGGTCGAGCGCGTTTTTCTCATTCAGAGTCGCAAGCACACCGTTGCCGTAATCGAACGAATCCTTCAGGTACTTGATCAGTTCGGCTTTCGTTTTGGCGGGATCGTGTCCGCCCCGTTCGCAGTCGGCGGGCGGCTGTTTGCCCTCGAACTCGTTGAAGAATGCGAATTGCGCGCAAGCGACGTGCTTCACCTGCTCGCGAAAACTGCGCGCACCTTCGAAGTTGCCGGCGGTGGGAACGAAGTCGTACTTGTCGTCCGGCATTGCCTCAGCGACGCCGAGAAACGACCCTTCCACGAACTTCAACGAGTCACCGACACTAGCCGCCATGGACGTCGGGATGTCACCCGTGAGTGACTTGCTCGGTTTCTTCGCACCACCAGGCTTCTGCGCGAGCGCGGCGATCGTGAACGAACCCAACAGGAAAACAAGCAAGAACAGGCGATTCATAGCACCCCCGTGGCCAAGAGAATACCCGAGGAAAACGGATCGGAATAGCCAAGGCGCCACACTGAAGTGACCGGCGAGACGCCGGTGCTACGACCAATATCGAACGAACCGTCCCTTTGACGGTGATCGTTCGGACCAACAGCTTGCTACGTCGTGATCAGACCGATCTTCATGTCCTGGAATGCGCCGTGCGCGGTGTCGATCACGTTGGCGACTTCCTCGAAATCAATATTTCGGTCGGCTCTGACGAACAGCACGCGTTCGGCGCGCAACTTGTAAATATCGACGATCCGCCCGCGCAGCGCATCCCAATCCACTGGTTCCTGGTTGATCATTAGCCGCGGCCGGCCGGCAGGGGACTCGAGCAACTGTACGACAACAGTCCGGTCAGGCGGAATGGCGCCGGTCTCCTCCGGCGGGTGCGGGACCAACGCGTCCAGGCCGGTTGTGTCGGTGGCCGTATGGATCACCATGAAAACGATGATCAGCACCAGCAGTATGTCGATCATCGGCGTGACATTCATCTCCGAAACCATTCCTTTGTTCCCGCCCAGGTTCATCGCCATAGCGCACCTCCTCGCTTCTGCTATGGACACCTGCGCTAACGAGCGCGTTCCTGTGCGGGATGCACACAATAAGAAATAAATCCGGAGCAAATCTGGAGTCGGTGGTGTCGGCGGGCGAGGTTAGTCGCCGATCTTGGTGGAAGCGAGTTCGATGATCTGGAAGATCATGTACAGCGACGAGACGTCGAGCAGGTCCTGGATGCGCCGCGGGACATTGGCCAGGCGCAACGTGCCGCCTTTGTTGCGCGCACAGGTGAGAGACGTGACCAGCGCGCCCAAGCCGGTCGAATCGACGTAGCTGACTTGGTGCATGTCGACGACGATGTCCTTCTCACCGGCCGCGATGCGCTCCTCGACGCAATCGTGCAATGCGGAGATGGATTCTCCAATGGTCAGACGGCCTGAAAGGACAAGAACGGCAGCATCTTCGGCATGCCGGGTTTGGATCGAGATCGGCATAACACACCTTGCGTGCGCGGCATAATGTCACGAACTCGGGACAACAGCAAGAGGACCAGCAAAAAGAAGGGCGGGCCCACTGGCCCGCCGTTCCCATTCCCGTCCCAAGCTTCAGCTGGCCTGCTTCTCCATGGCGGCTAGTGCGATATCGCGTTTCTCGACCATCTCGCTCGTCATCTCGAATTCCTTGACCCGCTTCTGCGCCGGCAGGTGGTACATCAGGTCGAGCATGAGCTCTTCGAGGATCATGCGCAAGCCACGAGCGCCGACTTTGCGGGCCATCGCCTCGCGGGCAATAGCACGCAGCGCATCGTCGCTGAACTTGAGCCGGACATTCTCGAACTCGAACAGCCGCTGGTACTGCTTGGTAATAGCGTTGCGCGGGCGGGTGAGGATCTCGACGAGCGCGGCTTCGTCCAGGTCATCGAGCACGCCGACGACGGGCAGGCGTCCGACGAATTCCGGGATGAGTCCGAACTTGATCAGGTCCTGCGGCTCGGCTTTCTGCAACATGGCGGTATCGCGGCGGTTCGGGTTGATGGTCTCGGTCTTCTGATCGGTCTTGAAGCCGAGGCTCTTCTTGCCGACGCGGCGGGCGATGATCTTCTCCAGCCCGACGAACGCACCGCCGACGATGAACAGAATGTTAGTGGTGTCGACCGGCGTGAACTCCTGGTGCGGGTGCTTGCGGCCACCCTGCGGGGGGACGTTCGCGACGGTACCTTCGAGGATCTTCAGCAGCGCCTGCTGCACGCCTTCGCCGCTGACGTCGCGCGTGATGGACGGGTTCTCGTCCTTGCGGCCGATCTTGTCGATCTCATCGATGTAGATGATGCCGGTCTGCGCGCGCCCTACGTCGCCGTCGGCTGCCTGGAGCAGCTTTAGCACGATGTTCTCGACGTCCTCACCCACGTATCCTGCTTCGGTGAGCGTGGTTGCGTCCACGATGGCGAAGGGAACGTCCAACATCTTGGCCAGTGTTTGCGCCAGCAGCGTCTTGCCGGTGCCGGTGGGCCCGATGAGGAGGATGTTCGATTTCGACAGCTCCACTTCGGAGTTCCGCTGCCGGTTCATGTGGATGCGCTTGTAGTGGTTGTAGACGGCGACCGCCAGCTTCTTTTTCGTCTGCTCCTGACCGATGACGTACTGGTCCAGGAAAGCCTTGACCTCGTGCGGCTTGGGCAAGTGGTCGGGGGCTGCGGCGGTGTGGGTTTCAGAGCGGTCGTCTTCGAGGATCGAATTACAGACGGCGACGCACTCATCGCAAATGTAGGCTCGGGGGTAGTCGCTTGGCGAGGAGATCAGCTTAGCAACCGCGTCCTGCGATTTATGACAGAACGAGCAGCGAAGCGTGTCCTCGGAACCTGACCGTGGTTTCACCGTGATTTACTCCTTGTTTCAACGCATCCGTTCACGAGGGGATGCGCCCCCCGACAACTGTAATTCAGTATGAGGCAAATCGGTTCGGCCGCCAAGTTACCTTGGTCGATAAATGATGTCATCGATGAGGCCGTATTCCTTCGACTGCTCGGCATTCATGATGAAATCGCGCTCGACGTCCTTCTCGACCTTCTCCAGGCGCTGGCCGGAATGCTTGGCCATGATCTGGTTGAGCAATTCGCGCATGCGCAGGATCTCGCGCGCATGGATGTCGATATCGGTGGCCTGGCCCGAGAGGCCGCCCATGATGTGCGGCTGGTGGATCAGGATGCGCGAATTCGGCAGCGCGAAGCGCTTCTTGGGAGCTCCGGCGCAGAGCAGCACGGCAGCCATGGAGGCAGCCTGGCCGATGCAGATCGTCATCACGTCGGGCTTGATGTACTGCATGGTGTCGTAGATCGCCATGCCGGCCGTGATGGAGCCGCCGGGCGAATTGATGTAGAGCTGGATGTCCTTCTCCGGGTCCTCGGCGGCGAGGAAGAGGAGTTGCGCAATGATGAGGTTCGCGATGTTGTCGTCAATGGGGGTACCGATGAAGATGATGTTGTCGCGCAATAGCCGGGAGTAGATGTCGTATGCGCGTTCGCCCCGCCCGGTTTGTTCGATCACCATGGGCACTAGCATTGAATGGCTCCTTCGTGCCGTCCCTGACGGGACTCAAAAACAATTGCTGTCGATGCTGACCCGGGACTTACCCTTCGACTTTGCTCAGGGCAGGCTCCCGGGCTATGAACTGCGGTCCTACGCGGACTTCGAGTACAGGAAGTCCAGGGCCTTGTCGTTACGAATGCGGTTGCGAATGCGCTCGATCGCGCCGTCCTTGGTAAGACGCGCACGGATCGAGTCGGCAGACTGGCCGGACTGCTCGGCCAGCGCCTGCACTTCCTTGTCGATTTCCTCGTCGGAGACCTGGATGTCTTCCTTGTCGGCGATGCGGTCCAGAAGCAGGGAAGCCTTGACCTCGCGAACAGCAGCGTCGTGCTGGCCGGCGCGCAGCCGGTTGAGGTCCATCTTGCGCATGTCGTCGGCCTTCATTCCCTGCGCGGCGAGCGCTCGCAAGCCACGTTCGAGCCGGAGGTCGACCTGGTGCTCGACAAGCGATTCGGGGACCTCGAATTGATTGCGACTGATCAGCTCGTCGATCAACTTGTCCTTCCCCTGGCGCTCCGCCTCGTGCTTCTTCTCGTGCTCCATGCCCTCGCGGATCCTGGTCTTCACCTCGTCGATCGACTTGAAATCGCCGAGCTGTTTCGCGAACTCCTCGTTCAACTCCGGCAGTTGCTTCTGCTTGATGGCCTTCACCGTGACCGAGTACTCGAAGGTCTTGCCGGCAAGGCGCTGATCGCTGAAGTCGGCCGGGTAAGGGACTTCGAACGAACGGACATCGCCGACGTTGGCGCCGCGGAGATTGTCGGAGAAATCGCGCAAAGTGTTCTTCCCGCCGATCTCGATCATGACGTCGTCCACCGAGACCGGCTTGAGTTCGTCGCCAACGGCGTCCTCCGGACCTGCGGCGGATCCCTTCGGCTTACCGGTAAAAGATGCCTGGACGAAATCCCCGTCGGCGACCGGGCTGCCCTGGATCTCGGTGTAGGTGGCGTGTTGCTCGCGTAGATGCTCGAGCGACTGCGAGACATCCTCGTCGGAAACGGTGGTGTCCGGGTTCTCGACTTTGATGTCCTGGTACCCAGAAACTTCGATTTCCGGAAGTACTTCGAAAGTTGCCTTGAAGCGCAGCGGTTCCCCTTCGTGGAGGTGGAGGTCGGTGACTCTGGGCTGCGACACGGGCACCAGCTTCTGGCGGTCCGTCTCCTGGTGGAAGTAGCGAGGGACGAGTTTGTCGACAACTTCGCTCTTGATCTCCTCGGCGAAACGGTTGCGGATGACAGTCGCGGGCACTTTGCCGCGGCGAAAACCTGGCAACCGTGCCATCTTGGAGAGATTTTGGACGACTCGTTCGGTCTCGCTGGCGACGATGTCGGCCGGGACTTCGACCTGGATCTCGCGGCGAGTGGAAGTGTTGGTTTCTGTCATGCTGATAGAAAACTGAGGCAAAGTGGCCTTTCCAGTTGATATTAAGTCCGGGGGAGTAGGGCGTCAAACGGCAGAAACCAAAACCATTTTTGATTTTCGATTTTTGAGTGACGATTGGATCTGGAGCAGGGTGGGCGCGAGCGGCCTGTGCTATGGAGCAAGTGGGCTAAACTTACAGCAATGACCTCCTGGTTTACGGAATTCAATGATGAGCTGATTGCGTGCCGGCGGTGCCCGCGGCTGGTCGAGCACTGCACGACGGTTGCGCGCGAGAAGCGGCGCGCCTACCGCGATTGGGAATACTGGGGCAAGCCCGTGCCTGGTTTCGGCGACACGAATGCGCGCGTCCTGCTATTGGGACTGGCGCCGGGCGCGCACGGATCCAACCGCACCGGCCGGTCTTTTACGGGCGACAGCTCGGGAAACTTTCTCTACCCGGTGCTGCACGCGGCGGGATTCGCTTCGCAACCGACTTCCACCCATGTCAAGGATGGCCTACAGCTCAGGGACGCGTACATCACCGCTACAGTGCGCTGCGCGCCGCCCGGAAACAAACCGACGCCAGAGGAGATCGCCAACTGCTCGGAATTCCTCGACCGGGAACTCGCAGCGCTGAAACAGGTCAAGGTCGTGGTCGCGCTGGGGAAGATCGGATTTGACGCCTACCTGAATCACCTCAAGCGCGCCGGCGTCCTGGAAAGCAAGAAGGAATACCAGTTCGGGCACGGTGCGCATTACCGCATGCACAACGGACGATGGCTGCTGGCGTCGTACCACCCGTCGAATCAGAACACGCAGACCGGTAAACTCACCGAGAAGATGTTCCGAGAGATATTCGTGAAGGCGCGGAAGCTCGCAGAACGCTAGGCGGCGCGGCGCCAGTGCCCGTCGTAAGCGTGGTGACAATCCTTGAAGACGCGATCCCAGTGCCGATTCATCTTTGCGACCGAGGCGAAAAAGACCAGAACACACGCCAGCAGCGCAAAATAGACAATGGCCGCGAGAATGATCCAGAACCAGAGCATGTGTTTAGGTCGCACCAGGTTTGATGCGGCGCATTGTGCTGTGGATACCAGCGGACGGGCCGTGCTTTCAACGACTTAGCCAGTCAGCGGACTGCGAGGCGGGCGCCTGAGCGTTCTCGACCCTCTCGAGCGAAACAACGGCGACCCACTGGGACCCGCGGTGCTGGGCGAGCACGATGCGTCCGCCGAGGAGCTGGGCGGCTTCGGCGGGGAGGAGGTCGCGGTGATAGCCGAAGTAGCGCGTCTGAAGCCTCTCCCACCAGGCAAAATTCATGAGCAGGTGCGGCTCTTCTTTGGTCGAGAAAAGCAGGGCGACTTGGTATTCGCCGCGGATGTCGGCGGCGGCGATGAGTTGCTCGATGGAAAAATCCTCGACGCGGAGGATGCGTACGGGCTTGTCGACATAGCCGAGCCAAGGGCGGGTCAGTTCGTCGGATGCCGGCCAGGCGGTGAGGACCGTCGAATTAGCGAAATGTTGAGCTACGAACCGATCGGCGGATTGGTGCAGGCGGACGTAATCAGAGTAGGCGAGGTTGTCTTCGGGCGCGAAGCGGTACGGCGGTTCGGTTATCAGCGCGACCACGAACCCGGCGCAAATCACCGCGAGAAACGCGGGCCACCAGGGCAGGCGCCTTCGCAAGGTGGACACGCCGACGATGATCACGAGCGGATACACCGACAGCAGGTAGCGCGCAAGGACCGCTCCACCGAGCACAGCGAACGCAACGGCATGAACGAGGATGAGGACGTAGAAGACGAGCTGGATCTGAATGGGGATTCGGGGCCGAAAACCATTGCCGGTTGCTGATTGTCGAATGCCGATTACCTTGGATTCTGCGCGCGGCGTCAGCGTCATCGCCAGCAAAACGGCGGCGGTGAGCAGCGCCATGTTCATGTAACCGAACAGGTGCCACAACCTGAGGGCGAGCGCTGCGAGAACGCGGGCAATGTGAAAATTATCGCCGGCGTTGTAGCGCAAGAACTCCGGATTGCCAAAGACGTGGCCAGTCTTCCCATAGTGAAAGCCAAGCCATGCGGCGAGCGGAACGACGGAGAGCAGGAGCGAGAGCGATCTAGAGATCTGGTGAACAGGTGATCTGGCAATCGGAGCGGCATTGCCGATTGAGGATTGCCGATTGCCGATTGGAACGGCTACCGACGGCAGGACATAGTAAGTGTCGCGAAAGGGAACATCCCATGAGCTGTTCGGGTTGCGGAGTTTCGGGATCACCAAAAAGAATTCCCACGCGAATAACGCGCCCGGGACGATGGCCGCAGTTTCTTTGGTCAGGCAAGCGGCTGCGAAAAAGGCGATTGCGGGCGCGCGGCGGTCAGCGACATAGAAATCCAGTCCCCAGATGATGAACGCAGCGGCGCCAAGGTCCATGTGCGCCATTGAGCTTTGCGCGAAATAAACAGGATAGAGCGCAAGAGCGACGACCGACCCGATGGCCACTTCCGTATTCGCCACACGCCGGGTGAGCCGAAACACGCCGAAGAGGCAAAAGGCGCTCACCACGAGCATCGCGGTGCGTGTGACCAGTGGCGAATATCCGAACACCTTCCATGCTGCCGCGAGATACGCAAGCAGCAGGGGCGGATGAGCGTTGGACAGCGTCGAGGAAGGAATCAGGGAACCGGTGAGGAGAATGTCACGTGCGGCGGGTATGTAGTAACCGGCTTCGTCCCAGAAATAGGGGAGCCGGAGGAGCGGGAAGTGCAGGAGAACGAGCGCAGCGAAAAGCAGAAAGAACAGCCCGACATTCGAGCGAACGTTCACAGAGGCATTTTCAATTGTTCATTGCGGATTGTCGATTGGAAGAAAAACAAATCGCAAAGGACGCGAAGGTACGCGAAGGAAATGCATAGATCCTTCGCTGCGCTCAGGATGACACGTCCTTCAGGATGACACGTCGCTCGGGATGTCAGGTGACCTCGGAATGACGGATGTCGAGTCTCAGTTGACGATACCGGTGGCGGCCATTGAGGGGTCGAGCTTGATCTCGCCAAATGTCTTTTCGTACTGCTCGACGTTCTGCCGCAGGATGTTCATTAGCGCCTTGGCCTGCTGCGGGCTCAGGTACACGCCCTGGAAGTTGTGCACTTCGACTTCGTTCTCCGTGGCCTGATGGAGCGTGCCGAACACAAGGAAGAAGTCCCAGACATTGACGCGCACCTGGACGGAGTTGGCGTAACCTTCGCGATAATCGTCTTTATTGATCAGCTTGATATTCGGCTGCATGGGGAATGGCATGGGGAGAGTGTAATCGAAGGAAGAATCAAGAAGGCAGAGTGAAAATAAAAAACTGGTGCGAAAGGGGGGACTTGAACCCCCACGGCCTCTCGGCCACTGGATCCTAAGTCCAGCGCGTCTGCCAATTCCGCCACTCTCGCAGCTCGATTCATTGTAAGACAGTCTCCGGGCGCAAGTAATGAACGAGCTAAAAAACGCACCACAAAGGACACCAAGGCACGCGAAGGAAGTGCCGGATTTCTGATATGCTCTTGCGACTCCCCGACCTTACGGCGCGAGCGGAACCTCGCGTCCAGCGCTAACTACGAGAGGAACTGATGGCCACCACTCCAAGTGCCGCGCCTGCTGCTGCGCCGCAAGCTGCCCCGGCGGTCCCTACCGCTGTAATCATCGAAGCGATGCTCAACATGGGGAAAAACGTCAGCGACCTGATCATTTCCCCGGGACGTCCGCCGCAGGTGGAATTGAGCGGGCACCTGGTGCCTGTCCCGGTAGCGGGTATCACGGCGTTGACGGCGGCCGATACGGCCCGCATCTCGGGCGACCTGATCGGGCAAAACAAGCAGGCGCTGGACCAGTTGAAGAACGAGGGTTCGGCCGACCTGTCCTACGCCATACCGGGAAAGTCGCGCTTCCGCGTGAACATTTTCAAACAGCGCGGCACGTACGCGGTCGTCATGCGTGTTATCCCGACTAAGATCCCGACGTTCGAAGACCTGAAGCTCCCGGAGGCGCTGAAGGCGATCGCGGACCTGAAGAACGGGATCGTGCTGGTGACCGGCCCAACGGGGTCGGGTAAATCGTCGACGCTGGCGGCGATCATCGACATGATCAACTCCAATCATGCCGAGCACATCATCACCATCGAGGACCCGGTGGAGTTCATGCATCCGCACAAGAAAGCGACAATCCACCAGCGCGAACTGCATAGCGATACCCCGAGTTTCGCGCTGGCGTTGCGCGCCGCGCTGAGACAGGCGCCGAAGGTGATCCTGGTCGGCGAAATGCGCGACAAGGAGACGATTGAGATCGCGCTGACCGCGGCCGAGACCGGACACCTGGTGTTCTCGACCCTGCACACGATCGATGCTTCCAAAACCGTGGAGCGCATTGTGGGCGTGTTCCCGATGGCCGACCAGGAGGCGATCCGGCAGAGGCTGGCCGCCAGCTTCCGCTACTTCGTCTCGCAGCGTCTTCTGCCCAAAAAGGACGGCGGCGGGCGCGTGGCGGTGCTGGAGATCCTGAAGTCCACGATGCGTACCAGAGATTACGTCGAGAAGGGCGAGACCGAAGGCCGTTCGCTGCTCGACGCCATGAAGGATGGCACGCTGGAAGGCATGCAGTACTTCGATGGCGAGATCGAGAAGCACATCCGCGCGGGAACCATCGACATGGACACCGGTCTCGCCTTCGCCAGTAACGCCGGCAACCTGCGGCTGCAACTAGCCGACTTCAGCGGAGAGCAGAAGGAAGAGAAGCAGAACGACCTGCTCGAAAGATAGGCCACGGCTTTCGATTCCGCGGCGAGCTGGAAGCCGCGTCGCTCCTCGGACAAAGGCGCACTTCGCCCCTGTACGTTTGAGAGAAGGAACCGGGGCTACTGCTGATTCAGCGTTCCGTAAACCGACATCCCGATGATGAACAGGATCAGGAGCGCGGATGCGCCACCCAAGATCCGTACCGGAATGTTCAGTTTTTGCACGCGGGCGATGAGCTCCTGCTGTTCCTTCTCCATGTGCGACTCGGACTGGTCAAGGAAAAGTTGATCATCCTCGCGCATGGTGAGAGTGCTGCGATAAATCAGCAGGATGACGAGAATCGCGGTGACTACGCCCCAGACAATCAGCAGGATGTTCAGCAGCGACATGCGCCACCTCATTGCGGTCCTGTTACTGCACCCTTGCACGGACACGGCGGGCGCGGGTACAGGGCCTATTGATGGGGATTATAGACCTCCAGGGCAGCGCAAGGAGGTAATTTTGAGAGTTCCTCACGACCGGATCCAGTGCCGCCGCCGGGGATCAACGGCCCGAAACAGGCCTGTCCGCAACGACATATGCGTGCGACCTGGCGATCGGGAGCGACATCCAATGATTGGCAGGTATCCTTGTGGACATCACAAGGGCTTGTGACGCAGCCGGGAACCGGCTGTATAATCAAGGCGCAGCAATCCTTTCAGGAGAAGAGAATGGCAACCACGACGTCGACGCCGAATGTGACCAAAATCGCCCCCATCAACCTGACGCAGAATGCGATCGCGAAGGTGAAGGAGATCATGGGGCAACAGAATCCGGTGCCGGCCGGGCTGCGTGTGGGAGTGGTCGGTGGCGGATGCTCGGGCTTCTCGTACTCCATGTCATTCGAGAACGCCGCCGGGTTAATGGACAAGAGCTACGACTTCGACGGACTCAAGGTGTTCGTTGACGCGACCTCGCTGATGTACCTCAACGGTTGCATCGTTGACTACGTCGAAACGCTCGAGGGCGCCGGCTTCAAGTTCGAGAACCCGAACGTGAAGAGCACTTGCGGGTGCGGATCGTCTTTCAGCGTGTAGTTGCTTAGATTTATCAGGAACGAGCCTCGCGGTGATCGCGGGGCTTTTCTATTTTGGGGTGTCGGGCCGAGTGGGACCAGTCGGGCCACCGATTGGCTGTCCGAAACCGCTGGAAGGCTGCCCAAAACCGCTGGAGGGCTGTCCAAAGCCGCCGGGACTGATGGGCCGTCCAAAGCCGCCGGGCTGCTGGCCCGCCGGCGTGGCGCCAGGGATCTGGTTGGCGTATTGGAAGGTCTTGCTGGAATATGGGCCAGTGATCAGCGCACCGCGGTCAGTCGTCGGGTCATAGACGAAGTACCACTCGTTGTAGTGGGTCTTGTCATCGAAGGCATGGATGCCCTCGGCTTCACTGACGCTAGAGACGCCGATAATGAAGCCGCCGATCTGCGAATTAGCCGCGCCGCCGCCAGTGGTGGTCGTGGACGAACTGCCCGGGCCTGTTGCGGCCGTGACTGGATTCGTTCCTCCCAATCCAGTCCCGGCATTCGTCCCTCCCAATCCAGTCCCGAAATTGGTTCCCCCCAAGCCACTCGGTTGCTGCGTGTTGGTGCCCATCGCCGAAACGGGGGTACCGACATTCGGAGCGTTGCCGATCTTCACGTCTCCCGGATGAAGGAACTTCCATTTTCCGTCCTCCACCATCGGGTCTTTGTATTCCTTGCGCAGAAAGCGGACGTTGTTCGTGTTCTTGAGTTGATCGATGGTCACGGGATAGCGCCCGAATTTGCGGTAGTAACGCTTGATGGCCCGGGCGTACTGCGCTCCGCGATGGATCATCTCCTCCTCGCGGTCACGCTTGATCTGCTGGGCGACGCGAGGCGCCACGGCAACGACGGCGAGCATCATCAGCGCCATCATGAACACCAGGATCATTAGCAGGTAGCCGGATTGGGAGCGTCGACGGGACATCGGGATCAGCCGGCGTTGAGCGGTATCGTCTGCGTGTTGTTGCCGAGCAGGTCTTGGATTTCGACCGAGTTGTTGTTGATCTTCACGATCTTGTAACGCCGATTGACGACGTCGCCTTCCTTGGCGACGAAGACATCGTCGTTCTGCAACAGGAATACCTGGCGCGGTTCTCCCGGACGGTTCAGCAGCCCGAAGGGTTTCAAGTTGATGGGCGGCGGAGGTGGCGGAGGAGGCGGTATGTTGTCCGCCTGCGCAGTCGTGTCATCGTGTTTGGGAACGATCGGCGTTACAACTGGGTTTGGTATCACCGGCTCTGCTTCAGCACGGAAGATGTTCCGGCCGGCGCCCTTGTATTCGGTGTCCTCGCTGCCTTTGAGCAGGTCCAGGCGGAGCCGCGGGTCGAGGCTGGCGGTCACCGTCGGTTGTTCTTTTGGGGCCACAGTTCTGCCGTGCCCGCGGGTTATGCGGCGCGCCGGCGGTCCCGGATTGGCTGTAGCCGGAGTCGCTTGAGCGGGTACCGGCACATTGCTGGCGATCACCGGCCCTCCGCCGCTGAAGAAGGTGCGCCAGAGCATGAACAGCGCGAGAACGGCCAGCACCGCCGCGATGATCACGGTGTTTCGATTTTCCGCACCCAGCTTCATTCGGCTGCCCTCAGATAAGCGTCAAGGGTGATACCGAGCCGCACGCTGCCCTGCTGCTGCTCTCCCAGGTTCACGCTATCGATCACGTAGAAATGACGGGAGCGCTCCAGGGAGTTGATGAACTTCACGGCCTGAACGTAGTCGCCCGCGATGGTGGCGCTGATCTGGTACTGGCGGAGGTCGGGAACGTCGGAGTCAACCTCGACATAGTGCGCGGCCCCCAACCGCACTCCCGCTTCAGAGGCCAACTTCCCGAGTTCGATGGTCAATTCCGATGGCTGGCCGGGAATGCGCGCCCGTTCGAATTGCGCGATCTGCTTCCGCGCTTCGTCGACGCGCTGCTGCACCTGGTCCGGAGGCACGACGGTCCTCGCTTTGCTCTGGACCTGCTGGCGGAGCTGCTGGAATTCCTGCTCCTTCTCCGCGTTGGCCGAGGCGGGCGAAAGCAGGATCACGAGTGCAATGATGTCGACGACGATTAGGATCGCGGCGATGGCGTACAGGTTGCGACGCGCGGCGCGGAGGTTAGCCATTACTTGCGTCCTCCTGTGGCCGAGTTCGCATTTTGGGTAGGAGCCGGCGCGTTTGTTTTCGACGCGGCGGGTTTGGGCCCCTGCTTGTGAGCCGCCGGCGGCTCCTGCGCCCGGTCCTCGTCGTCGGAGGACTGTTCGGCGGACGCGGTGTTCTTCTCCGCTTCGCTGATTGCCGCGGCCGCGGCCGGCACGTAGACCGCAGTGATCTCGAATGTCATGGCATCGCCGCCGCCCGCACCCTTCTGACTCGAGTTTTCGTTGACCAGCATTGCTTCGCGGAAATCAGGGGCCTTCTCCATGTTCTGGAGCAGTTCGATCGCCTTATCCCGCGAGTCGCCGCCCACCTGCATCCGTATCTGGATCTCGTCGGTCTTGGTGAGCTGTGGCGTAATCGCGGTGACGTGCAAGCGAGTCGGCATGAGCTTCTCCAGGTCGGAGAAGATGCGCGTCCACGAGAACCCTTTCCGCAGGATGAGAGCGTTGAGCGCCTGCGAGCGCTCGCGGACATCGCGGTTTTGGCCCTGGTTCAGGATCTCGATGTCCGCTTTTTCCTGGTTGTTGAGCTTGTCGAGACGTGCCCGCTCGTCGTCAATGCTCCGGGCCAGTGTGTGCGATACGCGCCATGACCGCGCGGCAACGTACACCAGCAGTCCGGAAACGATAAACAGCGTGGCCAATGCGAGTCCCCACTGCATGAAGAAGCGGCGGGCGTTCTCGTACGGTTGCGATGCGAGATTGATCTTGAAGCGCATCAGTCCTGGTTAAGCTCCTCCGGCGGCGATGAGAGCTCCGATGACAGGAGCGGTCAGAGAAGCGGGGAGGTTGCCTTGATTGGCTTGTGAGCCGGAAACCAGATCTCCGATCTTCGCGCCAGTCTGGGCCTCCAATGCCGGACCCAGTTCGCGGGCCGACGCCAGACCTGCCAATAAGATCCTCCCGACACTACTGCCATAAGTGTCCTGGAAGAACACGAGAGAGGGATAGATGTCGTCGGCGAGCGCCTCGGCAGAGATTGTGCCGGTACGCGCATTCTCCAGCGTCCGGTAGAGCAGGAGGTCGCCGCCCTTCACGATCGCGACGCTTGTGGTATTGCTGTCGACCTTGAGAATCAATGTCGGCTCAATCGCGACCACTGGACCCAGCGCCGAGAGCATCGACGGCACAACAACGCCCGGCGAGTACCCCGCATCACGGAAGACGCTTTCGTATTCCTCTCGCACGGCGGTCGGAGTGACTGCCGCGACGACTCGCACCGTTCCGTTCGAACGTCGAACGTCGTAGGAGAGGGCGGCATCCTCGACGTCGAAGGGCAGGGACTTTTTGAGACGGAAGCGAACCACCGGATCGGCGTCCTGTTGCTTGTCGGGCAGGGAATCGAAATCAAGTAACACGATGCGCACAGCCGAGTCGGGCAGGACGGCGATCACGTCCCGGCCTCGACCGCCGATAGAAGCAAGCGTGTCGACCACGGCGTCGCGGACCGCCGGGGCGTTGACCACGTTGGCTGCGCCCAGGCCAGGGACGAGCGCGCCCGCGGGCAGGGTGCGGGTCGAGAGCACATCGATCACTGTGCCCGAATCGTTGGCACGCGCCGCGATGATGCGCTCGGGCGCTATCTCGCAGGCAACACGCGGAATGTCTAATACAGCCATTGGGACCGGATTACCTCATGGCCTCGATGAAGGTGACCTTGTTGATCTCGCGCAACGTGGTTGTTCCGTTGCTTACTTTATCAAGCGCCGATTCGCGGAGGAACTTCATTCCTTCTTCACGGGCGGCACGGCGGATCTCGGAGGTCGGTTTCTTGGCCAGAATCATCTCGCGGATGCGATCGCTGAGCTCCATCAGTTCGCTGATGGCGGTACGGCCGCGAAAACCGGTTCCGGCGCATTCGATGCAGCCTTGTCCTTCGTAGAACGGCCGCTGCCCCCATTCTTGCGGGTTAAGGCCGGATGCTTCCAGCGTCGGCGCGTCGTAATGGACGGTGTGCCGGCAATTCTCGCAGATGATGCGCACCAGCCGCTGGGCAAGGATACAGTTCAGCGCGGAGATGAAGTTGTACGCTTCGACGCCCATGTTCAGGAAACGGCCCAGCACGTCCACGACGTTGTTGGCGTGAACCGTCGTGAAGACCAGGTGGCCGGTCAGGGCCGACTGGATGGCGATCTGCGCTGTCTCGTTGTCGCGGATTTCGCCGACCATGATCTTGTCGGGGTCGTGGCGCAGGATGGAACGGAGGCCACGGGCGAACGTCAGTCCCTTTTTCTCGTTCACCGGGATCTGCGTGACGCCGCGGATCTGGTACTCGACCGGATCTTCGATCGTGATCAGCTTGTCCTCGTCGGACTTGATCTCGTTGAGCGCGGCGTAAAGTGTCGTCGTTTTACCGGAACCCGTGGGACCGGTGACGAGCACCATGCCGTAGGGCTCGGAGATGTAGCGGCGGAAGCGGCGCATCGTGTCATCATCGAAGCCGACGACGTCGAGGGTGAGCTTGTGGAACTTCTCGCTCATCGACTCCTTGTCCAAAACGCGGAGCACCGCGTCTTCGCCGTGGATCGACGGCATGATGGAGACGCGGAAGTCGATGGCGCGGTTGTTGTACTTCACGCGGAAACGGCCGTCCTGCGGTACGCGGCGCTCGGAGATATCGAGCTCGCTCATCACCTTGATACGCGACAGGATGGTGGAATGGTGCTCGCGCGCGATCGGGGACATGGCCTGCTGGAGGACGCCGTCGATGCGGTACTTGATGACCACGGCATCGTCGCGGGTCTCGATGTGAATATCGCTGGCGCGTCGGCTGAGCGCGGTAAAGATGGTCGTGTCGACCAGTTTGATGACCGGGCTGTCGCCCTCGGCGGTGAGGCGCTCGATCGAGAGGTTCTCGTCCGTGCCCTCTTCGCCTTCGCGGATAACGTCGAGCGTGAAGCCTTCGCTGGCTTCCTCGAGGACGCGCTGCGACTGTTCCGTTTTCTTCAGCAGGTCGGTGATCTGCGACAGCTTGGCAACTTTGGTGCGCACGCGTCGCCGCAGCAGCAGCCCGACCTCGTCGATCATCATGAGCTGGCTGGGATCGGCGATCGCAATGGCCAGGGTTCCGTCGTCGGCTTCCTCCAGCGGGACGAAGTTGAAGCGGAACATCAGCTCGACCGGGACCTTGCGCAACAACTCGTGCTGGATCGGATAATTGCGCAGGTCGACGAACTGGCACCGGTAGCGATGCGCCAGATCTTTGGCGCGTGACTCTTCCTCCGCAGGAGTAGTGAGGATCGGGGCGCCGTTGCCGCCGTTTACAAAGAGCGCATTTTTGTTAGTAGCCATTCAAATCAGCTCTGTTGGACGTTGAAAGCCAAGTGCCCGGTCATCGGACGTGCGAGGCGGTTGTCCGTTAGCGAACGCCTCCTGCACCGAGCGTGAACAGGGGCATATAAAGCGAGATAAGAACGAACAGGACGATTCCGCCCATGACGACCAGGATCAGCGGTTCGATCAGGGACATGGCGGCCGTAAGCGCCGTCTGTACGTCCTCCTCGTAAAACTCCGCGACGCTGGTCAGCATGGCTGGCAGAGCGCCGGTGGATTCTCCGACTTCGATCATTTCGACCGCGAGGTCGGGCATGGTCTGCGTTTCTTCCAAGCTTCCCGAGAGCGGCTGGCCCTCTCGCACGCGCACCGTCGCCTCGCTGATCGCAGTCTTGATCAAGCGGCTCGGCATCGAGGAGCCCGCAGTTTCCAGCGATGGCACCAGCGGTAAACCGCCTGAAAGGAGCGTGGACAACATGCGAGAAAACACCGCCACCTGGTACTTCAACCATATGCCGCCGATGACCGGCAATCGTAACCGAAAGCGCTCGAGAGCCGCACCGCCTGATTCAGAGGCCCACCACCGCCAAACCGCCAATGCCACAATGACAACGCCGAGGACGATTTCCGGCACGTAATGACGGACGCCGACACCGAGGTCGAGAAGCATCTGCGTCGTGGGCGGGATGGCATCAGCCCTTCCGATCGCGGCGTACAACGTCGCAAACTGCGGGATGACGTACGTCACCAGAAACGTGAGCATCACCACGACGACCATGAAGAGCAGGGCGGGGTAAACGAGTGAAGCAACCAATTTCTTGCGGAACGACAGCGACATCCGTTGGAAGTTGATGTACCGGTTCAGCACTTCTTCCAGATTGCCGGACTTTTCGCCCGCCAGGATGGTGGTCGTATAGATCTTCGGAAAAACACCCTGCGCGGCAAAAGCGTCGGAGAGCAACTCGCCACCCTGTACGCGGTCATGGACATTATCGAGCACGCTGCGGAAAAAGGGATTCCGCTGGCGGCGCATGAGCAAATCCAATGCCGTCAGGATCGGCAAGCCGGCCCGGATAAGCGTCACAAATTGCTGGTTGAAGACCAGGAACTCGTCGAGCTTTACGCGCCTGCGTTGCGGCAGACGGATTTCGCCACCGGCGAGCACACCGCGCGGCTTGACCCAGTACACCAGGAATCCCTGCTGGGAGAAGCGGTCGCGGATCTCGGAAACGGAGGCGCCGGCCTCCATGCGCTGGAGGATGTGGCCCCGGTCGTCGGCCATCTTGATAACGAAATCAGCCATGTTGTCGTGATTACAAGTTTAGCATTGCTAAGTAGTTGGACGGGGGACATCCCGGGTGGGTAGCCAGAGGGCTGAAATTGATCTGATGACCGGTCGATCTGCGCTGAAGACAGTATCGAAATGATGATCGACCACCTGATCACCAGATGCCTTATTCGAATCGTAGGGCTTCGATCGGATCCAGGCGTGAGGCCTTTCGGGCTGGGTAAAAACCGAAAAAGACTCCGACTGCGCTGGCAAACAGGGCCGCGACGCCGATGGCCTGTGGCGGGATCGACATCGGCCACTCCAGCACCTTTCCCAGCAGAACCGAGCCGCCCACTCCGGCGCAGACGCCCATCAGACCTCCGAACATGCTGAGCAAGAGTGCCTCTCCGAGGAACTGCGCCTGCACGCTGGCCTCGGTTGCGCCGATGGCCATGCGGATCCCGATCTCGCGCGTCCTCTCGGTGACGGAAACGAGCATCACGTTCATGATCCCGATCCCGCCCACCAGCAGGGAAACGCTGGCAATCGCGATCAGCAGCACGGTGAAGGTCCGCGAGGCGGCAAGCCGGGCCTGGATGAACTCGTCTGGACGGCGGACGTTGAAGTCGTCATCCTGTCCCGGGCGGATGTGATGGCGCTCGCGCAAGAGCAGAATGATCTGATCGATGGCCGGATTCACCGACTCCTGGCTGACGGCGGAGGCCATGACGTCGTCGAGCCAGTTATTGCCTTTCAGTTTCTTCATTCCCATCGTGTAAGGAACGACCAGCGTATCGTCCTGGTCCTGACCAAACGCGGACTGGCCCTTAGCTTCCAACACACCGACCACCTGGCAGGGATATGTGTTGAGGCGGATGATCTTGCCGATCGGATCTTCAGAGCCGAAAAGTTGTTCTCGTACCGTGTCGCCGATCACCACCACGTTGGCCGCGCGGTCTATATCGTCGGTTGTAAACGGCGCGCCCCGAACGACAGGCCAACGCTTGATGTCGAAATATTCGGAAGAAACTCCGCGCCAGTGCGTGCCCCAGTTCTTATTGCCGTAGACGACTTGCGCCGTCCCATCGACGTTCGGCGTCACCGCCTTGATCAGCGGCTGCTTTCCTATCGCTACGGAATCGGCGACGGTCAGCGTCTTAGTCCCGTGACTGCCGGTGCGTACGCCGTTGGGCGCACGCGAGCCGGCTTCGATCCAAACAAAGTTGTCGCCCAGATTGTTGAGCTGTTCCTGCACCTGGTCGGAGCCGGCTTGTCCGATGGCCACGACGCAGATCACGGCTCCGATGCCGATCATGATGCCCAGCACGGTCAGCGTGCTGCGCAGCTTGTTGCGCGTGAGGGCTTTGAAGGCTTCGCGGAATATGGCCCGGGGAGACATGAGGACAATATCTTAACCCGGGGAAAGCGACGAGAGGGGACAGGTCACAAGAGCAGGTGACCGATGGTGCTCATTGGCGGATGTCCGTGCTCTCGATGGTCTCGATCCCCGGCGGCGGAACAAACTTAAAGCGGGCGTCGGCGAGTTGCGCGTTGGTCTTCTCGCCGGAGAACTGGAACTCAGTGGTCGACCCGTCCGCCTCTTCGATGATCAGTCGCCGCAAGCGCGAGTCGGGCGAAACCTCCAGCAGTACCTGGTTGACGCGATCTGCCATGGATTTCGGAACGCCGCGCAAAACGACGTCTCCGGCGTCCGTCGGTTTCACGTCGGGCGCGAGCGAAAGGCCGTTGAATTCTTTTTCCAGCTTCGTCTTGCCCAGCAAATAGCGCAGGGGCGAACGGAAGTCGTCGAGCGATTTCACGGAAGCTTTGCGCACCTGCTGCTCGCCGGGGACGTAGAACCACGCAATCTTTCCATCGCTGAGAAACAGTTTCTGCCGCGGTTCTCGATAATCCCAGCGCATCTTGCCCGGCTTCTTCAGTTCCAGGGTGCCGGTCTCATTGCGGCTGACTCCTGCGCCGCGGTACGTCTCGCTGAAGTTCACTTGCAGCGTTTCGATGTGGTTGTAGTGCTGGTCGACGCGGTCGGCGATCCGGTGAACGTCGTTTTGGCCGAACGCGAGCGAACACGCGAGGAGGATGAAGGCGATGAATCTCATACAGATTAGATGATACGCAACTCGAGCTCAGGATTGACTGGACCGCAGACACATTAAGGCTTTGCGGCGGTCTTATCGAGTTGCAGGAACTCAGGCTTCACGTTCGGAGGCAATCCCCTGGTGATGAACGGCAGAGCATTCGGATCGGCGACCTCGACGCGTCCATCGACGATTTTGTACGGATGCCCGAGCGGATCGATCGGAATGCCTCTCAACAATCCGGCTTGCACCAGTTCCGTCATGTTCTGGGGAGTCCGGCCGGTCCTAGCCTTGAATTCCGTCACGGCCTGTTCCAGCTTGGTGACGTCATCGTCCACCTTGAGCGCGCGCAGGTGTTTAAAGGCGTTCTGTTTGATCAGCACGTCCTCGGTGGTCTCATAGGTGGTGGTCCAAAGCATGCGCGCCATGTCGCGTTCCCCGGCATGCTGAGCCATGGCGGCGGCCAGGACTTTGAGGAAGGGGTGCGCGTGCGGGATCTCAGAACCGCGCTCGAAACTGCGCGCTGCCGCTGCCGGATCGTGCAGTTCCATGTACTGGAGGAAACCCAGTTCGTAGTAGAGCTGCCATGTATCGGGATTCTCGCGAATACCCCGTTCGATCAATGTTACTGCTTTTTCGGGCTGGCCCGCCCCTTCGGGCGGCTTCTGGGCCAGGAACGTCGAACCGAACTGGTAGGCGACGATCAGGTGCGGATCGAGAGTAGTCGTGATATCCAGCAGTGGGGCGAGCAACTGGTACTGCCGCGCCCGGGCCCGATGCTTCTCGCCGAAGTACTGAACGACGCGTGTCCAGTAGATGTCGGCCATCAGTCCCGTGTAGCCGAGGCTCATTGCCTTCAGGATCTTAGGCGAAGGTATGTAGAGCACTTCTTCAATCGTCGCGCCCTCGCGTATCCGATCGATCTCGCGCAGCAGGAAGACCGATCCAGCAAGCGATACCACCATCACGGCGGCGAGCGTGAATCCGATCTGGCGACGGTACGTCACTTCAAATCTCGATATTCGAAGATCAGCGCGGCCGCGGTGATCGCGAAGGTCGCGTAGAGCACTGCATAGGCAGAGTTGTAGACGATCAACGTCCCGGGCACGGGTTGGTGGTGCGCGACCGACGAGATCACGTTCAGGGCAGAGAAGTTTGGCACCACGTAGGCCATGGCCGTCGCCAGCCATTTCGCAGGCCCCTGAGCGATCGCCGCGAATCCACGAAGGTCTTCCGCAAAAGTCCCAATGATGAACAACGAGAACGCGAATACCGCCGACAATAATGGTGAAGAAAAGGACGAAAAGAGCAGGGCGATGGCGGTCACGATCACGAACTGCAGGATGATGAAGTAGAGCGCGAAGACCAGGTTCACGTCCTGGCGACTCAGAGTGTGTGCCAGGTACAGTACGCCCGCAAAAAATCCGAGTGCCATGAAGAAGGTGTTGACCACCAGCGTCCCGACCAACCCAAAGAACTTGCCGAGAATGAATTCCCACCGGCGCACAGGTCGTGCCAGCACCGTGTACAACGTTTTCTTGTCGATCTCCTTCGAGACCAGTCCGATGCCGATAAAAATGGCAATGACAACGCCGAAGATCGAGATCGCTGTCAGCCCAAGATTGACGAGCACGATGAGATGAATGCCGACCGAGATCTGCCCAAACAGCAGCGCGGCCCCGACCATCAGGATGGCGAAGAACACAAGGTTGTAGAGAACGCGGTCGCGGACGGCTTCACGGAACGTATTGAACGCAATGGCGCCGATACGACTATTCATCGCGCCACCTCGATGGGGGAATTCTCAGACAGCTTCTCGAGGAAGAAATCTTCGAGCGACGCCCGCACTGGCGTGACCGAAAGCAAACGGCCGCGTGCACGACGGATGGCGTCGATGGCGGCGTCAAGGTCGAGCTGGGCGATCGTCGCCCGGACGGTATCGCCGGTCGCGTGAACATCTTCGGTCATGGACGCCAACGCATTCGCCGAGCCATCCCAGATCACTTCCACCTTGCCGCTGAAACGGGATAAGAGGTCTTGTACGACACCGATGCCACGCACCTGTCCGCCGCTGATGACCGCAACGCGATCGCACAAGGCTTCAGCATCGGACAGAATGTGTGTCGAGAAGAATACGGTCTTGCCTTCATCCTTGAGCGACTGGATGAGATCGCGCACCTCGCGGCGACCGATTGGGTCCAGCCCCGACATCGGCTCGTCGAGGAAGACGAGCTTGGGATCATGAATGATGGCCTGCGCGATGCCGACCCGCTGCAGCATGCCCTTCGAAAACTTCCGCAATTGCGTGCGCGCCTGAGCTTGCAGCCCGACCCGTTGCAAGGCAGCATCGGCCCGCGACCCGCGCTCGCCTGCCGCAACGCCGGACAACTGCGCGTAATAGTGCAGAAGCTCCGACGCGGTCAGGTAATCGTAGAAGTACGGCTGTTCGGGAAGAAAACCGACCTGCGCTTTCACTCCCGGCTCGCGCCAGTCGCGGCCAAGAATGCGCGCCGCGCCCGCGGTTGGGGAGATAAGCCCCATCAGGAGCTTCAAAGTCGTCGTCTTGCCGGCGCCGTTCGGACCCAGGTAGCCGAACACCTCGCCCTCGGGAACCGTGAGAGTGAGGGGGTGTAGTGCGATCTTCGGGCGTTTGCGCCAGAAGCCGGTCAGATACGTCTTTTGCAACCCGAGTATCTCGATGGCTGACATGGGTTAACGCAAATTATAAATTCCTGTCGCTCACCGAAAAAGTAACTCCCCGCATCCCCGGACCGGCGCTCGTTCCGGGCTACAATGGCCGTACTTTGTCCCAACTCAATTGGGTCGTCGAAGAAGCGGCCCCGGGAGACCCGTGTGGCAGTTTCTCCTCCGACAATGGTGCCGGACCGGCCGCAGGCGAAAGACACCGCGCGATTGCTGCTCGTCCTGGCGCTCGCCCTGGCCGCCCTGTCGTACATCAATACAGCTACTTTTAATTTCGTATACGACGACTTTCCGCAGCTCGTCTCGAATCCGAGAATCCACAGCTGGGAGCATGCTCCCCGGCTGTTCGCCGAGCAGGTTTGGACGCAATCGATGCTGCAAGGTTCGGGCAACTATTACCGTCCGATCTTCGAACTTTGGCTCCTGGTCCAGTACAGCTTGTTCGGGCTGCACTCCTGGGCCTACCACCTCGCAAGCGTGCTGATCCACGTGGCCGTGGTTGGCATGGTGTACCTCGTATTGAAACGCGTCGCCGGTGATCGCCTGACAGCCTCGATGGGCGCGATCCTGTTCGCCGTGCATCCGACGCACATCGAAACGGTCGCCTGGATCTCCGGCTCGACCGATTTGTTGTGCGCGTTCTTTGCGCTGGCGAGCTTCCTGGCTTATCTGCGAGCGCGGGATGTGGGGCGGGCACGCGTCGCGTGGATTGCAGCCGCAGTCGCACTGTACGTCATGGCGATGATGTCGAAGGAGACGGCAGTCGTGCTGCCGGCGTTGCTGGTGGCGTACGAATGGTGGATCGCGAAAGAGCGCGACGTGAAAGGCTGCGCTTTGCGGGTCGTCCCGTTTGTCCTCATCACGGGCGCGTACTTGTTGGTACGTCACTGGGTGCTGCTCGGGTTCATGCACCCGGAAGGGTACTCGCTGGGATCGATCGCCATCACGCTGCCGCGAGTCCTCTGGTTCTATATCCACCAACTGCTCTGGCCAGTCGGTTTGTCGGTCTTTTATGACACACCGTTTGTCGAGACGCCGCGTATCTGGGATTTCTATCTTCCCATTATCGCCGTTCTAGTGTTTGCCGGCGCAGTGCTTTGGGTAGTGAAGCGGTCCCGTCCGGCTGGTTTCGGTGCGGCATGGATGGTCGCGATGCTTGCGCCGGCGCTCGTGGGAATTGCCGTGTTCATCCCGGAGGAACTGGCGCATGATCGCTACCTGTACCTTCCCTCAATCGGATTCGCGCTGATCGTGGCGGTGGCTATTCGCAAGATCAGAAGCACCGGGGAACTCTTCGGCGGGCCGAAGCTCCAGGTGCTGGTTGTGATCGCACTGGGAGCAATCCTTGCGGCGGAAACAGCGGCCCAGAATGTTTACTGGACGAACGACCTCATCCTCTACGCGCACGGGATGAGTTCGGCGCCGCGCAACGTCGTGGCCATCGATCACATGGCGAACGAAATGTTTAAGCGCAACAAGGCTGACGCAGCCATCGCTCTGTACCGGCGGGCGCTGGAGATCAAGCCCAAGCAGTGGCAGACGCACTTCGCCATGGGGATAACGCTCTACGAATTGGGTCACTATGAAGACGCCGCGCGTGCTCTCGAGGGCGCTGTTGCGCTCGCTCCGGAAAATGCGGAGCAATTCTATTTTCTCGGCCTGAGCCAGCTCAGCCTCGGCGACAATGCGCGCGCGGAGGAAGAATTCAAACGCGGCCTGCAGCGCAACCCGGATCGCCCCGGAATGAACAACGCGCTGGCAACAGCCTTATTGCGGCAGGGCAAGGTCGCAGAAGGGAAGAAGGCGCTCGCAGCCGAGGTGAACCTCACGCATGATCCGAGCGCCGCCCAGGAACTAAAGAACCTGGAAGGACATCCGTGACGATCGGGCGCAACTTGCGAAAACCATCCACTCTGCTCGTAGCCATTCTTGCGGCGACGACGTTCGTCTACCTCCGTGCCGCCTCGTTCGCCTTCGTTTATGACGATGCATGGGAGATCGTCGACAACATCGAGATCCGTTCCTGGGCCTATGTCGGCCACTTCTTCACTGCGCGCGTCCTGCGGACACCGTACTACCGTCCGCTCTTCGTTCTCTGGTTCCGGATCAACGATGCGCTGTTTGGACTCAATCCGGCGGGATGGCACGTGATGAGCATTCTGGTGCACGTCCTGGTCACTGCGCTCGTTTACCTTTTGGTCCGCCGGCTCGCCGGCTCGACCGCGGCGTTGATCGCGGCGGCCGTGTTCGGACTGCACCCGGTCCACATCGAGAGTGTGGCATGGGTGTCCGGCGTCTGCGATCCCATCTCCGCTGTGTTCCTCCTGGGCGCGTTTCTCGCGTACCTCAAGGCATCCGATGTTGCGCAGGCACGCACACCGTGGTCAGCAGGGAAGTGGACAATCGCTGCTTGCCTGCTGTTCGCGCTGGCCTTGCTGACGAAGGAGCCCCCGGTCGTTTTCCCGGCGCTGATAGCGACGCATGCGTTCTTGTTCGCCGGCAGCCGCCGGCAGGGAGTGCTATCGGCATTACGGCGCTCCGCCCCTTTCCTCGCGGTCGCGGCGTTGTACCTCGTTGTGCGGCAATCGATCATTCCCTTCTCGGTAAATGCTGGGCCTAACCTGCCGGTTGCGACGGTGCTGTTCACTGTCCCGTCGGTGCTTTGGTTTTATGTGTCGCGACTGTTCTGGCCGGTCGATCTGAACGCGTTTTACGATCTGCCGTATGTCGGCTCGCCGTCAGTGTCCCATTTTATTTTTCCGGTGATGTTGTTGATCGCCATCGTCGCCGGTCTTTGGTACTGGGCGCGGCGGTCACGCGACGGGAACTTGATCGCGTTCTGCGCTGCATGGTTCCTCATCACGCTCGCCCCTGCGCTCTACGTCCGCGTGCTGCCACCAGGCGAGATCGCGCACGACCGTTATCTGTATGTGCCGTCGATTGGTTTTTGTGCGCTCGTGGCAATCGCTCTCACGCGATGGCCGGAACGTTCGGCCGTAGCGGAAGGGAAGTCGCCAACGCAGTTGCCCGTGGCGGTCGCCGTTGCTCTATGCCTCGCATTTGCGGGTCTGAACTTGGCGCAGCAGGGCTATTGGGCTTCCGATACGAACCTCTACTCGCACGGGTATGCGGCCGCCCCGGCGAACAACAACGTCGCCAACAACTACGCTCGCCTCTTGACCGACCGCGGCCTTTACGGGCAGGCCATTCCTATCTACGAACAGGTCCTGTCGCGTAACCCCGATTCCGGAACCGCTCATTACAACCTCGGCTACACGTATTACCGCCTAGGCGAGTTCGCTAAGGCTCGCCTGCACCTCGAACGCGCCGTACAGATCGACCCTCTCGACGGATTCGCTTATGTCCATATCGGCCTAGTGGAATTGCTCCAGAACCACGTCAATGACGCCGAAGTGGCGATCCGCCACGGGATCAAGTTGGCGCCGGGGCGTCCGGGCTGTCACCTAGCATTGTCGTTTGTGCTTGAGCGAAAGGGCGATCTGTCGGGGGCCATTGCTGAGATGAAGAATGAGCTGCAGTACTCCCCTGACAACCAGGCGTTGCAGCAACGCGAGCGCCTCTTGGAACAACGCGTCGTCGCGCGCTAATTAAGACAAAAACAAAGGAGCAGTGGATTGCTCCACTGCTCCCTGGCTTGTACCCTCCCCCAGGTACTTCGCCAAACTTACGGCCGCTGATGACTACTGCAGCGGGCTGTCGGTCGCCGCCGCGGCGGTGCTCGTGTTGAAGCGGATCACGCCCGACTGGTCGCTGAAGAAGTGCCGCTGACCGGTCTGTGAGTTCTGCGGGTCGCCGTTCACGGTATAGGTCGTGGCGGGCCCGTTGGTGGCGGCGCCGGAGGTAGCAACTGTGAAGACGTAACCGCTCTTGGTGCCGCTGGCCAGGACCGCGTCAATGAGACCGGCGCCGGTCGAGAGGCCGCCTGCTCCGCCCAACGAAGGCAGAAGCGCAAAGCCAACGTTCGGATATGTCGAAGCGTAAGTCACTTCGGAGGTGTTGATGGTGCGGATGGAACCCACAGCCGATGCTTCGTTCGCGGCGATACGGGAACGGAGCAGGTTCGGGATGGCGATTGCCGCGATGATCAGAATGATCGCGACTACGATCAGCAGCTCGATCAGCGAGAAGCCCTTTTGTTTGCGCATGTTTTTTCCTCTTCCTCTCAGTGTGTGAAACTCCGGTAGCCTGAGATAGTGCAGGTGTGCGGCCAAACAGATCAGCCGGCCCGGGTTTCGATGAACCTTGCTGTAAACGATAGAAACTGCTACGTGTACCTGCCTTCCACGACAAAGCACCAGGTCATGCGGCGTCCCCTTGGCAAGTCGCTTTGTCGCTATAGCTGACAAAAGTTGTCAGCGCGTCCAACAAATTTTTACAACTACGTTTACTACACTGCAACTATATTCAACCCAATTAGTTGAAATGAATTAGTTTGCACCCCCAGGAATTCGGACACTGAACACCACCTTCGTTGAGCCATTCGCAATGACTCCGAACTCCGTTTTCCCGCGAGCCAGTTCCAGCGCCCCCCAACGACACAACAAAAAACAAAGGAGCAGTGGATTGCTCCACTGCTCCCTGGCTTGTACCCTCCCCCAGGTACTTCGCCAAACTTACGGCCGCTGATGACTACTGCAGCGGGCTGTCGGTCGCCGCCGCGGCGGTGCTCGTGTTGAAGCGGATCACGCCCGACTGGTCGCTGAAGAAGTGCCGCTGACCGGTCTGCGAGTTCTGCGGATCGCCGATGACAGTGTAGGTCGTCGAGGGCCCGTTGGTGGCTGCGCCGGAGGTAGCAACTGAGAACACATAGCCACTCTTGGTGCCGCTGGCCAGGACCGCGTCAATGAGGCCGGCGCCTGTCGAGGTGCCACCCGCTCCGCCCAGCGTATCCAGCGTGTTGAAGCCGACATTCGGATAAGTCGAAGCATAGGTTACTTCGGAGGTGTTGATGGTGCGGATGGAACCCACAGCCGACGCTTCGTTCGCGGCGATACGGGAACGGAGCAGGTTCGGGATGGCGATTGCCGCGATGATCAGAATGATCGCGACTACGATCAGGAGCTCGATCAGCGAGAAGCCCTTCTGTTTGCGCATTTTTTTCTCTCTCTCCACGAATCTCGTTCGTGCGTTTTCGCCGATTCTCGTTCGGCTTTCGCAATAGGAAATTGCAAGCGCGATGCCACGCTCAGGGGATAGACTCCCTTTTGGTGAAAATTGATAAGCGCCTATTGTTCAAATACTTGCACGCGATATGTATTTTGGGACAATCCACCAAAAGGGAAAATATGACAGTATTTGTCAGCCGACCTTCGCAGTTTTTGTCGTTATGTCTCCAGCTGAGCACCCCGAAACGAGACACAAAGATGGGCTACAATGCCCGCGAGCGTTTCCCTCCTGGAAGGCACATGACAGCGACCCAGCCCCACGGGGCTAGTGTGACAATCTCTACCCGTTTATTGGCGCTTGTACTGCTTGCGACCGCGGCTGCCTATCTTTGGACCTTGCAGTTCGGCTTCGTGTACGACGACCTCGGCCAGATCGTTTCCAATCCGCTCATCCAGAGCTGGCGTTACCTGCCCAATTATTTCCGCGGCAACGTCTGGATGCAGCAAAGCCCGGTCGGGAATTACTACCGGCCGCTCTTCTTGATCTGGCTGCTGGTCAATCATTCACTGTTCGGCTTACATCCGTTCTTCTGGCACTTGACCAGCATCCTCGCGCACCTCGGCGTAACCTCCGTGGTGTACTGGTTGGTCTTACGCTTGTCGCGTGATCAGAAGATCGCTGCGATAGCAGCGCTGATCTTCGGCGTGCACCCGGTACATGTGGAATCCGTCACGTGGATATCGGGTGTGCCTGACCCGCTGCTCGCGTTACTGGTAATCCCGTCGTTTCTCGCGTTCATGAACTATCGCGAGGACAAGGGAGGGAAGTGGCTGGCAATCTCGGTCGGCCTGTTTTCCGCCGCGCTGCTGGCAAAAGAGACCGCCATCGTTCTGCCCGGCCTTGTCGTTGCATACGTTCTTTTGTGCGCGGACGCGCCATGGGCGAAGAAGCTTGGCGACGCGGTCAAGTCTCTAGTGCCGTATGCGGTCGTCAGCGGGGTGTACCTGGTTTTGCGGGCTGCTGCTTTGCGTGGTCTGGCGCATACCACGGTCGAGATTCCTGCGACTATTAGTCTGTACACGCTTCCATCGGTCGTTTGGTTCTATATCAAGCAGCTCTTCATTCCCGTTCACCTGAGCGCGTTTTATGACACGCCGTACGTCACGCACGTGAGTTGGAAGTACCTGCTTGCGCCTTTGACAGGAGTTCTGATTTCGATAGCAGTTCTGGCCGTGGCGTATTGGAAGTCGCGCTCGCCGCTGGTTGGGCTTGCGGCCGCCTGGGTTCTGTTACCGCTCGCTCCGGTAGTGAATCTGTCTTTGCTCCCGATGGGCGACTTCGTCCATGACCGTTATCTGTATCTGCCCTCCATAGGCTTCGCGGTCCTGGTCGCAATCGCGCTGGCGAAGCTCGATGAGATCAGCATCGCGCCCCGATTCGCGGCGTCGGCGGTTGTAGGAGTGATTGTTGTCGCGATGATCGCAGGAACTGTCGTTCAGAGCCGCCCCTGGAAAGACGACATTACTCTTTACGCGCACGGCATGAAGATCGCTCCGAATAACGACTTGCCACGCAACAAACTTGCCGCGACGTTCGTCGCTCGCGGCCTGTACGACAACGGCATCCGGATGTACGCCTTCGTCCTGGCGAACGATCCTGATTACTGGTACGCGAATTACCGCATGGGCTACGCCCAATACATGACTGGGCACTACGACAAAGCGCAGCAATACCTCGCAAAGAGCGTTGCCGAGAATGCAGTGCCGGATGCGCTTTACTATCTCGGCCTCGCCTCGACCCAGCTCAAGCAGTACGACACCGCGGAATCCGCGTTGCGAGAGGCGCTCAAGCGCGAACCGAAAGCGCCCGGTTACTCGTTCGCGCTCGGGATGACGATGAAGGAACAGGGCAAGTTGCAGCCTGCGCTCGAGATGTTTCGAGCAGAATTAGCGAGGGATCCCACTGACACCGGCGCGCGCGCGCAGGTAGAGGAACTCACGGCGCGGCTCCGGGGCAATTCACAATAGGATTGTCTGCGGCGTTATGCACGGCGCAGAGTCGTCCGCGAACTTTTACGGTTGGCTGCTCGCTTTACGGCGGTTTAGGAACTGCTTGCGGTTGACCGCCTCCGTCAGCAGTTCCTGATCGGCGCGGGACGGCTGGCCTTGCTTACGCAGCACGTTCGCGAGTGCCGCGTGGTAGTTCAGCGCGTTCGGCGCGATGGTGATAGCGTCGTGCAGGTGCGCGGCAGCAGCGTCGAGGTCCGACGAATCGGTCTCCAGCACCGCCATCCGGTACAGCAACTGCGGTCTTTCCTCCGATTCGGGCGATCCGAGTGCGAGTGCCTTCTTGTACTCGTCGAGCGCCTCTCCGTCGCGTCCGATCTGAGCCAGCGCGGTCCCGTATTCGTCGTGCGGATCAGCCAGGTTCGGCTTTAATTCGATCACGGTTCGGAATTCTTGCAGCGCCTGGCCTTGACGATTGTATTTCCACAGAGCCGACGCGAAATAACGGTGCAGGTTTGCGTTCTGTGGCGCTATCTTTTCCGCGCTCGAATAGATCTGGAATTCATCCGCAAACCGCGGCACCTGGAACCAGCTGTCGACTGCCAGCACAGCAACCATCACCGCGCCCGTGACCGCGAGGACGCGTGGCCGCCGCACCAGCTTCGCCAGCAACACCGACAGGAGCAAACACAAAGGAACCGTGGCTGCGTACATGTGGCGGTCGTGCACCCATTCATCGCGAACGAATGTCGTCAGAGCCAGAGCCGGCGGGATGCACAGGATGATGACCCACGCGAGCAGCAGTCGCACCTCCGGCCGTCGTTTGTGACAGACCCAGATCAGCATTAGCGCCGCAGCCACGAACAACACCGCGACAGCTTTCGCGATCGTCCATTGCGTACTCCACTCAGCCGGGTAGAAAAAACTCAACTGGACCGGCAAGAACAAGTTCTTGACGTATACGAGCATCGCCAGCGGAATATCCACCAGAGCCGACGCGCGGCTGCCACCGGGTCCCGGACCAGCATTGAAGCCAAACAGTGCGGTCCGAAGCACGGCATACGCAGCTCCGACGGCGAAGTAGGGGAGCGTCCACACGTACTGCTTCCATGTCTGGGGTTGATCGTCCGGTCGCTGCTTCAGCGCCTCATACGCCACCAGCATCCACGGGAACATGCCCGCCGACTCTTTGGACATCACCGCGGCTGCTGCGCTGACGACCGAAATCAGGAGGTCGGCGACATGTCCTCCTTCTTCGCGGAACCGAAAGTAGAACAGGATGCCAGCCAGCAAGAAGAACGCGACCAGGATGTCGGTGGACGCCGTCACGTACGCGACCGATTCCACGTGGATCGGGTGGACCGCGAACAGCGAGGCGCCAAACGCTGCCAGCCATTTATCCCCGACGATCCTCGCACCTGCGCGGTAGACCAGGAGCGTTACTGCGGCGTGCAACAACAGCGACGTAAGATGCCACCACGGCAGGACCATCCCGAACAGCCGCGCATTCAGCAGCATCCATGTCATGTAAACCGGCCGATAATGGACTGAGCCGATCCTGGTGTGGTCGTACGGATAGTGGAAGAAGATGTCGCTGCGAAAGATGGCCGGCAGGGAATGCCACGACGTGAGCGCCGGATTCGTCAGCACCAGGGGGACGTCGTCGAGAAGAAAGTCGTACGAAAGGTCGCGCCAGTAAATGACGACTGTAACCACGATGGCGAGCAGCAAAACGCGTTCAGGAGTGAAGAGACGGAGGCGGTGCATGGGTTGCGTTATTGTGCCGTAGTTTGCACCAGGAGAGAAGCAGGGAAGAACACTCGCTAGTTACCAACGTGTAGCCACAAACGACAGCAACTAGCGACTAGCAGGCGATCTGGTCGCGAGAGATCTTCAGGCCGTTCAAATTTCCGAGCACGGTAACCGCGACCTGCTCCGGAACGAAGAATTCGTTGGCCATAGCCTGCAGGTCTTCGATGGTGACCGCCTCGACGCACCGGATGATCTCGTCCAACGAGATGAAGCGATCGAAGTACATCTCCTGCCGCGCCAGGTTTGACATCCGCGCGGCCGACGATTCCAGGCTGAGCATCAGGCTGCCCTTGAGCTGGTCTTTAGAGCGGCGCAGTTCCTCTTCCGGCACGGGCGATTCTTTCAACGCCTTGTATTCTTTCATCACCGACTCGACGACTTTCACCGCCGACTCGCGCGAGGTTCCCGCGTACACCGACATGCAACCCGTGTCGCGATACGGGCTCAGTTCGCTGTAGATCGCATACGCCAGGCCCTGGCGTTCGCGAATATTCTGGAACAGCCTTGAACTCATGCCACCGCCGAGCAGCGTGCTCAGGATATAGGACGTATACCGCCGGTCATGCGAGATGGGGTGCGATGGAACGCCAATGCATATCTGCACCTGCTCCAGCGCCTTCTTGTTGCGCATGATGATCCGCGCCGACGGCTTGGGCGGTAATTGGTGGAACCCATTCTTGCCCGCCGGCAGCTCGGAGAAGTGCTTTTTCACCAGGGCGACGAACCGCTCGTGCTGGAGGTTTCCTGCGGCGGAGATGATCATGTTGTTCGGGATGAAGAACCGCTTCCAGTAGTTCTCCAGCAACGCATGTTCAAAGCGCTTGACCGTCTCTTTGGTACCGAGGATCGGCTTGCCGAGCGGATGGTCCTTCCAGAAGTTCTGCGTAAAAATCTCGTGGACGAGGTAATCCGGATTGTCCTCGTCCATCTTGATCTCTTCCAGGATCACGCCTCGTTCGCGCGTGATGTCCTTGGTATCGAAGACAGGGTTCAGCACCAGGTCGCTCAGGATATCCATCGCCAGCGGCACGTGCTCGTCGAGGACCTTGATATCGAACGAGACGCATTCCTTCGCGGTGAAGGCATCCATGTTCCCGCCGATCGAGTCCACCTGCCGGGCAATGTCCTCCGCCGTGCGGTTCCTGGTGCCTTTGAACACCATGTGCTCGATGAAGTGCGAGATGCCGTTGTACTCAGGCTCCTCGTGGCGCGAGCCGGTCTTGATCCAGACGCCGATGGAGACCGAGCGCAGGTGGGGCATCTCCTCGGTCAGGACGATGAGTCCGTTAGGCAGCACCTCGCGCCGGATGTTGCGTACTTCATCCATAGTCTTCTCGACAGCCTTGATTCGTCTTGCTGAACTCTCCCCGGAGAGCGCCTCGATAGCCGGGCTGGGGCTGGTTAGATTCTGGCACAGTGCAGCGTTGCTCGTCATAGCCATAGTCGCCGCCGATTCAACTGGTTACGTCGGGCCTGATTCGGCCACGCCTCAGAACTGCGCCGTCCACTCGGTCTACTCTCCGAATCGCCTCATGCCCATGGAGTTACAATGGATGCAAACGTTCCCTGGGAAGCCACAGTCACCCCAGACGCTACTTTGGATGCATGCCACAGCCACTAAAAAAAGAACTTTTAGGCCTGTCAATTCAAGAGATTAGCCAGCTTGCCGAGGACCTTGGGCAGCCGCCATACCGGGCCCGGCAACTCGCCGACGCCATTTACCGGCAACGTCTGGACGAGCTTTCAAAGATCACGAACTTGCCGAATTCCTTTCGCACGGAATTGGACGCGTCCTTTTCCATCGGCTTACCCGAGATCGAAAAACGCTTTGTCTCGCGCGACGGCACGGTCCGATACCTGCTGAAATTCTCGGACGGGCAATCTGTCGAGACCGTCTGGATGCCGGAAGGGGACGACGGCGAACAGGGCGACGGCACTGACGCGGGCGACGAAGAAACCTCGTCCGAGGGTGGCGCACCCAAGCCGGGTTTGCTTGGCTGGGGTTCTCGCAAGCGCGCCACCATCTGCGTCTCAAGCCAGGCTGGATGCGCCGTCAATTGCCAGTTCTGCATGACCGCGCTGCTCGGACTTTTGCGCAACCTGTCAGCAGGGGAGATTGTTGGGCAAATCCTGCGTGTCCTGAACGACCACTCGGTCGATGTCGAGACAGAGCGCTTGAACCTCGTATTCATGGGCCAGGGCGAGCCTTTCCTCAATTACGACAACTTCATGAAAGCGGTTCGCCTGCTGGTCGAGGAGGCCCGCATTCCTGCGTCGCGCATGACCGTATCGACCTCGGGCATCGTGCCGGCCATCCATGATTTCGGTGAGGAAGCAGTCCGTCCAAAGCTGGCGATTTCTCTGAATGCCTCGAACGAGATCCAACGTGCGAAGATCATGCCCATCACGCGCAAGTGGACGCTCGAGCGCCTGATGGCCGCGGCGCGCGATTTTCCGTTGCGTCCACGCGAACGCCTGACGTTCGAGTACGTCCTGCTCGAGGGCGTCAACGACGCTGTCGAACACGCCCGCGAAGTCGTGGACCTGCTGCGTGCCATTCGCGCCAAAGTGAATCTCATCGCCCTCAACCCTGGTCCTGATATTCCATTCCGCACGCCGGCCGAAGAGCGCGTGCACGCGTTCCAGCAGGTGCTCATCAAAGCCGGAATCCCTGCATTTATACGGCGTCCACGGGGGCGTGACATCTTTGCCGCCTGCGGACAACTCAAGCGCACCGAACTGGTTGAGATCGCCTCGTAGCAACTGCACACTTCAAACTCACATCTGCATTAGGGACCGGACCAATAGGGCCCCATGCACCGTAAACCTGTCGTCCTGATATTCATCGCTGTCACACTTCTCATCGGATGTTCGCAATCGCGCCACTTTGCCATTGGCGCCCGCCTGGAAAAGATGGGCCGGTACAACGATGCGTTGGGCGCCTACCAGGCGGCCTTGCTGCAGGCGAAGGGTAAAGACGCCCGTCCGCAATCACAGATCTATTACCGAATGGGTGAGTGTTTCATTCACCTGAACCGCATCCGCGAAGCATTCGGCGCATTTGAAAAAGCCGCCATCGCCGACCCCGACAATGTCAACGCTCAGCTGCGGATCGGTGAGTTCCTCTTGTCCGCCGGGGCCGCTGACCGCGCCCGCGATCAAGCAGAGGCCATCATGCGCCGCAATCCGCGCAACGGCGAAGCGTTAGCCCTGTGGGGCGCTGCAATGGAAGGACTCGGGCAGAAGGAAAAGGCGAAGGAGGCGTACCGGGAAGCCTTGTCTCTCGAGCCGGGCCGCGTCTCAGTCGCAATCGCGCTCGCCGACCTTTACAACGGCGAGGACGACACGAAACACGCGCAAGAGGTGTTGGAGGAATCTGCCAAGGCCAACCCGAAGAACGCGTCGCCATGGCTTGCCACGGCACGACTTCACGAACAGGAAGGCGAGATCAAGGAGGCCGAGGTCGCGTACCGTCGTGCCGTGCAGGTGGAAGATACGCCTGAAACGAACCTGCGACTCGCGCAGTTCCTGGAGCGGACGTCCCGCATCGATGAGTCTGAACAGGTGCTTCGGCGCGTCGACGCCCAGCGTCCCGCGGAGCCGACCGCTCTCGCCGACTTCGAATTGAACGCCGGACGCCCCTCGAATGCGCTGTCCAGTTACCAGGCGGTGCTGAGTTCACGAGACGATAGTGTAAAAGGCAAGCAGCCGGCACCGAAGCTCGCGCAAGAGCGCGCCCGCCTCGCTGCGCGCATCGTCGAGACGGACATCGACGTCGCCTCGAAGCAGAGTGCGCCCGACGCAGCTGCCAGCCTGAAGCGCGCGCACGATCATCTCGCCGCTTACGCTCGGGACCTCGACGCGGCGACGGTAGCCATATTGGAATCCGAAGCGGCCCTCGCCGAGAACAACCTGCCCCTCGCATCAGAGAAGGCGGCATCGGCGCTCGCCATGGCGCCGCAATCCGCGGCTGCTCTGTATACCCAGGGCGCAGTTCGTTTGCGTTGCAGCGATCCTGCGGAAGCGCGTGAGCGCTGGCTCTCAGCGCTGGAATCCGACAGCCATTTCGCACCCGCGCGCCTCGCCTTGGCCGAACAGGCGCTCAACGCAGGGGATCACAAGGGCGCCGAGGAGTATGTGCTCGCCGTGGTGCGCGATGAACCCGGCAATCTGCGCGCAGTGATGTTGTTCGCCCGCATTCTTGCCTCCGAGAAGCGGTACCCGTCGGCTGTCCTGATGGCGCAACGCGCGCAAGCTCTCGATCCGAAATCCCCCGAACCGCAACTCCTGATTGCGCGTGTCGCTTCCGAACTACATCGTCCGGGCGAAGCCCTGGTGCATTACGAACAGGCCGTGCTTCTCGACCCACATTCGAAGGACGCGGTCGAGGGACTCACGAATTTATACAACACGGGAAAGATCACGCGTCCGATGCTGGCACAAATCGAGAAAGTCGCGACGGCGGCGCCTGCGTCGGCTACTTTGATGGAGATTGCCGGCCGCCTGTACGCGCAGCACGGCTGGTATGCCGACGCGCAACGATGCCTTCAGGCGACTTTGAAGCTGGATCCGCAACGTACCAGCGCGTCCGCCGCACTCGCCCAGACCTATGCCTCAACGGGTAACCTCGGGGCAGCGAGCGAGTCGGCAGCGAAGACCGGCAACAATTCCGCCGTACTCATTGAGGGCGTCAAGGCCCAGGAGCGGAACGACGTCAGCGCAGCCATACAAAACTACGAACGCGCCGTTCGCGGGGGCGAGAAGTCCGGCGTCGCCGCGAATAACCTGGCCTGGATCTACGCCCAGCAGGGGACCAACCTTTACCGCGCCCTTGATCTGGCGCAAACCGCGCAATCTCTATTGCCGCAGGATCCGGCAGTCCTGGACACGGTCGGCGTCGTGCGGCTGCGCCTGCGCCAGTATTCGGAGGCCATTAAGGCGTTGGAGTCGGCAAAGCACCTTGCCTCCGAAAAAGCTTCCGGAACCGTGTTGATGGCGCAGATCCGCCAGCACCTCGCAGAAGCGTACCTGCGCGCCGGAAACACCGGAGCGGCGACCGCGGTCGAGCGCGAATAGCCATTGACCGGTTGCATTTCCCCGGCGCTCCTCCGACATCGTATCGGCATCGCAGTTACTGGCAATCCCGCCAGCATTCCAACCCAGAGCAGATGGAGAGAGCTATGGCATCGAACAATCTCAATGGAGTCCGCGTAGCAATCGTCCTCGATACCGATTTCGAGCAAGTCGAAATGACTGAACCGCGTAAGGCACTGGAAGAGGCCGGTGCAAAGTGCGTGCTCGTGTCGCCGCAAAAGGAAGTCACGGGTATGAACCACGACGAGAAGAAGGACAAGTTCAAAGTTGACCAGCCGCTGGATAGCGCTAATCCCAATCAGTTCGACGCCTTGTTGCTGCCGGGCGGTGCTTTGAATGCGGACACGATACGCGTCAACAAGAAGGCGCAGGAGTTCGTTAAAGCGATCGACGCCGCAGGCAAACCCATCGCCGTAATCTGTCATGCGCCGTGGCTGCTCGTTTCGGCAGGCCTCGCGAAGGGGCGGCATCTTACCAGCTATCACACCATCCAGGACGACATGCGCAACGCCGGGGCGAAATGGGAAGACAAGGAAGTCATCGTCGACCGCAACCTGGTGACAAGCCGCCAACCCAGCGATATTCCCGCCTTTAACCGCGAGTTGATGGCGGTGTTCGAACAGGCGGCGCGCAGCAAACAGGCAGCGTGATCAGGGCATCGGAGATTGGATATCTGATCTCGCAACCAGTTCCTTCGACATCATCAGAGCGTCGATCTTGTCGAGGTAGTAGCGCGGGATGGTCTTGACCACGAAATAGCCGAGTCGCTTGTAGAACTTGATCGCCGCGACGTTGTCGACTGCTGTCTCCAGGAAGATGGTCTCGCAGCCTTCTTCCTGGAGGCGACTTTCGATCTCCTTCATCAGACGTGTGCCGAGCCCGCTGCGGCGTGCTTCGGGCAGTACATCGATGGTGACGATATGCCCTAGAGCTCGCCGGGGCTGTTGGCCCACGGCAAAGCCCGAGATCTTCCACTTCGCGCGCGCGCTGGTTCTCGTCTCACCGACGAGGGTGAAAGAGCCGCGCAGGTCCATATACCAGGCCAGTTCGCGCCGGGTATAGGAAATACCTGGCTCGAAGCACTGCTGGTCGATTCGCCAGAGCTCATCGAAATCTTGTTTTGCTGCGTCGCGGAGTCGCACTTCCACATTCTGATTGTAGCGACCCGCCTCAAGCCTCGCGCCGGTTCTGCTAAACTCGCGCCTTCCATGCCTGCACGAACGAATGCACCTCTGCGCGTCGCCGTCGACACAGGCGGAACATTTACGGATTGCGTCTGGACCGAACGGGGACGCATGCGGATGTTGAAGGTGTTCTCCACGCCCGCCGACCCGTCACGCGCGATCGTTCCGCCTCGAGCTGGAGCGCACGCGAGAGATCGTCGGCGCAAGCTGAAAAAGAACAATTCCCCGACGAGCATCGAGCAGTTCGCGGCCGGCGTGGTCCGCGTGGTGAATGCCACGATGGAGAAAGCGGTTCGTGTGGTCTCGATCGAGCGAGGCTATGATCCGCGCGACTTCGCGCTCGTCGCATTCGGCGGCGCTGATCGATCGGTCCTCGCTGCGGCCGAACCGCCGTCGCAGCGGTCCTGCAGTGATCACCGAGTACAGTGCGACCACCTGGGTTCCTCCGCGCGCCAGCTTCTATCTGGATCCGGCTTCCAATCTGATGATCGAACTCTAAAACAAAGAAGGCCACGGGTGATGCACCCGTGGCCGCTCGATCCAAACTTTACGCCGCGTTGCGATCCCGGTCCTTACGCTCGCGATCATGAACATCATGGTCGCGCTTCATGCGGTCCTTCGCATCGCGGGCTGCGTCCTTCACCTTGCCGAACGCGTTCTGCACTTTGCCCTCGACCTGCTTGGCAGCGCCTTCGCCCTGCATCTTCTCGTCGTCGGTCCACTCGCCCGCCTGGCGTTCCATGCGACCGCCGACGTCCTTCATTTTGCCCTTGATAGTGTCCTTGTCCATAAGCCCTCCTTGTGGTTATGCCGGCCGTCGCGCCGTGAGGAACTGGATCAGCAGAGCGACAAGTGCCAGTGCCAGGAGCACATGCAGAAAACCGCCCATAGTGAAATTGCCTATGACTCCCACCGCCCACAGAAGCACTAAAACGACGAAGAGAGTCCAGAGCATAAATTGGCCTGTTCTTGCACGTATGTTCCTGGTTTTCGTTTTCCTGCATAATCAGGTGCGGACTGGCGAGAAGAAGTTGCCGCGAATCGAGAGCGGCAGCTCGATTCCGAATTGCCGTCCAGGACGGCACAGTACCGATGTTGAGCACCGATAAGGACATATGAAAATCGCCATCCAAGGCGAGCTGGGTTCTTTCAGCCACGAAGCTGCGAACACGTTTCTGCCCGGGAACGCTGTCGTGCCCTGCGCCACGTCCTTCGACGTCTTCGATCTGCTCGAGTCCCGACACGCAGGCGCTGCTCTGATCCCGATCGAGAACTCGCTCGCTGGACCGGTCGCGCAGCACCTCGATCTGCTCGCGACGCGACAGGTCTGGGTCGAACGCGAGTACAGGCTGCGCATACGCCATAACCTGATCGGCGCGCCCGGAGCGCAAACCGGCGATCTGCGGCGAGTGCTGTCGCATCCGGTCGCGCTGGAGCAGTGCAGGGAGTTCTTCCGGCATCATCCGATGATCCGCGCCGAGAGCTTCTACGACACCGCCGGCAGTGTGAAGCATGTCGTGAAGGACCACCTGAAAGACACGGCTGCAATCGCCGGATTGCAGGCGGCGAAGCAATACGGCGGCAAGGTGTTGATGCGCAGCCTGGAGGACGACAAGCAGAACTACACGCGCTTCTTTCTCGTGCGGACGCGGCGAAACATAAATCGCGGCGCGAACAAGACGTCGATCGCCTATGCCTTGAAGAATGCGCCCGGCGCGCTGTTCAAATCGTTGAGCGTTTTTGCCCTGCGTGATATCGACCTGAGCAAGATCGAGTCGCGGCCGCTGCGCGGCCGTCCGTGGGAATACGTGTTTTTTGTCGACTTCCTGCGCGGCGACGACCTGGACTCGCGGCGGGCGCTGGCGCACCTGGCGGAGATCGCGGAGTTCGTGAAGGTGCTGGGAATCTATCCGGCGGCGAAATAAGTTAAATTTTCAGTTTCTGTGTGGACGAGGTGGTTGAATCGGTGGTCAGTCGAGAGTAGTGACCGCCGGGACGCCGGTGCTACGGGTAATTTGGTAAAATCGATTGCGCCACTTTCTACGGCGACGCTTCTACAATTCGGTTTCCGGCCCGGCGGACCACTCCCCGGAGTCGCGGCGCGGAGAGGTGCGTGAGTGGTTGAAACGATCCGCCTCGAAAGCGGACATACCTTAACGGGTATCGGGGGTTCAAATCCCTCCCTCTCCGCCAGAAATTCCTGAACAACAAAGGGAAGGCCGGCATCGCTGCCGGCCTTTGACGTAGTGGCGAACCCGTTAACGAACCGCCGGTGGCGGCGTCGAAGAACTGGGAGGAGTCGAGCTCGGCGCTGACGATACCGGGCAAGTCTCGGTCGTCTGCTCAACGCGAGTCACGATGAAATCCTGGCCCGACTGAGACGACGAGCTGCTCGACATCGAGCTCTGGCCGGATTGCGACTGGTTGCTGCTGATCGAGCTCTGGCCGGGTTGCGACTGGTTCGAGGCACTGGAGCTCGGGTTCGACGCCGAGTTGCTTGCGCTCTGGTCGGCGCTGCCCGTGCCGTAGTGTCCGTAAAGACGAGCCTTGTGGCTCATGTCCGACGACCCGACATCCTGGCTTCCGGAGAGTTTGATCGGCTGACCGCCGGTGGCCGGCTGCAGGAAGACCGCCTGCTCGCGACGGACGAGGCAGCCAGTCAATGCGATGTCAGAACCGCTGGATTGCGCCGAACTGGTGCTGGATTGGCCGGACTGACTCTGCGATTGAGACGACGACGTCGAAGGTGAAGCCTGCGACGAACTCGAGCTCTGGTCCGGATTGGTGGCCTGTGCGAACGCCGCGCCGGAGATCAAAACGGCAACGGCGAGAACGGCAACGAAAAACTTCATATTGGATCCCTCCGACGAAGTGGAGTTGGGCCCATTGCGGGACAGGTCGGTGCGGTGGCAGACGCCGATCGGGGAACGGAGAATGTGATGCGCCCGCGACGTCGCGTGTGGCTGCGGCGAAAAAAAGATTCCAGAGTCTCTGGCGCGGGACGACGTATGGGAATGAAGAATTAAGAACTCAGAGGGAAGAATGAGGCGAGCAGATTCGACGTAATTGTAAGCCGTTCACATAAAGCCTGTCCTACCCTGGCAAAACCAGCTAGCGTGGCCCAGCCAAGCCACTCTGCTCACGTTTGCGGCGAAAGAAATCCTGCAACAGATCCATGCAGCGTGCACCGAGCACGCCACGCGTGATCTCCATTTCATGGTTGAGCTGTGGGTGGTTCAACACCTGCATAACGCTGCCGACGGCGCCCGCCTTGGCATCCTCGGCGCCATACACGAGACGCTTAAGACGCGCGTGCACCAGCGCGCCGGCGCACATGGCGCACGGCTCAATGGTCACGAACATCTCGCAGTCGAGCAGACGGTGATTGCCGACGACGGAACCGGCCTGTCGCAGAGCCAATATTTCCGCGTGGGCCGTGGGATCGTGGTCGATGACATTGCGATTGCCGGCGCGCGCGATGACGCGGCCATCACAAACCACGACCGCGCCCACGGGCACTTCGCCGGAAGTCTCGGCGCGGCGTGCTTCGCGCAGCGCCTCCTCCATCCAAAGCTCGTCGGAGCGATCGGGCATCGTTGCTGAGGCTAACAGTTAGAACGCACCCTAGCAAAGCGGCCAGGGTGCGCCACCCGAAGTCTTTGCGGGTTAAGCGTGATGCCTTACGTCCAGAACACCAGACAAACTTACGCTATTAACCAATATCTAACGGTGTACGCCACTTCCCAACCTTTCGCCCGGCGAAAGGAACGGAGGAAATCGATGCGAAAAGTTCTCACCCTCACAGCAGCATGCTTGCTGGCGGGATCGGTTGCGTTGGCGCAAGACACAACACCGAGCCAAGCGCCGCCGTCCAGCACGCAATCACAGTCTTCACAGTCCTCAACCAGCTCGATGCCGAGCGACCAGTCGAGCAGCGCCAATTCAATCACCGGTTGCCTCAATGGTAGTGACGGCAACTACACTTTGACTGACCAGAGCGGCAAGACATACCAGCTGAAAGGCGCGACATCGGACCTGAAGGCGCAGGTTGGACACCAGGTCCAGGTTTCGGGCACGATGACGGGCAGTGAAACGAGTTCGTCGGCGTCGGTCAGCAGCACGGGCCAGCCGCAGTCTTCGGCCTCGGCAGGCAAGACCTTCACAGTGACGAGCGTGAAGTCGATAGCAGATACGTGCAGCGCATCGCCATCATCGCAGCTTGGTTCCGGAGTATCGTCCCAGAGCCCGGCAGCGGAGAGCGGCGCGCAGTCTGGTGGGGTAGCGGGCGCAGCGGCATCGCAGAGCGCGTCGCCGTCCTCCAGCAGCACGACCGGCGCGGCTTCCGGCAGCGTAGCGAACCCGACGTCCACCACTTCCACCCCGGAGAATTCTTCGACGAGCACCGCCACTCCGGACCAGAGCCAGAGTCAGAGCCAGAGCACGACGCCGCCGCAAAACCAGACGCCGAGCACCGGCACCGCGACTTCGAATCCGAGTAGTTCGACTTCACAGAACCCCAGCAGTTCCAGCTCGAGCAGCTCGGTCTCGGAACAGCCGCAGTCGCAGACGTCGACGTCAACCAGCTCGAGCACCACGACGACGACCGATACCAACACGAAACACAAGAAGAACAAGAAGCACCACAAGAAGAACAGCACCACGTCGCCAAGCGATACGACCAACACTCCTCCGAGCAGCAGCACCACGCCTCCGCCGCCGCAGCTCTAACCCAGATACCCGCTCCGGACGCGAGATCACCGGAGCGGGTATTTCTCTGCAGACACCCCCGATTTTCGAAATGCACTCTAACCAAGAGGTGCATTGTCGAGGTGTTCCGATGAAGTTCCGCATTCTTCCTTTCCTCGCCCTGTCCGTCGCGGTGTGGGCACAACAATCGGGATCGACGCAACCGAAGTCCGCGCCAGGGTCGACTCGCAGCCAGAGTGGCGCCGGATCGGTCAGTGACACGCGAAACGCAACCATGCCGCAGTCGGGCGAGCAAGGCCCGCAGCGGAGCCAGAACCAGCTGGTCGGATGCCTGTCGCAGCAGGGACCGAACCTGGTTCTCATGCAGCCGCGGCAGCGACGTTGGTACCGGCTCCGTGGCAACGAGGCGCAGCTCAAGAACGACGTCGGG
>CAZLJE010000026.1:0-80953 GCA_964559835.1 uncultured Terriglobales bacterium
CGCCCTCGGTTCGCTCGGCGTTGAGCGCGAAATCGATCATCAGGATGGCGTTCTTCTTCACGATGCCGATCAGCAGGATCACCCCGATCGCGGCGAGGAGGGAAAATTCGATGTTGAGGAGCGAGAGCGCGATCACCGCGCCGATACCGGCCGACGGCAAGGTCGAGAGGATCGTGATCGGGTGGACGAAACTCTCATACAGCACGCCGAGCACGATATAGACCGCGAGCAGCGCCGCCACGATGAGTATCGCCTCGCTATTAAGTGATTGCTGGAAGACCGCGGCCGTGCCCGCGAAGTTGCCAACGATATCGGCCGGCATGTGCAGGCGCGCCGTCGCCGCGTTGATCGCCGCCTGTGCGTCCGACAGTGACTTTCCGGGGGCGAGATTGAACGAGATCGTCGTCGCGACGAACTGTCCCTGATGGTTGACCGAAAGCGCGGTGTTGCCACGGCCGAACTGCGCGACAGCCGATAGCGGGATCATCGTCTCCTGACCCGTGCTGACGGCGGCGCCGGCCGAGGCACTGCCCCTGCCGCTGACGGCGATTGCGTTCTGCGCGGCGTTGCGCTGCGAATTGTTGATGCCGTTCGCGGATGCGACAGCCGTCGCGCTCTTTCCCACCACGGTTCCCGCTGGCAAATTCGTCGTGGCGATCCCGCTCGGCGTGCCGCCCGACGTGCTGATCCAGATCTGTTTCAGCGTTTCGGGTGACTGCCAATATTCCGGCGCGACCTCCATCACGACGTGGTACTGGTTGAGTGCGTTGAAGATCGTCGAGACGGATCGCTGGCCGAATGCGTCATAGAGCGTGTTGTCGATCTGCGTCATCGTCAAGCCGAGACGCGACGCCGTCTCCCGGTCGATCGTGACGAGCGTTTCAAGACCCGCCTGCTGCTGATCGGAGTTAACGTCGACCAGCGTCGGATCTCGTTGCAACGCTGCCAGCAGCTTCGGCGCCCACTCGTAAACCTCGGCGGTGCTGTCGGCCTGCAGCGTATATTGATAGGCCGCGTTGCTTTGCCTTCCGCCGACGCGGACGTCCTGCGCCGGGACGAGAAACAGCCGCGCGCCCGGCACATGCGAGAGTTCGCGCCGGAGCCGCGCCATGACGACATCGACGCCATCGCGCTGGCTCTTGTCCTTGAGGAGAACGAATACCCGTCCGGTATTCACCTGCCCACCGCCACCGCCGCCGCCGGCACCGGTGAAACCGACGACGTTCTGCACCGCCTTGTCGCGCTGGACGATCGCCATCATCCGCGTCAGCTTCTCGCTCATCGCCTGAAACGAGATGCTCTGATCCGCCTGCAGGCCGCCGATCAGCCGGCCCGTATCCTGCTGCGGGAGAAAGCCCTTCGGGATCACCATCAAGCCGATGACGTTGAGCGCGACGGTCGCGACCAGGATCGTCAGCATCAGGAGATTGTGGTCGAGCGTCCAGGCGAGCGTGCGGCCATAGAAGCGTCGCAGCCGCTCGAGTGCCGTGACGCGGGTCAACGTTGACTTGGAAGCGGGCTTCGGGCGGAGAAACAGCGCGCACAGCATCGGCGTCGTCGTCAGCGAGATCACCATCGACACCAGGATCGCCATCGACAGCGTGATCGCGAACTCGCGGAACAGACGCCCGACGATGCCGCCCAGCAGCAGGATCGGCAGGAAAACGGCGATCAGCGACAGTGTGATGGAGATGATCGTGAACCCGACTTCGCGCGCGCCCTGGAGCGCCGCCTGCCGGCGCGGAATGCCGTCCTCGATATGGCGGGTTATGTTTTCGAGTACGACGATCGCGTCATCGACGACAAATCCGGTCGAGATCGTCAGCGCCATCAGCGACAGATTGTCGAGGCTGTAGCCAAGTAGATACATCGCCCCGAACGTACCGATCACCGAGACCGGCACCGCGACCATCGGGATAAACGTCGCGCGCCATTCGCGCAAAAACACCCAGACAACGAGCGTGACGAGCAGAACGGCGATGATCAGGGTGGTTTCGGTGTCGGCGAGCGAGGAGCGGATGCTGATCGTGCTATCGGATGCTATCTCGAGGTCGATATTGCTCGGCAATGCCCTCCTGATCGCTGGGAACATCGCCTTGATCGAGTCGACCGTCTGGATGACGTTGGCGCCGGGCTCCTTGAAGACGATCACCAGCACGGCCGGCTTGCCGTTCGCGAGGCCGAGGTTGCGCAGATCCTGAACACTATCGGTGATCGTCGCGATATCAGTCAGGTGGACGGCGGAGCCCTTGCGATACGCAACGATCAGCGGCTTGTAATCCGCGGCGTGGCTCGCCTGGTCGTTCGTGTAGATCTGCAACCGCCGATCGCCAAGCTGCACCACGCCTTTCGGTGCGTTCGCGTTGGCTGACGCGATCGCCGCACGCACGTCCTCAAGGCCGATGCCGTATTTAAACAACGCCTGCGGCTGCAGCTCGACCCGCACCGCCGGCAAGGCTGCACCGGACAGGATCACCTGCCCGACGCCGGTGATTTGCGATAGCTGCTGTTGCAGCACAGTGCTCGCGGCGTCGTAGATCTGACCGCGCGTCAATGTCGGTGACGTCAGCGACGCGATGAGGATCGGCGCATCGGCCGGGTTGGTCTTGCGATAGATCGGGTTGCTCAACAGGTTCGTTGGCAGGTCGGCGCGCGCCGCGTTGATCGCCGCCTGCACGTCACGCGCCGCGCCGTTGATGTCGCGGTTGAGCCCGAACTGCAGGTTTATCTGCGTCTGACCGACCTGACTCTGCGACGTAATTTCGGTCACATTGGCGATCTGACCGAGGTGACGCTCAAGCGGGGCCGCAAGGCTGGTTGCAACCGTTTCCGGATCAGCGCCGGGGAGCTGCGCTTGCACCGAGATCGTCGGGAAGTCGACCTGTGGGAGCGAGGCGACCGGCAGCCGGAAGAACGCGAGCGCGCCGGCGGCGATGATCGAGAGCGTCAGCAGCGTGGTCGCGATCGGACGACGGATGAACGGGGCGGAAATGTTCATTCCGCCGGCGCCTCGCCGCCCAGAGACTGCTTCTTCGGCCCGCCGAGCATCACCGCGAGCCGGTCGAAGGCGAGATAGATGACCGGCGTCGTGAACAGCGTCAGCACCTGACTAAGGATCAATCCGCCGACGATCGCGATGCCAAGCGGGCGGCGCAGCTCCGAGCCCGAACCGGTGCCGAGCATCAGCGGCAGCGCGCCGAGCAGCGCGGCCATCGTCGTCATCAGGATCGGCCGAAACCGCAGCAGGCACGCCTGGTAGATCGCCTCCCGCGGCGTCTTGCCGCCCTCACGCTCGGCGACGAGCGCGAAGTCGATCATCATGATCGCGTTCTTCTTCACGATGCCGATCAGCAGGATGATCCCTATCACCGCGACGATGCTCAACTCCGTATGCGTGATGAGCAGCGCCAGAAGCGCGCCCAATCCTGCCGACGGCAGCGTGGACAGGATCGTGATCGGGTGCACGTAGCTCTCGTAGAGCACGCCCAACACGATGTACACCGCGATGAGTGCGGTCAGGATCAGGATCGGTTCATTGGCGAGCGACTGCTGGAACACCGCCGCCGTACCCTGGAAGCTGCCGTGGATAGTGGAAGGGAGCCCGATCTCGCGTTGCGCCCGGTCAATGATGGTAGTGGCCTGGCTCAGAGAGACTCCGGGCGCGAGGTTAAAAGACAGCGTCACCGCCGGGAACTGTCCCTGGTGGTTCACCGACAAGGCGGTCGTTGAAGTTTCATAGCTCGCGAATGTCGACAGCGGCACCACCTCGCCGGTGTTAGAACGCACGTAGATGCTCTTCAGCGTATCGGGATTATTGCGGTAACGCGGGTCGGCCTCCAGTACGACGTGATACTGGTTGAGCGGCTGGTAGATGGTCGATATCTGTCGCTGCCCGAACGCGTCGTAGAGCGCGTTATCGATCTGCGCCGCGGTGACGCCGAGCCGGGAGGCGGTCGCGCGATCGATCACCACCCGCGCTTCCAGGCCGCGGTTCTGCTGGTCGCTATTCACATCGCGCAGCTCCGGCAATGTCCGGAGCTTTTCCAGCATGCGCGGCGCCCACGTGTTGAGGTCGTCCAGGTTTTCCGATTGCAGCGTGTACTGGAACTGCGCCGCCGATTGCCGTCCGCCAATTTGCAGCTCCTGCGTGGACTGCAGGAACAAGTTCGCGCCCGGTACTCGTGCCAATTTCGGACGCAACCGGTTTACCACCTGGTCGGCGGTGACATCACGCTCTTTGAGCGGCTTAAGCGTGACGAACATGCGCCCGGAATTTGACGACGTCATCCCGCCGCCCGCGAATGCGACGACGTTCTCCACCGCGGGATCGCTCTTCACGATGGCGGCGAACTGCTGCACTTTCTGGTTGAGCGCGTCGAAGCCGATGTCCTGCTGTGCCTGGATGCTTCCGCCCAGTCGGCCCGTGTCCTGCTGCGGGAAAAATCCCTTGGGAACGACGATGTACAGCATGACATTCAGCGCCATGATCAGGATCGTGATTGCCAATGCCAGCGCACGGTGTCGCAGGATCCACGTCAGGATGGACTTGTAAACGCGAAGGATGAACTGGAACCCACGTTCGCTCAGGTTGTAGATCCTTCCGTGCGTCTTCTCTTCTTCTGGTTCCAGCAACTGCGCGCACAAGCTCGGGGTGGTCGTGAGCGACACGATCATCGACACCAGGATCGCCGCACTGAGAGTCACCGCGAATTCGCGGAACAGCCGTCCCACGAGCCCGCCCATCAGCAGGATCGGGATGAACACCGCGACCAGCGAGATGCTGATGGATACCACGGTGAAACCGATCTCGCGCGCGCCCAGCAGCGCCGCCTCGAAGGGTTTCATCCCCGCTTCGATATGACGGGTGATGTTCTCGATCACCACGATCGCGTCATCCACCACGAACCCGGTCGAGATGGTGATCGCCATCAGCGACAGGTTGTCGATCGAGTAGCGCAACAGGTACATGATCCCGAAGGTGCCCGCGATGGCCAGCGGCACCGCAATGCTCGGGATGAACGTGGACCTCGCGTCGCGCAGGAATAGAAAGACCACCAGCACCACGAGCGCGATGGACAGCATGAGCGTCCACTGCACGTCGTGCACCGACGCGCGGATCGTGGTCGTGCGGTCGAGTGCGACTTGGAGCTTCACCGTCGGCGGGATCGACGCTTGCAGTAAGGGCAGCTCGTTCCGCACGCGGTCCACGGTAGCGATGATGTTCGCACCCGGCTGGCGGAAGACGATCATGAGCACGGCGCGCTTGCCGTTCATGTACCCGGCGTTCCGGATGTCCTGGAGCGAATCTTGTACGTCGGCGACCTGCTCCAGCCGAACAGGCGCTCCATGCGAATACGCGACGATGATTCTGCGGTATTGGTCGGCCGTTTTCAGTTGATCGTTGGCCGTGATCGTCCACGCGTGGGCGTCGCCTTGCAACGATCCCTTCGGACGATTCGTGTTCGCGAGGTTGACGGCCGATCGCACCTGGTCAAGCCCAAGCCCCTGCGCGTCCAATTGCAGCGGGTTCGCCTCGATGCGGACGGCGGGCGGCGCGGAACCTCCGACGAACACCTGCCCCACTCCCGCCACCTGCGACAGCCGCTGCGCGAGGATGGAATCGGCAATGTCGTACACGCGCGGCGTTTCCAGAGTGTCGGAGGTCAGCGCCAAGATCATGATCGGCGCGTCGGCAGGATTGACCTTCCGGTACCGCGGATTACTCGGCAGGTTCGCGGGCAATTGGCTGAGCGCGGCATTGATCGCAGCCTGAACATCGCGTGCCGCGCCATTGATGTCGCGAGTGAGGTCGAACTGCAGCGTGATGTTGGTCGATCCCAACTGGCTGACCGACGTCATTTCGTTTACGCCGGCAATGCGCCCGAACTGGCGCTCCAGCGGGGTTGCGACTGCCGACGCCATCGTCTCCGGGCTCGCACCCGGCAGGCCGGCGGACACGGAGATCACCGGATAGTCCACCGACGGCAGCGGCGACACCGGCAATTGGAAGTACGCCAGGATGCCCGCGAGCAGCAGCGCGACCGTCAGCAGCGATGTCGCGATCGGCCGGTGGATGAATGGAGTAGAAACGCTCATCTCAATCGCCCGTTGCAGGCTCCGGCCGGTGCGCGCGCCACGCGGCCAGCGAGCGCGCCAGCCGGTCGAACCAGAGGTAGACGACCGGGGTGGTGTACAACGTCAGCAACTGGCTGATCAGCAGGCCACCGATGATGACGATGCCGAGCGGCCGCCGCAGTTCCGATCCCGCGCCCGAACCGACCGCCAGCGGCACCGCGCCGAACAGGGCCGCCATGGTGGTCATCATGATCGGCCGGAAGCGCAGGAGCGAAGCTTCGAAGATCGCGTCGCGCGGCACCTTACCGTGCTCGCGCTCGCCTTCGAGCGCGAAGTCGATCATCATAATGGCGTTCTTCTTAACGATGCCGATCAGCAGGATGATGCCGATCAGCGCCATCACGCTGAAATCCATCCCGAAGACGAACAGCGCCAGCACCGCGCCCACGCCAGCCGATGGCAGCGTCGACAAGATGGTGATGGGGTGGATGTAGCTTTCGTACAAAACGCCCAGCACGATGTACACCGTGACCAGGGCGGCCAAAACGAGCCAACCTTCGTTCGCCAACGACGCGGTAAAAGCGCGCGCCGTCCCCTGGAAGGTGGTGTGCAGCGATGGCGGAATGCCGATCTCCTGTTCCGCCTGCTGGATCTGCTTCACAGCTTTGCCCAGCGATTCGCCGCGTACGATGTTGAACGAGATCGTTGATGACGGGAACTGCCCTTCGTGGTTGATCGCCAGCGACGCAGGTCCGGTCTCGAAGTGTGAGAACGCCGCCAGCGGGACCTGTCCGTTGTGCATGACCGGCACCGCCGCGGCCCCTGAGTTTTGCGCAGCGCCGGGCGTAAGCGCCCCCCCGGCCTGCACACTCGCCGTCGTAGTCGTCCCAGGCGTAGTCGTCGCCCCTCCCGCCGATGACGACGAGGTTGCCTGACCACTGCCGCTCGCCGCACTTCCCGACGGCACATAAATGCTCTTCAGCGCATCTGGATCGCTGCGGAATGCCGGGTCCACTTCGAGGATGACGTGGTACTGGTTCAACTGCGTGAATATCGTCGAGATCTGCCGCTGGCCGAACGCGTCGTAAAGCGTATCGTCGATCGCCTGCGCCGTCACGCCATAGCGCGACGCGGCGTCGCGGTCGATCACCAGGTGCGCCTGCAATCCGTTGTTCTGTTCGTCGCTCGCAACGTCCTTCAGTTGCGGAATCGTTTTGAGTTTCTCGACGACCTTCGGCACCCACTGCGCCAGTTCGCTCGCGTCGGCGTCCTCCAGCGAATACTGGTACTGCGTTTTGCTCACCCGGTTTTCGACCGTCAGGTCCTGGATCGGCTGCATGTAGAGCGTGATGCCTTCGACATTGCCGACCTTGTCCTGCAGGCGGTTGATGATCTCCGGAGCGTCCGAGCTGCGTTGGCTGTGCGGCTTGAGGTTGATCTGGATCCGGCCGCCGTTCGGCGCCGTGTTCGTGCCGTCAATGCCGATGAACGAAGACAGGCTGGCGACGTCCGGGTCCTGCAGGATCACCTTCGCCAGTTCCACCTGTTTTTCCTGGAGCGCGGCGAACGACGTCGTCTGCGGGGCCTCCGAGATGCCAAGGATCACGCCCGTGTCCTGCACCGGAAAGAAGCCCTTGGGCACGATGATGAATAAGAAGATCGTAAAAGCCAGCGTGCCGACCGTAATCAGCAGGGTTGTGGTCTGGTGCTCAAGGACGAAGTTGAGCGTGCGTCCATAGAACTTGATAACGCGGTCGAAGGTTCGCTCTGACCACGCGTAGATGCCCGTCTGCTTTTCCTCCTGCTTCCGCTTGAGGAGCTTGGACGCCATCATTGGCGTCAGTGTCAGCGAGATGAGCGCGGAAACCAGGATTGCCGACGCCAGCGTGATCGCGAATTCGCGGAACAGGCGTCCGACGATGTCACCCATGAACAGTAGCGGGATCAGCACTGCGATCAGCGATACCGTCAAGGAGAGGATGGTGAAGCCGATCTGTCCTGCGCCCTTGAATGCCGCCTGCAACGGTGTGTCGCCATGCTCGAGGTATCGATCGATGTTCTCGATCATCACGATCGCGTCGTCGACCACGAATCCGGTCGAGATCGTCAACGCCATCAACGACAGGTTGTCGAGCGAGTAGTGCAGCAGGTACATGACCCCGAACGTGCCGATCAGCGATAGCGGCACCGCGACACCCGGGATCACCGTAGCGGCAAGACTGCGAAGGAATATAAAGATGACCATCACTACCAGCGCGACGGTCAGGATCATCTCGAATTCGACGTCGCTGATGGAGGCGCGAATGGTCTCCGTGCGGTCGGTGAGGATCTGTACTTTTACCGTCGCCGGCAATGTCGATTGCAGACGCGGCAGCAGTAGCTTGATGCGGTCCACCACCGCGATGATGTTCGCGCCGGGCTGCCGCTGGACGTTCATGATCACCGCGGGCGTGACATTTTGGGTCGACGCCTCTCCCATCCACGCCGCTTGATTGGCGTTCTCCGCTCCGTCGATCACGTTCGCGACGTCCTTCACCCGCACCGGCGCGCCATTCCGGTACGCGATGATGACTTCGGCGTAATCCTTGCTCGTCAGCAACTGGTCGTTCGCGGCGATAGTGAAAGATTGCCGCGAGCCATCGATCTGTCCCTTGGCTTGGTCGACGTTTACCTGTCCGATGACCGTCCGCAGTTGTTCCAGGCTGAGGTTGTACGACGCGAGCGCGACCGGGTTCGCTTCGATGCGCACCGCCGGCTTCTGCCCGCCGCTGATCGTGACCAATCCGACGCCCGGCAATTGCGAGATCTTCTGCGCAAACGTTGAATCCGCGAGGTCCTCGACTTGCGGCAGTGGCATCGCGTCCGACGTCAGAGCCAGCGTAAGGATCGGCGAATCCGCGGGATTCACTTTGCTGTACAGCGGCGGCGTGGGAAGATCGCGCGGCAGGAACGAACTGGCGCCATTGATCGCCGCCTGCACTTCCTGCTCGGCGACGTCGATGTTCTCGTCGAGATTGAACTGGAGCGTGATGACCGAGTTCCCGAAGGCGCTCGTGGAGGTCATCTGGCTGAGGCCGGGTAACTGCCCGAATTGCCGTTCCAGCGGAGCGGTGATCGACGAGCTGACCACGTCCGGCGCCGCGCCCGGATAGAAAGTAACGATCTGGATAGTGGGGTAATCGACTTGCGGCAGCGCCGAGATCGGCAGTTCGCGGAATGCAACCAGGCCGGCCAACAGCAGCGCGACCATCAGCAATGAGGTCGCGATCGGCCGTTCGATGAAAGGCCGCGATATCGCCATCAGTGAGCTCCGGCTTGGGCGCGTCCACCGCTGCCGGTGCCGCGCGTGCCTTCCCCGTGCGATTGTGCGCCGCTGGTCTGCAATGGCCGCTGCCGCGGTGGGTCGCCCTGCGATTCCGCCGGTCCGCCCGTTTGATGCGGCGCTTGACCCGGCACTGGACCCGCTACTCTACCGTGATCACCTGGGCCGGGCTGCTCATTGGCTGCGCTTTGGCCCTGGCCGCCGCGCCGTCCACCCGCGGGTGTCGGCTCCACTCTTGATCCTGCTGCCAGGCGGTCCTGTCCGTCCACCACGACCTGCTGCCCCGGCGAGATTCCGCTGGCGATGACAGCCGTCTCACCCTGCGTCAGTGCCACTTGCACGTTCGCCACTTGCGCGGTCTTGTTCTGGTCCACCACGTAGACGTAAGTTCCCTGTTGACCGCGCTGCACGGCGGCCGCGGGGACGACGGTTGCGTTGGGAAGAGTTTGCAATTGCAGATGCACGTTGACGAACTGGTTCGGCCAGAGCACAGACTCGCGATTTTCGAACACCGCCTTCAGTCGCACCGTTCCCGTCGTTGGATCGATCTGGTTGTCCAACGTTTCCAGCCGCCCTGACGCGAGCTTTGCCCTGTCGTTGCTGTCGTAGGCATCCACCGGCAACTGGCCGGTTCTCATTCGCGATACCACCTGCGGGATCTGCTCTTCGGGCAGGGTGAATAAGACAGCGATGGGTTGGATCTGCGTGATGACCAGCATTCCGTTCTGGTCGTTGGCGTGGACGATGTTGCCGACGTCCACCAGCCGCAGTCCCACGCGGCCGGTTACCGGCGCGCTGATGTTCGTATAGGTTAGGTTGAGCTTTGCGTTCGCGATGTTGGCGGCGTCCACTTTCAGTGTGCCCGCCAACTGCCCGGCTGCCGCCTGCTGCTGATTGAGTTGTTGCTGCGCGATCACCCCCGCGCTGGCGAGAGCCTCAAAGCGCTTGAGATCGAGTTGCGCGCTGTTGTACTGCGCCTGGTCGCGCGCCAGCGCAGCTTCAGCCTGCTCCAGCGCGACCTGGAACGGACGAGGATCGATGACCGCCAGCAGGTCGCCCGACTTGACGATTTGTCCTTCGCGGAAATTGACCTTTACCAGTTGGCCGTCAACCCGGCTGCGGACGGTCACCGTGTTGTAGGGAGTGATGGTCCCGAGCCCGGTCAGGATCACCGGCACGTCACGCGTTTGCGCGCTCGCGACGCCGACCGGAGTTGGACGATTCTGTCCGCCGCCTGCCCCGCGTCCGCCCTTTCCCGCGGCGTTACCTTCGTTCTGCGAACCGGAGCGCGAACACGATGTCGCCAGTACCAAACACACGACTACCGCTGCGGCTATAAACCATGCGCTCCGCCTCTGCTCACTTTCCATGCTCGTCATTATGATTCCGGCGAACTCCTTCGACCGTCACAACATACCGTGTCGGATTCGATGCCATGGTGCTGGATTGGGTGCGGCGCGGGAAGCGAATTTACCCACCAGAAGGATTCTTTTACATCCCTTTACAAAGTGGGGCTCAGGCAAGCAAGCCGCTGTTACCGGCGGCGGAATTGTATCGTGTCGATTGGATGCCCCTGGTGCGACAGCGGTCAGGCTCGCCGCTGCGTCAACTTCTGCGACGCGACCTTGCCATTCGGCTTTCGCTGCTGCTCGCGGCAGCCGTGTGCACACGGCACTTCGACGATTTTGCCGTTCACGATGGTCCGGTCCCAGCCATTGCAAAGCGCGCAATGCCCTTCATTGCAGTAGAAGCAGAGGCGCTCTGCGGTAGCCGCGTTGGCTTGGCTGGTTGCTGCATGCGTGCGCATGATCACTCTCCCGCCGCCGACTTCCGCGCCCGCTTCGGCTTCTCAGATGTACCGCGGCCGCCCTCGGCCGCGACAGCCTTCTCGGGAGGTCTCGCCGATTGCACCGGCTTCTTCCCTGCAGCCAAGCTGGCCTTCAGCGCTTCCATGATGTCGATCACCGGGGCCAGATGTTCTGCCTCCGGCGGCGCGACCACCTGCTTGCCCTGCACCTTGGCCTCGATCATCGCCATCACGTTCTCGCGATAGCTGTCCTTATATTTCGCGGGCTCGAATTCCGCCTCCAGGGACTGGATAAGCGTCATCGCCAGCTCCAGCTCTTTGTCTTTTACCAGCGATGTGTCGGTGCGAAATTCCTCGATCTTGCGGACCTCATCCTCGTAGTACATGGTGTGCAGCAGCATGCCGCTCTTGCCGGGACGCAGGATCACGATGTGCTCGCGGCTGTGCATCGTCAGCTTGGCAATGCCGACGAACCCGGACCGCTTCAGCGCCTCGAACAACAGCGCGTACGGCTTCTCGCCCGCGTCGTCCGGCGCCATGTAATAGGAGCTCTCGAAATAGACCGCGTCCACTTCCGACGACTTCACGAACTCGAGGATCTCCATCGTCTTGGCGGTTGCAGGCATCGCCTTCTTGAGGTCTTCTTCGCCAATGACGACGTACTTGTCCTTCTCGTACTCGTAGCCTTTGACGAGTTCGTTGCGCGGGACAGGCTTGTCCTCGTGCTGGCAGTACAGCACCTGCTTGACGCGCGAGTGGTCCGCGGCGTGGAGCTGGTTGAAACTCACAGTCTCGCTACGCGCGGCAGAGAAAAGTTTTACCGGCAAAGACACCAACCCGAAGGTCAGGTGTCCCTTCCACACAGTGCTAGCCATCCATCACCTCGCCAGAGCTTCGGGGGAGCGGGGTTCGAATAGAATGGCACGGAAAGTCCGGATTTCCAAGCACTGCGATGACCCTGAAGGACTACTCCCGGAAGCGTAATTTCACGCAAACGCCTGAGCCTGCGCCGCTTTCGCCCAGTGCGTCCGATAACCGTTTCGTCGTGCAGCGCCATCACGCGCGCCGTTTGCACTACGATTTGCGGCTCGAAGTCGGGGGTGCGCTCAAGTCCTGGGCGGTCCCGCAAGGACCGACACTCAATCCCAAGATCAAGCGTCTTGCGGTCCATGTCGAAGATCATCCCATCGCGTACGGCGACTTCGAAGGGACGATTCCGCAAGGCAACTACGGTGCGGGAACGGTGACCGTCTGGGACCGCGGAACCTACGAACTGCTCGGCGACGCGCCGGCCGAAGAACAACTCGCGCGCGGCGACTTCAAATTCCAGCTTCACGGCGAGAAGCTGATGGGCAACTTCGCCCTCGTTCGCATCAAGTCCAGCAAGAAAGATGAATGGCTGTTGCTGAAGAAGCCGGATTTCGCGGCTGTCGAAGGCTGGGACGCCGAAGACCATCTCGAGCCGGTGCATCGCCGCAGTGCCGATCCCTCCATCGTTCCCGGCGCGAAGCTTGCGCCGATGCCGAAAGAGATCGAGCCAATGCTAGCGACGATCTCCACCAGAGTTCCCGAAGGCGGCGATTGGGCCTACGAGATCAAGTGGGACGGTTTTCGCGGCATCTGTTTCCTGTCCGGCGGCAAGCTGCGCGTCGTCTCGCGTAATGCGCGCGACTTCAACCGCAATTTCCCTGAGCTCGAGACGATCGCGAAGAACATTTCGGCGGAAACCGCGATCGTCGACGGTGAGATCGTCGCCTTCGACTCGACGGGTCGTCCGAGCTTCAGCCTGATGCAGCAGCGGACTGGAATCGCCACGACGAAAGAGCGCAAGCACACTCCGGTGAAGCTCATCGCTTTCGACCTGCTTTACCTGAACGGCTACGACCTGCGCGATGTCACGCTCAGCGACCGCCAGCGCCTGCTGCGCGAGGTCGTGAAACCGGGCGAGCACATCAGCGTCTCGGAGGTCTTCTCCGGCACAGGAAAATCCATCCTCGACGCGGCGAAAGCCCACGGACTGGAAGGCGTTCTCGCCAAAAAGTCGGATTCGCGCTACGAATCCGGCCGCAGTAACTGCTGGATGAAGGTCAAATTCTCTACTGAGCAGGAATTCGTTATCTGCGGTTTTCTCACGCTCAAGCGCAAGCCCTTCTCTTCGCTCGTCCTCGGCTGTTACGACCAAGGCGTGCTCACGTGGGCGGGAAACGTCGGGACAGGATTCACCGATAAGTCGTTAAAGCAGATCTACACGGAACTGGAAAAGCTCGTGACGGAGAGGAGCCCGTTCGACGAAGACATTCCCGTCGATGAAGTCAATTGGCTGGAGCCGCAACTCGTCTGCTCGGTGAAGTACACAGGTTGGGGTGGGGACAACCATCTGCGCGCTCCTGTGTTCATCGGGCTTCGCCCTGACCGCGATCCACGCGACTGCGTGCGCGAACCGGAAGCGATTGCGGTACCGACCAAGGCGGAGTTTCTGCCTGCGGATAAAGCGGAAGTCACGCTCGATATCGGCGGTCGCTCGCTGAAGTTCACCAACCTGAAGAAGGTCTTCTATCCGGCTGAGGGTTACACCAAGCGCGATGTGGTCCAGTACTACCACGATGTTGTTCCGTTGATCGTTCCGCACCTCGCGGGACGTCCGCTCTCGCTGAAGCGCTACCCGAACGGCATCAACAGCGAATACTTCTTCCAGAAGGACGCTGGTCGCGGACTCGCGTCGTGGCTCACGACCGAGACCATCGCCGAAAGCGAAGGCAGTCCTCCGAAGCCGTTCGTCATTTGCAACGACGAAGCTACTCTTCTCTACCTCGCGAACCTCGGCTGCATCGACCAGAACCCGTGGTTTTCGCGCGTCGGCTCGCTCGAGTGTCCGGACTTCGTCGTGCTCGACCTCGATCCGTATCACTGCGGCTTCGATCGCGTGGTCGAAGCGGCGCAACTGGTCCGGCGCAAGCTCGCCGACCTGGAACTGGAGGGCTACCCGAAGACGACCGGCGGAGACGGAATGCACATCTACGTGCCGATTGCGAATGTCTACAGTTACGAGCAGGTTCGAACATTCGCCGAGATCGTCGCGCGGCTGGCGCTGGCGGAAAGGCCGGAACTGTTCACCACTCCGCGCAGCACGGCGCAACGCGAGAAAGGCCGCGTGTACTTCGATTATCTCCAGATCGCGTGGAGCAAGACGATCTCTGCGCCTTACGTGCTGCGCGCATATCCTGGCGCTCCGGTCGCGACTCCGCTGCGCTGGGCGGAAATAACGCATTCGTTATCCCCTTCCGACTTCACGCTGAAGAATGTGCGCGCGCGTTTTGACCGGCTTGGCGACATCTTCGCGCCAACTTTGTCGAACTCGCAGCGGCTGGAAACAGCGATGGGACTTCTGGAACGGATCGTCACCAAGAAATAGCTGGCAACCAGCAACGGACAACTGGCAACTCTTTTCCTATGATCCGCAAACTCAAATCAGGAGAATATCGTCTCTATTCGCGCAAGAAGGACGCGAAGACCGGCAAGCGACGCAACCTCGGAACATTCAAATCGCTCGATAAGGCGAAAGCGCACGAACGGGCGGTGCAGTACTTCAAGCGCGCGGCGTGACGGTTTTCTGAATCGGCAAGTTTACTGGTGAGTACATGGGCACAACGGACAAGTGTGATCCCCGAGGGGGTGGGCCCGGATTTCCAAGTTCCCTACCGGCGGGGATTTACGAGGATCGCTCGTAAAATCTCTAATCCACTGGTTTTAATCCACCTGACGTTCTGGGAACTTAACTATCACGTTAGCTGGACTCACCGTAGGGGTGGGACTCGCGCCGGGAATGCGCACTCGAGCAAGAAAGTTTACTGCTTGGTAATTGGTGGATCGGCCTCAGCGTTCTGCACAGAAAGTTCAAAACGCAAAAACGCCCCGGCAGGTTCGCCGGGGCAATTGCGTTATGGGAGGATGCGGTCTGGTTAACTGCCGGAAGCTTCGGTGTCGGTCTGCGTCTGCTGGTTGGCTTTCTTGACCTCGGTCTTGGAATCGGCTTGCGGGTCGAGCGCCTGGATCGCCTTGCCCAGGCTCATGGACTTGGCGGTCGTGTTCGGCGTCCCGTCCGGATTAAGAGCAAGCATCTTGTCTTTGAGGTCGGTGAACGTCAGTCCGAGGTTCTTGGCGACGTGCGCTGCCGCGACACACTGTCCAAGGTTCTTGAACCCAGAACAGGCGTCCTTCGCTGGCGTGCCTGTCAGGTCGGAGATCTTGCCCGCGAGTTTCGTGTTCGCGGTCAGCTTCTCGTCCATCGTGCGCTGGCCATGGGAAGCGGTTCCGTTGCTGCTGGAATGCATGTTGGGTTGATGGCCCATCGTGTGGCTGCCGTCCATACCGCCACCCGCGACGTGCCCGTGCTGCGCGACCGCAGTCAGCGCAAACATCATGGTTGCGGCCGTACCCGCCAATATGCGAAGTCGAATCATGTGCCCTCCGTTTTGCAATCGATAGTCGTCTATCTGCTAGTTGTGTGACCGGGCCGATCTCAACATGCGCCCGATGTTGAACCGGATGCCGAACGAAACCGTGTTCAGAGCGAACGACTGGCTGCGCGTGAAACCCAGTTCGGCGGTCGCATACGGCACCGGGCTGAAATCGGCCCACGCCGAGAAGCCGCGGTCTTTGGCGATATCAGCTGTGCCGGTCGTGACCGAATCCTGCGTGAATACCTGGTTGGCTTTGCCGTTGCCGGCCAGGGCGTGGGAATTCTTCGGAAGCGCGCGGCTGTAAATAGTCTGAGTGCCCCAGGGCGCAATGTCGTACGCGGAACCGCCAATGCTGAACTTGTCGGTCACATCGACGCTGGCGCCGCCCTCGAAATGGGCATTGAAACCGTGCGACACATACGGACGGTTGAACTTCCTGCTATCGGCGACCGTATTTGCGATCCCGACTTCACCGAAAGGCGTCACGCGTCCGATGCTGCGCTCAAAGTGGTTGTTCCAGTCGAACGCCCACTCGCCGGTGCTCAGGCCGTTGGCCGTGTCGCCGAGCGGCAGGTAGTCCGTCAGACTGCCGGCATAATTCAGCGAGTGCCCGTTGAACATCCAGCGGGCGTTAACGAACGGAGCGCCCATGCCAGTGCCGCTGAAGCTGGTCTTCGTCCCGGTAGTGGAACTGGAGCTGCCGCCCACAAAGTAGAATGGCACGCCGAAGTCCATGCCGAAGTGTTCTGTCAGGTTGTAGCCGACGGAACTACTGAGCTTCAGAACATGGCCGTCGGCGTTGGTGCTGCCGCTGAAGTCGGCGGACGAGACGAATCCCTTTACGTCGGGCGTCTGCGCGTCCGCTGCACCGGCCAGGGCCAGTATGAGGCAAAGTGAGATCAAACAGTGTTTCCAAGTCATTGAGGTATCCCCTTGCGATCGTTGCAATGTTCTGTGAGGTCGATGGGGATGCTATGCGATGCCGGCCCAGCAGGAAACGTGCCGCCCGGACAACAACCGAGATCGTGCCCTGCGATGTACCAAGGTAACGTCGGCAGGCACGACTTTTGCTCGCGATAGAATTACGCCATGGGGATGGTCCTGAAGGACGTGGTCCGCTGCCCGCACTGCGGTGGAAGCGAGATCGTTTATTCGTGCGAGCCGAAGTGTTGCTTCAATCACGTGTGCGCCGACTGCCGCAGCACTTTTGAGATCAATACGCAGAAGACCGGGGAGTTCGACCAGGCACTGGCGGCGTCGGCAACGGAGCCGGAATCGGGCGATCCGACGACCGCATGCGCATCGTGCGAGAGCCTGAAGATCGCGGTGGTGCGACGTGGAGACCAGACGCTGGTCGTGTGCGGCAAATGCGCGGCGGTGTCGAGAGTGGTGATCGAGGAGTTTGTGGCGGGGGAGTTCTAGTGCGGTGTGTCGTCTCTACGAGACTCGGGAATCGATCTGGGCAGCTAACCCGGCACTCACGTGCCGCGCTATGAACTAACGTCCTGCGGACTAACCCCGGGCCACGCCGAATCAGTGGGCAAGCGCGGCCAGGAGTTCGCGCGCCTGCTTCTGCAGCTCCCCGAAGTGTTTCTGATACTCCACGAACATGCGGTTGAGTTCGAGCGAGCGGTCGGCCGAGAGGTGCGCGCGCAGCAACATGTCGCGCAGGTGGACAGGGTTCGGCAGGACTGCTTCTTCCTTCAGCTCTTCCAGCGCGGTGTTGGGATCGTAGTGGTACATGGGATACCTCGGCTCATGGCTCATGGCTCATGGCTCATGGCTCATGGCTCATGGCTCATGCAAATGATAAGAGCAGATGGGTCATGTGCAAGATGCAAAACTAACGTTTCGTTTTCTTACGCGAGCTTTTTTTACGCGCGAAGAAGGAATGGTGGTGAGACTTCATGTCGATCCGGAGGCCGTGAAATTTCACGCCTTCGGATTCCAGCCGCATGCGCTGTTCGAAGCCGTGTTCTCCGGTGAGCAGGATCTTGCCGCCTGCGCCAACCACGCGGTGCCAGGCCACGCCGTCGGAGCTGTGCAACGCCCATACCACCTGTCGGGCGGCGCCGGGGAAGCCTGCCGCATAGGCGACATCACCATAGGTCGCCACTTTTCCCTTTGGAATCCGGCGCACCTGGCGCAGGATCAGTTCAAACATCGATGTCATGTGAGTAGTCTAAGCACGTACTCCGTATTCCGTATTTCGTATTCCGTATGGGACCAAACCGGAATCTCGCCGGAATAGGGAATACGACATACTGAATACGTCCTTACGCGCGCTGCTGGCCTCCCAGCGCTTCCAATGCCTTCACGATCTGCTGCGACCAGAGCGCCACTTCTTCGTCGCGCAACGTGCGGTCCGACGACTGGAACGCGGCGCGGAGCAGCATTGAGTACTTCCCTTTCGGCACGTTTCCGCCACGGAAAACTTCGATCGGTTCCAGACGCGTCAGCTCTGCGATGCGTAGCACGGCGACGGTGCCGCGGATGCGGTCAAAGGTAATGGCGTCGTCGAACAGGAACGAGAAGTCGCGATCGACCTCGGGATAGCGCGAGATCGCCTGGTAGCGCGGCTTGCGCAGCGAGTGCTCGAACACGCGCTCGAGGTCCACTTCAGCAAGGAATACTTCCTGCTTGAGTTTGCGCTCGGCGGCGACGCGCGGGTGCAACTGGCCAAAACGCGCAACCGTTTTGCCGTCCATGACGGCGCGCGCCGAGCGGCCGGGATGGAAGTAGTCGGCCGAGTGGGCGTCGAAGTAAAGCGCGCCGTGCGCGAACTCGGCGAGCAAGGTTTCAACGTCGCCCTTCAGATCGTAGAACGTGTAGGGGCGTCCCGGTTGATGGACGTTCGCCTCGACGGCCGCGCCGGTTGCGCCGAAACACAGCCGACGGTGTTCGGCCGTGCGCTCGCCGACCTTCTCATAGACGTTGCCGATCTCGAACAGGCGCACGCTGGCGTTACCTCGGTTCAGGTTGTAGCCGAGCATGGCGAGCATGCTGGGCGCCATCGAGGTGCGCATCACGGCCGCTGTCTCGCTGATCGGGTTTGCTACCTCCACGACCTCGAGGTTCGAGAACGCAGTCGCGTCCTCGCGCGAGATGAAGCTGAGCGGTATAGCTTCGTTGTAGCCGAGGCCGAGCAGCGACTCGCGCACGCGTCCTTGCTTGCGCTCCACGTCACTCTCGACGACGCCGCCGACAAAGCCCGGCAGCGTGTTCTCAAAATTGTCGTAGCCGTAAATACGCGCGATCTCCTCGATGAGATCGATCTCGCGCTCTACGTCGAGCCGCCAGCTCGGAACCTGGACGGTGTAGGCATCCACTTCCTCGGCGACGGCGGCGTGCGCGCCACCGCGTCCGACTGGAGCGACTTCTTGCCTTGCGGCACTGGCAGCCGTGGCGGCAGTGACGCCGAAGCCTAGGCGGCGCAGAATGCGCGTGACATCGACATCCGGGATATCGGCGCCGAGGATGCGACGCACTTCGCTGTGGCGCAGCGTAAGCGTCGGATGCGAGAGCTTGCGCGGATACGCATCGATTGCACCGCCTTCCAACTGACCGCCGGCGGTTTGCAGGATCAGTTCCGCGACACGCGCACAGGCAGTCGGAGTGATGCCGATATCGGCGCCGCGCTCGAAGCGGTGCGATGCGTCGGTGTGCATCGCGTGACGGCGCGCGGTGCGGCGGATCGATGCCGGGTCGAACCAGGCGGACTCGATGAGCACATTGCGCGTGCGCTCGGTGATCATCGTGTCGTACCCACCCATCACGCCGGCGAGCGCGACCGGCTTCACCGCGTCGGCGATCACGAGATCGTCGGGATGGAGCTGGCGTTCGACGCCGTCAAGCGTCTTCAGCTTCTCGCCTATGCGCGCGCGGCGGACGACGATCTTCCCGCCCTCGAGCGTGTCGAGGTCGAAACAGTGCGTCGGGTGGCCGATCTCGTGCAGCGTGTAGTTGCTCGCGTCGGCGACATTCGAAATCGCGCGCGAATCGACCAGCGCGAGCCGCTGCGCGATCTCCTCCGGCGAGGGTGAGATTTTCACGTTGCGGACGATCTGGGCCGTGTAGCGCGCGCAGCCTTTGGGATCTTCTATCTCGATTGCGAAGTTTGCGTCGCCGCTGGTCTTCGGGAGCTTTGGCGCAATCGGGCGCAGATCGCGGTCGTACACGGCGGAGCAATCGCGCGCCACGCCGTAGTGGTTCATCGCGTCGACGCGGTTGGGCGTGAAATCCACGTCGAAGACCGTACGCTCACCTTCACCCTCGACCGACTCGACGGAGATGCCGGCGAGGGTCAAGTCTTCGGCGAGCTTCCGGTCGTCCACCGGGATATTGACGAATTCACGCAGCCAACTGGGAATGATTTTCATGACGTTTCAAGGTTTCAAGGTTTCGAAGGTTTCGCGTGAAACTCTGAAACCTTCGGAACCTTGAAACGTGTTCACGCAAACTGCTCCAAAAACCTCACGTCACCGTTAAAGAACAATTGCAGGTCCGGTACGCCGTACAGCATCGACGCCAGCCGGTCTACGCCCATGCCGAAGGCGAAACCGCTGACTTTCTGCGGGTCGTAGCCGACGAATCCGTACAGCGCCGGGTCGACCATCCCGGAGCCGAGCATCTCGATCCAGCCGCTGGCTTTGCAATTCGGACAGCGGTTCGGCCCCTGGTAGCCGCTGCCGCCGCAGAAAATGCAGCTCAGCAGCACTTCGGCGCTCGGCTCGGTGAACGGAAAGAACGACGGCCGAAAACGCGTCTTCACCGACGATCCAAACAACTCTTTCATCGCATGGTCGAGCGAGCCCTTCAGATCGCGGAAGGTGATGTTTGTATCGACGGCGAGGCCTTCGACCTGGTGGAACATCGGCGAGTGCGTCGCGTCGGGCGCGTCGTTGCGATAGACGCGGCCGGGGATGACGACGCGCACCGGCGGTTGCTGCTTCTCCATGGTGCGGATCTGCACCGGCGACGTATGCGTGCGCAGCAGCAGGCGATCGCGCGCGGCCTTGTTCTCCTGGCCGGCGATGAAGATGGTGTCCTGCATGTCGCGCGCGGGATGGTTCGGCGGGAAATTGAGCGACTCGAAGTTGTAGTAGTCGGTCTCGATCTCCGGCCCCTCGGCGACGGAGTAACCCATGTGCTGGAAGACGCGGACGATCTCGTTCATCGTGCGCGTGATGGGGTGCTCGGCGCCCAGCGGACAGCGCGTGCCGGGGAGCGTGACGTCGAGCGCTTCGGCTCGCAGGCGAGCGTCATCGGCACCGCCCTTGAGGCGCTGCTCGGTTGCCGCGACTGTTTCCTCGACCTTCGCCCTGAGCTCATTGACCTTTTGTCCGACCGCGCGTTTTTGCGGGCCGGGCGCGGCTTTGAGCCACCCGTCGTTGAGTTGGGTCAGGATGCCGTTCTTGCGCGCCATCCAGCGGTCGCGGAAAGTCTTCCAGTCGTTCTCGTTGGCAACGGCGGCGGATTCCGAATCGAGCGCGCGCAGAAGATCGGCGGCGGCGCGTTCGAGCGCGCCGGGCGAGTAGTCGTCGAGTTTGGGGACGATATACATGAAAAACAAGCCACGGATTTCACGGATTCACACGGATCGTATCCGCGTTCATCCGCGTAAATCCGCGGCTGATGTTTTGGCTAAAAGCTAAGAGCTAATAGCTAAAAGCTGCTGTCCTAAGCGGCGTTCGCGGCCTTCGCCTGCTCGGCCAGCTTGGTAAATCCGCCGGGGTCCTGGACGGCGATGTCGGCCAGGATCTTGCGATCCAGTTCGACGCCCGCTTTTTTCAACCCGCTGATGAAGCGGCTGTAGCTGATGCCGTTGGCATTGGCGGCGGCATTGATGCGCACGATCCACAGCGAGCGGTACTGGCGCTTCTTCTGCTTGCGGCCGGAGTAGGCGAACTTCAGTCCGCGCTCGACCGACTCTTTCGCTGAGCGATAGAGTTTCGATTTTGTCAGGAAATATCCTGACGCTTTCTCTAATATCTTTTTCCGCTTGGCGCGGCGCTTCGTTCCACGTTTTACGCGAGGCATTGTGTTCTCCTGTTTTTGTGCTTCGTTATTTCGGCGGCTGGAGGTAAGGAGCGGTAGCTCGACCTCTTCACACACCTTTCAAGGTTTCAAAGTTTCAAGGTTTCAACGTGAAACCTCCGAAACCTTCCAACCTTGAAACTTTAGTAGGGGATCATCCGCTTGATCTTCGCGGTGTCCGCCTTGTCCAAGATAACGTCTTTGTCCAAGTGACGCTTTTTCTTCGTCGTCTTGGTGGTCAGAATATGGCGCGCAAAGGCGTGACCGCGTTTCACCTTGCCGGTGGCAGTCTTCTTAAAGCGCTTGGCGGCGCCGCTGTGGGTCTTCAGTTTCGGCATACGTCCTCTATCGGGTGATTGCGTAATCGGGTAATCGGGTGATTGCAAGGCCGCGCAGATTTACGACCGGCCGGACGGTAACCCTTACCAAGCGTACGCGAATTTCATATTTTAGCCTAAGAGGCTGATTTCAGGAAGGGTGCGCGCCGCTCGCGCCCGATACATCCCAAAAACTAACCCACCGCTTCCGCAGTGGGCTAACGGATTCCGCCGCTACGCGGCTCAATCACCAATCACAAATCACTCAATCACAAATGTTACTGCGTTCCGGTCGGTCTCGCCGGCACGGGAGCCGGTTGCGCCTGCTGCTGGCCTTGAGCCTGTTGCGGCTGTCCACCCTGCGCCTGCTGCTGTGGCGGCTTCGGTTTTGGCGGCTTCTGCGGCGGCTGGGCCTTTGCGGGCGCCAGGATCAGGTGCAGTGTGTTGCCTTCCTGCCGCGGCCGGAATTCCACGATCGCCTTGTCGCCAAGGTCCTTGATCAACCGGTCGAGGATCTCGCGTCCCAGCATCTGGCGCGTCATTTCGCGTCCACGGAAGAAGATGGTCGCCTTGACCTTGTCGCCCTCTTCAAGGAAGCGCAGGGCGTGGTTCTTCTTGGTCTGGTAATCGTGCTCGTCGACATTGATACGGAACTTGACTTCCTTGACCGTAATGACGTGCTGGTGCTTCTTGGCCTCGCGTTCCTGCTTTTCCTTCTGGTAAAGGAATTTGCCGAAGTCCATGATGCGGACTACCGGGGGTTGCGCGGTAGGTGAGATCTCGACCAGGTCCAGGGCCTTTTCACGGGCCATCTTGAGCGCCTCGTACGGCGCCATGATCCCGATCTGGTTGCCTTCGTCGTCGATCACGCGCACTTCGCGGGCGCGAATGCGGTCGTTCGTGCGGATATACCTCTTATCGATGCAGAGCCTCCTGAGCTTTCGAGCAGCTAGGAGTATAGCATTAGAGTGAGTACCGGGTAGCGGGAGCTCAGTGCTGAACCACCTTCAGGATAACCAGTACGGTCACTTCAGCAACGGCGATGCTGACCCAAACGAACTGCCGGAGGCGAGATCGTTGCAGCGAACGGCGAGTCTGCATGACGAGCTGGCGTTCGAACGGGTCGTCAGCGGCCGGTTCCGGTGGGAGCAAGTCGATAAACTCCGTGTCGACGCGCACGGCCACCCGTACCGGCATTGGGACCGCGGGCGGGAGGTCGGGCAGAAAGAGTTTGGGAGTATCGATCACCGCAGACCAGCGCGGGACCGTTAGCACGGCAGAAGCCATCTCCGGTGTCACCGGGGGCGAACTGAGGTGAAGCACGGGCTGCCGCTCGGGCGCGACGACGTCCGCGATATTACGCAGCAGCGAGCGCCACCATGCCGGCTCATCGCTGACCAGCTCGACGTCGACCGGCTGTGACTCAAGCTGCAGTGGCGGCAGGACCTCCGGCGAAATCACGTCGCCAATACTGGTGAAGATGGTGCGGTACCACGGTGTGTCGAGGACGTCGCCGACGAGCATGCCGACATTCACCGGCCGCGAAGTAACTGTCAAGGGCGGCAGGCGCTCCGGAGAAAGGCGGTCGCGCAGGTTGCCGAGCAGGGAGCGCCACAAAGGCACGGTCAAGCTCGACGGCGGGAGCAGGTTCAGTTCTTCGCCGTCGGAGGCGGGCTGGGGTCGAGTTTGGTCAAACAACATGGGAATCGTTTCATTAGACGCGAGCAGAAGGTGACAGGCACCATTGTAATTTGAGCGCAGGCGGGCGGCAGGGTTCCGCGAATTTATGAAGCTGATCAACGTAGAGGTGAAGGCGCGCTGCGCCAACCCTGAAGTGGTCCGGACGGTGCTGCGCAACCGGCAGGCGCGCTTCGCCGGAACCGACCACCAGATCGATACCTATTTCCGTGTTCCCGACGGGCGATTGAAGCTCCGCCAAGGAACTATCGAAAACGCACTCATCGCGTATCAGCGTCCGGACCAGGCTGGACCGAAGACCTCCGACGTCGCACTTGCCCCAGTGACGTGCGGCGATGAACTCCGCGCCGTCCTCGAGCGCGCGCTCGGAGTGCTCGTGGCGGTGGATAAGCAGCGCGAGATCTATTACGCGGAGAACATCAAGTTCCACATCGACCAGGTGCAGGGGCTGGGGTCGTTCGTTGAGATCGAGGCGTGCGGGCAGCCTGGGGAAGAGGACAAGTTACAGGCGCAGTGTCGGGAGTACATGGAGCTGTTTGGGATTCGCCACGAAGAGTTGATCGACAGGTCTTACAGCGATCTGCTGCTGCAAAAGAAAAACTAGCCACGGATTTTCACGGATTCGCACGGATAAAAAAGATTTATCCGTGTTGATCCGCGAAAATCCGTGGCTACTTTTTCGGCCTTTTATTCAGCACCGGGTTTTCTTTCGTTCCCGTGCTCGTATCGGTCACCGGCGCCGGCCGCCACGCCTTATCGTTCTGCGGGGCAGTGGGATGCACGCCAAAATCCCAGACGTACAAGTTCACGTCCTTGCCCAGCATTTCGACCAAAGCGTATTCGCCGGGTTCCAGCGGCTGCGCGGGCGTGACCTTCACCCAATCGGCGCTGACGGGCATCGAGCGCGTCTCGACGTAGTTCGCCTTCTGCGAGACTTTGCCGTAGACCGCGACTTCGATCGCGCCCACGACCCGGCTGTCCTTACGCTGCTCGACTTTCACAATGCGGTAGTGTTCCGACTGGTCGTGCGCGTTGAGCCCCGTCTTGGAGTCCTGGTCCTGGTTGACGTTCACGTAGATGGCCGGCTGCGGCACGTGAGACTGCACCCGCGCGTGCGCTCCCTTGATCTCGATGGTCTGCTTTGCTTTGGCCAGCGGGTTGATGGCGGCGCGAAGTACATTGCGCCCGGTGTTCTTGTTGATGTCACTGCCGTTCTGGATCAATTCGACCAGTTGCGGCTCGTCGCGCCAGTAATCGAGGACGAATACGCCGCCCTGGTCGGGAAGACGCAACCCCGGCTTGATCTCGGGAGAACGCGAGGCTTCGGCTGCACGCTCCTCCGCCTCTTCCTTATCGACCTGCGCGGCGTCCGCGGACGCTTCCGGTTTTTCCGTGGGTGGGCCTTCCTTGGCGATCTTCTCCGTCGCCGCCCAGTCGACCATCGAAACCGGCACATCCTCCCACTCATTGCGCTCCGCGCTCATGTAGTGGACGCGCTGTCCGCCGTCGAGCAGCTCGCACTGGCTCACCTGCTGGTACGAGCCGTCCTTCATGTACACCCGGTAGACCTGCTGGTTCTCATTGCGCGGGATGGGACACTGCCTGGTTCCGGGAGTCGCGGCAGCGGGCTTGGCGGATGTTGCGGGACTTGTGGTCGGCTTCGCCGCAGGCCGTTTTGTTTGGGCCAGCAATGCCGTTGCCAGCGCCACCGTAACCGCCAGCGCCGCGACGGTTTGTTTCTGATTCCTCATTACTCAGTACTCGTTACTTTAATAGATGCACTAACCCCTTCACCAGCCCACAGTTTCGGATTACGTCGTCTGTGAATTCCCCTGCGGAAAACTGGGGTAAATTCTCGAAAACACGTGGATTCAGAGTACGTTCCATTCTGGGCCGGATTCTGCCATAATTGGTTGTGCACCCCTACTGGTTCCCAGTCGCTGGCGCAAAGCGCGCGAAATCGGGAGCCGAAGTACCCCCTAAATCCAGACAATTCAAGGTGAGGAAATGGCGGCAAAGTTCATCTTTGTGACCGGCGGTGTTGTGTCTTCCCTCGGCAAGGGCCTGGCGGCGGCCTCGATCGGCTGCCTGCTCGAAAGCCGCGGCCTCAAGGTCAACATGCAGAAAATGGACCCGTATCTCAACGTCGATCCGGGCACCATGTCGCCGTTCCAGCACGGCGAAGTCTTCGTCACCGACGACGGCGCGGAGACCGACCTCGATCTCGGACACTACGAGCGCTTCACTCATTCCAAGCTCTCCCGAGACAACAACTGGACCACCGGCCGCATTTACGAGCAGATCATCGCCAAGGAGCGCCGCGGCGACTATCTCGGCAAGACCGTGCAGGTCATCCCGCACATCACGAACGAGATCAAGGCCGCGATGAAGAAAGTCGCGCAAGACGTGGACGTCTGTATCGTGGAGATCGGCGGCACGGTCGGCGACATCGAATCGCTGCCGTTTATCGAGGCCATCCGCCAGATGCGCCAGGACCTCGGCCGCGAGAACACGACGTTCGTACACGTAACGCTGGTGCCCTGGATCGGCGCCGCCGGCGAACTCAAGACCAAACCGACGCAGCACTCGGTCAAGGAACTGCTCAGCGTCGGGATCCAGCCGGACATCCTGCTCTGCCGCACCGACCGCTTCCTGTCGAAGGACATCAAGGGCAAGATTGCGCTCTTCTGCAACGTGGAAGAAGAAGCGGTGATCACCGCGATCGACGTTGCCAGCATCTACGAGGTCCCGCTGACCTTCGCGCGCGAGTCGGTCGACAAGCTCGTCCTGAAGTACCTGCACATGGAAGCGCGCGACCGCGACATGAGCAAGTGGGACGAACTTGTGCGCCGCGTCAATAATCCGAAGGACGAAGTCAACATCGGGCTTGTCGGTAAGTATGTCGAATACGAAGACTCCTACAAGTCTCTGAAAGAGGCGCTCGTCCACGGCGCGCTGGCGCACAACCTCAAGCTCAACGTGAGCTGGATCGAAGCCGAGGGGCTGGAGACGAAAGACCGCGAATACGAAGCGCAGCTCGCCGATTACGACGGTATCCTCGTGCCCGGCGGCTTCGGCAAACGCGGTATCGCCGGAATGCTGAACGGTATCCGCTACGCGCGCGAGCACAAAGTCCCGTACTTCGGGATTTGCCTTGGCATGCAGACCGCGTGCATTGAATTTGCTCGCAACGTCGTCGGCCTGGAAGGCGCGAACTCCAGCGAGTTCGATCCCGCAACGTCGCACCGGATCATCTACAAGCTGCGCGAACTGCGCGGCGTCGAGGAACTGGGCGGCACGATGCGCCTGGGCGCGTGGGCATGCAAGCTTGAACCCGGATCGCACGCCGCCGAGGCATACGGCGCGACCGAGATCAGCGAGCGCCACCGTCACCGCTACGAATTCAACCGCGAGTACGAGGAGCAATTGACCGCGGCCGGGCTGAAGATCACGGGCTCCACACCGGACGGAACTTACGTCGAGATCGTAGAGCTGGCGAAGGAAGACCATCCGTACTTCCTCGGCTGCCAGTTCCATCCTGAATTCAAGTCGAAGCCGCTCGAGCCGCACCCGCTATTCACGGCGTTCATCAAGGCCGCGTACGAGAACCGGCAGAAGCGCCTGGCGGAGAGGGCCGCGAACGAAGTGGAGATGTTCTTAAGGCCTGAGAAAGTGACGAGAAGTTAGTCCTTTTCGAAACATACAGATACAATCCGCCTGCAATCAGCGGCTAATGCTTTCTTCGTTCAAACTCGACAACTTCACCGTCGGCGACGGCTCGCTTTTTCTCATCGCCGGGCCCTGCGTCATCGAGTCGGAAGAGCACGCGCTGAAGATGGCCGAATGCATCGCGGGAGTCTGCAAGGCGATGGGCGTGCCCTACATCTTCAAAGCCAGCTACGACAAGGCGAACCGCACTTCCCTTTCGAGCTTCCGCGGCCCGGGCCTGAAAGACGGCGTCCGCATCCTGCGTAAGATCAAAGACACGGTACACGTGCCCGTGCTGACCGACGTCCACGACGCGCACGATGTCGCCGAAGTCGCAGACGCTGTCGACGTCCTGCAGATTCCCGCGTTCCTCTGCCGCCAGACCGACCTGCTCATTGCCGCCGCGAGATCCGGCAAGGTCGTCAACATCAAGAAGGGACAGTTCGTCGCGCCCGCCGACATGAAGCACGCCGTGAACAAAGTCCGCGAGTCCGGGAACCAGCGCATCGTGCTGACCGAACGCGGGTCATCGTTCGGCTACAACAATCTTGTCGTCGACATGCGCTCGCTGGCCATCATGCGACAGTTCGCGCCCGTGGTCTTCGATGCGACCCACTCGGTGCAGTTGCCGTCCGCGGGTAACGCGGGCGTCTCGCCTGCCACGCAGAAATCCGAGGCTGTCCAGTCCGGCGGCCAACCCGAATTCATCCCCATCCTTTCGCGCGCGGCAGTAGCGGCGGGCATCGACGGCATGTTCATGGAAGTCCACGACAATCCCGCTGAAGCCAAGTCCGACGGCGCCAACGCTCTCGACCTGAAGTGGCTGCGCCCGGTTCTGACCGAACTTCTCGCCGTGCACAACGCGGTACGACAATCGAAGACCCAGAATTGATCCATGCGTCGAATCTTTTCTATCCTGTTGCTCTCGTCTACGCTGCTCGCCCAGCAGTCAGTCCCGGCAGCGGTATCGCGGGTTGTCGACCAATGGAAGTCGGCGATCTCGACCGGCGACTCGGCCACGCTGCACGGTCTTTACTCCACGAACCCGCCGGGATACGTCGTCGGGGCGGACGGCAAGCAGCAACTGCCCATCGCCGACGAGAGCAGCTTTTGGCAAAAGACGCGCACCTCGGGGATGCAGGACGTCCAAGTCACAGTGCGCAACGCGGAAGCGAAGCAGGGTGCTGAACTGGTGAACCTGCTGCTATCGTTCCGCACGCATACGGCGCACGGAACGCGCACGCGCTACGTGATCGAGCAACAGGCGTGGATCCCGCAACTGGGCTCCTGGCGGATGGTGGCGAGCACACACACCGACGTGCTGAAGATCCGTCCACCGGAGAAACTCAACCCGAAGCTCTATCCCGCCCCAGCGCTTGCGACCGACGAGATCCAGGACGCCATCCGGATGGCAAATATCTCGGGCAAGCGCATCCTCGTCGTGTTCGGCGGCAATTGGTGCTACGACTGCCACGTGCTGGATGCCGCGATGCATGAGCCGGAGCTGTTGCCAGTAGTCGACAACAATTTCATCGTCGTGCACGTGAACATCGGCGACGACGGCAAGCAGAACGCTGGACTGGCAACCAAGTACGGTATTCCACTGGAGAAGGGTGTCCCGGCAGTCGCGGTGTTGGGCCGCGATGGAAAGTTATTGTTCAGCGATAAGACTGCCGAGTTCGAGAAGGCGCGCTCGATGGACCCCGACGACGTCGCGGCATTCCTGAACAAGTGGAAACCGGGAAGCGCCTCGGGATCACGGCCTCGGTAAGGTCGCGTCTGCCTCGCTCCGGCCCTGCTGGAACGCGCAATACCGGCGCGGCGCCAACGAAGGCGCTGAGCTACGGCTAAAGCGCAACCACCTGCTCAATGAGCGAGTCTTTCGCCAGACGTTCGATCTTCCCCTGCGCGTCCCGGCGATAAACCGCGCTACCGTTGGAATACAGCACCGATCCGTCACCGGACAAATCAAAGTGCAACACGCCGGTCTGCAGGATTTCGCGTGTCCCCTGCGCGTCGTGCCGCACGAGTTCCCACGATTTCGGCACGAGCGCGGGCGCATCCTCGTGCGGCGCCTGGCGCGCAGCCTTCCGCGCGTCAATCAGATTCCCCCAAACCATCATGCGTCCGATGTCGGCGTCTCGCTGCGCCGCTCCTCCGGCATTGGTCAGGCCCTTGCCCGTGTACATCATGCTGAAGAAATTCAGGTAATGAAACACGGCAAACAAGAGGCGGAAGGGCAGCAGCGCGAAATCGAGCAGCGCGCGCAGGAAGCCGGTCTTTTGCACCGGCGGCTCGTATGGGCGACGGATGTAGTAGAGAGAACCGTCCGGCGACATCTGCGGCCCGAGCAGGTCATGCCCCGGGTCTTCGGCAATCGTTTCCAGTTGTCCCGATTGAATGTAGAGCTTGTGTACGGCAAACGGCCCGCGTCCCATGGCAATTCCCGCCTGGTTGCGCGCGATCCCCGCCGACTGGAACAGCAGCGCGGACGCTTCGCCGGGTATCCAGCGCGGCGCCATGTCCTGCGTGTCGCCTTGCGTTATCTCGGCCATCTCGGAGCCGTCGGCGCGCAGGACGGCGATGCTGCTGGTGCCGTTTCGATGATTACAGACGCACGCCACGCGCTCGGTTCCCGCGGCGACTTGGCTGACTTGGTAATCGTTCGTATGGAACAGGCGCTGCTCGCCCTCATCGCGTACGGCGAAGAGGCCCGCGATCTCGGGGGTATTCAGGGTGTAGAACAGCTCGCCGGGACGGCAGCCGCGCGCCAGGCCGGAGATGCGGATGGGCATCTCGGCCGGATCGGGTTTAGCGCCGCCCCACAGCGTTCCGCCGCGCATGAACTGCGCGCCAGTACCGGCGGTCTTCCACTCGTTTCGGCGTTGCAGCTCGAGCATGCGGCTGCGCACCGACTGTCCGAACTGGCTATCGACGACCCGAACAGGCGCATCGCCTCGCCGCACGTGCAGCTTGCCGCCGGCTAGATAAGCGAAATCGCACGTCGATTGGGCTGCTTCCGGCATACGTCGCGCTTACTGTACATCGGGTGCGATACGCCTGCGTAGTTACTAATGGAACCCCGCGATTCTGGTACCATCGCATTTCCAAAATGAACCGCATTGGCGAAAACGTGGTGCGCATCGAGGCGGAAGCGCTGCGCGCGCTGGCGGACCGGATTGCCGGGCCGATGGCGACGGCATTTGCCGTCGCCGTTCAGTGCCTCATCTCTTGCGGCGGACGAGTCGTCGTCACCGGCATGGGCAAAAGCGGGCTGGTCGCGCGCAAGATCGCGGCCACGCTATCGTCCACCGGCACCCCTGCGCTTTTTCTCCATCCCGCGGAAGCCGTGCACGGCGACCTCGGCATGATCGTCCGCGGCGATGTCGTGTTGGCGCTTTCGCAGAGCGGCGAGACCGACGAGATCATCGACCTGCTCGACACCATGAAGCGGTTGGACGTGAAGCTGGTCGCGATGACCGGCGAGCTGCGCTCCACGCTAGCGCAGGTTGCCGACGTCGCGCTCGATTGCTCGGTCGCTAAGGAAGCTTGTTCCCTCGGACTCGCCCCGACCGCCTCGACGACGACCATGCTCGCGCTCGGTGACGCACTCGCCGTCACCATCGCCGAGAAGCGCGGTTTCAAAGAAGAGGATTTTGCCGACCTGCACCCCGGCGGCAAGTTGGGAAAAAAGCTGGCGCGGGTCGAGAAGCTGATGCACACGGGTGACGCGCTGCCGCGGGTCGCGCCCGATACTGTTATGCCCGACGTGATCTACGAGATGTCGCGCAAGAAACTAGGCATGACGGCCGTAGTCGAGGGCGAGAAACTGGTGGGCGTGCTCAGTGACGGCGACTTGCGACGCCTGTTGGAACACGAAGGCAAGAACGCGCTCGACCTCAAGGCCGGCCAGTGCATGACGCGCAACCCACAGACGATCGCGCCCCACGCCCTCGCCACCGCCGCCCTGAACCTGATGGAGCAGCGCAAGATCACGTCGCTCGTGGTCGTCGACGACGAACGAAAGCTTCTCGGGGTCATCCACCTGCATGATCTGTGGGGAACGGAGATGATGTAAGGCAGGTTTCATCAGGCTCAGGTGTCAGGAACTTGCTTTTGCCTGAAACCTGACACCTGAAACCTGATGCCGCATTTACAATCCCGCCATGTCCGACGAACGCGCTAAGAAAATCAAACTGATCATTTTCGATGTCGACGGCGTCATGACCGACGGCACCATCTGGCTCTTTCCTGCTCCGGCGGGCGCCCAGCGCAGCACGGCCGGACACGCCGAGAAGATGGCGGGCGAGGGCGGCTACGCGATCCACAGCGACAGCGTCATCGAAGCTAAGGGTTTTAACGCGCATGACGGCACCGGCTTTTCACTGGCGCGACTCGGAGGACTGAAGACCGGTCTGATCACGAAGCGCATCTCCGAGACCGTCGCCCTGCGCGCGCGCGACCTGAAGATGGACTACGCCTACCAGGGGATCGCCGATAAGAATGCTGTTTTCCAGGAGATCCTTGGGAAGGAAGGCATCACCGCCGAGGAGGTCTGCTACGTCGGCGACGACATCATCGACCTGCCGGTGATGCGGCGGTGCGGATTGGCCATTGCAGTGCCGAACGGGCGCAAGGAAGTCACGTCGATGGCGCATTGGGTGACGCCGAATCCAGGGGGACACGGCGCGGTTCGCGACGCCATTGAATACATCCTGCGGGCGCAAGGGACGCTGGAGAGCGTGATGGAAGATTACATCGCAGCAAGATCAAAAGAAGAGTCACCGCGGCAGCAATAAAAAACCCACTGAGCGCTCCGCTTGGGGCGTGCTGAATGAGCGCTCAGTGGGCCACCGTTTCCCCTTACTCACCTGTTGTGTGCTTTCAGGAGGCACTAGTTTAGACGCGGAAAAACGGAAAAAGTTCCGCCGTTCGACAAAAAAATATAGTCGCGGGACGATATAAATATATCGTAAAGACGATACAAAAATGCTGTAAGGACAACACGTTTTACTGGGGAATGGCAACCGGCTTGCTAGCCATCAGCTCGCCGAAACGCTTGTCTTTCCGCACGGCCACGAATTCCTTGTCTTTGTAAACTCCGTCGATTCCCGTGTACCCGTCTTCCATCGCCTTGCGCAGATAATCGAGCGACCGGTCCAGGTCTCCCGATTGGGCAAACATCTTGGCCAGCAAATAGGAATATTCAGCCCGGTCCGACGGCGACGACATCTGCACCACCACTCCGGTCTTTGAGTTCCGTTCGAACACGGTGGGGTCGAGCTGGTAGGCGCGCTGGTACTCGGCCATGGCGCGGCTCAGCTCTTTCTTGGAAAAATATGCCGCCGCAAGGTTGCTGTGGAAAGCCGCCGCCACCTCGCGCAGGTCGATCGCTTTCTTGTAGTACTTGATCGCCTTCGAGTATTTCTTGCGGCGGTAATAAGTCACGCCCAGATTGTTGACCGCATCGGCGTACGTCTTATCGAGCTTGATCGATTTTTCAAAGCTCTTGCGCGCCTCGTCATCGCGACTCATCTGGAGCAGCGTGATCCCCATCTTGTTGTACGTGATCGGGGAACCCTGTTTGGCGATTGCGGCACGGTAGTAGTCGAGCGCGTCGAGATAATCTTTCTCGACGTGCAGCACTTCAGCACGTTGCACAAGTTCCGCGGCGGTCGCTGTAGGCGAGGGTTTAGGGACTCGCGCGCTGGTTACGTCCTGCGCATCGGGCTGCTGTGCTGTCGCACACACACATGTCAGGATGAGGACGGATACGATCGTTGCCAGACGACGGTTCATGACTAAAACCTCCGTCCGGCCTCTGGGGCTGCCGCGATCAGCCCGCTATTGTCGGGGGGGCGGGTTGCTGCGCGGCTGTGTCGGAGGGGCCGGTTTGTCCGAGGACTTATCGTCCTTAAATATTCCAGCTATTTTGCCAAAGAAACCCTTTTTTGGCTTCTGCGAATCTTCGGCCGGGGGCGCAGGGGCAGCCGGGGCGGGCTGACCCGGCTTAGCGCCGACTACCACCGGGGGCGGCGAAACCTGCGGAGTACCAATGCCGAGAATGCGTGAGAAAAAGCCCCGATGGTCGGTGCCGGGCAACTGATCGCAGGTGTCCTTCGGTTCCGTCCCGGCAATGAATGCGACGCTGTAAGTCTCGGGGCACGAGGGAGTTGCGATCCGATTCGTGTTCTTGTCGAGCTGCACATCGACCACGCCCGAGGGCTGTTTGAAGTCGGTGACATCGCTGTACTCGGGAATCTTGAGGGCGCGCTTCATGAACTCGGCCCAGATCGGGGCCGCAGTCGTGGCGCCGCTCAATCGCAGATCGCTGTAGTCGTCGAAACCCACCCACACGATGCACAACAGGTTCGTCGTATATCCCGCGAACCACCCGTCGTGCGACGTGCCGGTCTTGCCGGCCGCCGGCGCCGAGAAGCCCATCCCGCGGACGTTCGCCGCGGTTCCATTGTTGATGACGCCTTCCATCATCGTCGTCATCACGTACGCAACGCGCGGATCCAGCACCTGCTTCTGCTCGGTACGGAAATTCTCCGCCACGTCTCCTTGCGGGTTGCGGATCGACGTCGCGAGCACGGGCGTGAGTCGCACACCGTTGTTCGCGAACACCGTGTACGCTTGCGCGACTTCCAGCGGCGTGGCATCGTACGCGCCCAGCGCCATCGCGGGTGTGGGTTTCACAGCGGTCAATCCAGCGTCATGCGCGAGGTTCGCGACTTTGTCATAGCCGACCTGCTCGGCGAGCCTGACCGTCGCATTGTTCAGCGAATGCGCCAGCGCAAAACGTGCGGCGACGATGCCATGGTACTCATTCTTGTAATTGCGCGGCTCGTAGATCTGGTCGCCGTATGTGAACGTCCCCGGTGAATCGTCCACCAGCGTTGCTGGGGTCAGCACATTGGTCTGGTCTTCACCGAGTGCGGTGTTCATGGCCGCGGCATAGACAAACGGTTTGAACACGGAACCGGTCGGACGCTTCGCGACGGCGTGATCGAGCTGGCTCATGCCGTAATTTCGTCCGCCGACCACCGCCAGTATTTCGCCGGTGTGCGGATCCATGACGACCACGGACACCTGCGCCTCGGGACCGGGTTGGATTTTTGTCTCGGTCTTGGCTTGCTTGCCCGTTCCGACCTTCACGCGCCTTGTGCGCAGCTTCGCGACCTGCTCGTCGATGCTCTTTAACCCGATCTGCACCGCTTCGGCAGCGGCGCGCTGCAGGTTCGTATCCAGCGTGGTGTAAATGCGGAAACCGTTGTCCGTAAGATCGTGCTCGTTGTACTTACTGAGTACAGTGTCGCGGACCAGGTCGACAAAGTAAGGCGCGTCGCTCGCTTCAACATTTGGCGCCGCCAGCTTCAGCGGTACGGCTTTTGCACGCTCCGCTTCCTCGCGCTTGATGGCGCCGGTGTCCACCATCGCTTCGAGCACCATGTTGCGGCGATCGAGCGCACGCTCTGGGTGGCGGTAAGGCGAGAGAGCGCTGGGGGCCTGCACCAGTCCGGCCAGCAGCGCGGCTTCCGGTACGGACAGATCGTGCATGTCCTTGTTAAAAAACGCTCGCGCACCTTCGGCGAAGCCATTGATCGTGTAGGAGCCGCGTTGGCCGAGGTCGACCTGGTTGGCGTACAGCGCGAAGATCTGCTCCTTACTGAGCTTCTGCTCCAGTTCGACGGCGATGAGCATCTCGGTAAGTTTGCGCTTGAATGTCTTCTCCTTACTTAGGAAGAACATGCGCGAGACCTGCATCGTGATGGTGGAACCGCCCTGTTTGCGGGCGCCGCCCTCCCGAAAATCGACCCAGGCCGCCTGCGCGATGCGGAGGTAATTGACGCCGCTATGCTGGAAATAACGCCGGTCTTCGATCGAGACCACCGCGTCCACGAGGACTTTCGGGATGTCTTTGAATTCGACCTTCTGCCGCTTCGAGCGCTGTTCGGCATTGAGCGCGGTGAGCAGTGTCGGCTCGAGCTCGTAGGCATCCAGGTTCTTGCCGGCAATGCTGCCCGTCCCGACGATGCTCTCGATCTTCTTCTCGCCGATACGGACGATCGCGCCGTCCTCGTTGTGGTACGACTCGGGACCCGGCTTGACCTCGATCCCGTTCTTCACCTCGTGGTAGGTCCCGAGCGGTGACGGCGGGTTCTTGCTCGCTTCGCTGTATCCGGCACGTCGAAGCTCGTTCTCGATATCGGCTCCCGACACCGGTTCGCCCACCCACACCGAGCGCGGCCGCGCGTAGATGCGGGCCGAGTTTGAGATCAACTGTCCGCGCAGCCGCGCGTCAATGATCCTTTCGTACTTGAGGTAATAGTGCGTGAAGACGGTGGCGCAAACGACGGCTACCGTGAGCGCGATCGCCGCGACGAACTTGACGGCCGGGTGATGCCAGTCGAATCCGGTCGTCCGCCGTTTTCCTGCGGGACGCGCCGCGGGCTTGCGTGCAATTTTTACTTTGATGGCCACAAATGACTCGGCGCCCTCTCGGCGCAGGTTCTCTATTTGCTCTTCGGCCTATCCCCGAAAAGCCGGACGCCGCTGCTTATTCAGACGGCAGAGCGGCGGAAAACGTTATCTCGCAGGACAATAGCTAGCAGACGAAGCGCACTCGACGACACATACGCGTGAAGGCCAGAATCTGTTCCTATTGTAAAACAACGCCTGGGAGCTGATTCACCATCGGAGCATGTCCTTTGGTGCGCCCTGCGTTTGTAGATACAGCATTCGATGCGCCAAAGTTGCGGGTGATAAGAGGAAAAGAGTTGTGGCGCTTTCGGACGACGACTGTGTTCGTGCTGACACACGACCGTCTCACCCGTGATACTACCGCCTTCTCAGTAGGCGTGGTTCTTCGATTCCGTATGGAAGTTGAGGTCGACCGGGTGGATAGGAAAGTCCAGATGGATGGTGTACTTCACATCGATGGCGACCATCTGGTTGCCGCGCGTGACCGTAACGTTGTCGGTCGTCAGCGGAATATCGAGGTCCTTGGCCTTTTGCACGACGGTTTCGCGCATCGCCTGTTCCGACTTGTTGGAATAGGTATTGATGCGCGCCTCGTCGGCGATCGCGCCTTCGAGCTTGTAGTCGCTGAAGTATGGCGGGATCAAGTTCCAGCCCACGTACACCGCGCCCACAAGTATGGCCAGACCCAGCAATGCCTTGATCGTCTTCATCCCTACCCCCGCCGCATCTCGCGTAGCGCTACTTCCCGGCTGCTTGCGCCGGGCGGAGCAATGGTGCAATCACGTTCAGAATTTCGCCGATAGTAGCATCGGTTGATTGGCGTGTCGAGCGCTGGAACACCTCGACTTTACCCTCGGCCAGTTTCTTTCCCACGGTGATCCGCACCGGGATCCCGACCAGGTCCGCGTCCTTGAACTTCACGCCCGGACGCTCGTCGCGGTCGTCCAACAACACGTCGTACCCCGATGTTTCCAGCGTTTTCGCGATCTCTTCCGCCGCGCCCAGCAGCTTCGCCTCCGCCGCATTCGTCGGGGTCACGACCACGTCAAATGGCGCAATCTGAGGCGGCAGCCAGAACCCTTGATCATCGTGGTTCTCCTCGATCGCTGACGTCAGGATTCGCTCGATGCCGATCCCATAACTGCCCATGATTGGCGTCACTTCCTTGCCGTCCTTGTCGAGCACGCGCGCTCCCATCGATTCCGAGTACTTGTAGCCGAGTTTGAAGATGTGGCCGATCTCAACTGCTTTCGCGACCCTCAGAGGCGAACCGCAATTCGGACAGCCCTCACCCGCCTCGACCGAGCGCAGATCGAGATATTGCGAATCCTCTACCTTGAAGTCCCGTCCCGGCGTCACGTTGCGCAGGTGGTAATCCTCTTTATTCGCGCCCGCGATCAGGTTCTTCCGGTTCAGCAGCGCCCGGTCGACGAACACCTTCGCCTTTACGCCCCTCAGGTGCCAACTCTCGGAACCGATCGGTCCGAGAAACCCGGCGGGCGACTTGAACACTTCCTGTATCTCCTCTGGCTGCATGGGCCGGAAATCCGCTCCCCCGATGGCAGCTGAAAATTTCGCCTCGTTCATCTGGTGGTCGCCACGCATGAAGACGATTACCGGGAAGCTGCCCTTCCCTGCCGCCGCGCCGGAGTTGGTGGCCATGTAGGCCAGCGTCTTCATCTTGTTTTTGGGCGAGACGTTGAGGAATTTCGCTACGTCCTCGATCGTCTTCATCCCTGGCGTATGGACTTCGACCGGCGTGCCATCGCCGACAGGGGCGTAGTCTTCCACGTCGTCGAGACGCGACGTCGCCTTCTCCAGGTTCGCCGCGTATTTGCAGCTCGGACACGACACGACCAGGTCTTCGCCTGCCTCGGTGTAGACCATGAACTCGTGTGACTGCGAGCCGCCCATCGCTCCCGAGTGCGCCTCGACGACTACGTATTGCAACCCGCAGCGGTCAAAGATCCGGCAGTAGGTGTCGTAGTGCTTCTTGTAGGACACGTCGAGGCCGGCGGCGTCGATATCAAACGAGTACGCGTCCTTCATCGTGAACTGCCGCACGCGCAGCAGCCCCGATTTCGGCCGTGGTTCGTCGCGGAACTTGGACTGTATCTGGTACCAGATCTGCGGCAATTGCTTGTAACTGCGCAGTTCGCGCCGCGCGATCGTCGTCATTACTTCTTCTTCCGTCATGCCCAGGCAGAGGTCGGCGCCCTTGCGGTCCTTCAGGCGGAACATGTTGTCGCCCATGACCGTCCAGCGCCCGCTCTCCTGCCAGATCTCGGCCGGATGCAGGGCGGGCAGATAGAACTCCTGCCCGATCTTGTCCATCTCCTCGCGCACGACCTTCGTGATCTTGAGCATGGAGCGGTAGCCGAGAAACAGGTACGAATAAAGCCCCGCCGCCAGTTGCCGGACATATCCGGCTCTCAGCAGATATTTGTGACTGGCGACCTCGGCGTCTGAAGGCGCCTCGCGCAGCGTGGGAATAAACAATTGCGACCAGCGATACATGCGATCAGCCTCGCGTGAGAATCTCTGATTGTAGCAAGTTGCGCTTCACGCTTTGCGGTACAATCCCGGGCACCTGTAGCATCGGCGTCTCGCCGGTCACACGTTATGGGAGCATCGGCGTCTCGCCGGTCACGATCAAATTCGGGGTGAATAGTATGCCGCTGTCGCGCAGATCGTTTCTCGGCACAATCGGAGCAGCATCGACGTTAGCTGTCATGCCGTCGTGGGCGCGCATCATCCCGCCCGAACAGTCTTACGGCCGCCGCGTCCGTGGCGCCGACCTCACCCTCCTCAACAGCAACGAGAACGCCTACGGCATGCTCCCGAGTGCCGAGAAGGCGGCCCTCGCGGCAGCCCCGCACGCCAATCGCTATCCGGAACCGTGGGCGTTCGTCGAGCGCGTGACTGCGTATCACAAGGTGAACCAGGGCCAGGTCATTCACGGCTACGGCTCGAGCGAGAACATCGGGATGGTCATCCGCGAGTTCACCAGCCCGACGCGCAAGCTGATCACCGGCTCGCCGACCTACGAACTTCCCGCGATGCACGCCAAAGATCTCGGCGTGCGCGTGGTCACCGTCCCGCTCACCGCGACCTACTCCCACGACCTCGATGCCATGCTGGCTAAGGTCGGCAACGATACGGGCTTGGTCTACATTTGCAATCCGAACAACCCAACGGCATCGATCACTCCGCGCCGCGACCTGGAGACCTTTCTTTCGAAATTGCCGAAAGACACCTACCTCGTGATCGACGAGGCTTACCATCACTTCGCCGATTCCCCGGACTACGTCTCGTTTCTCGATAAGCCCGTCGACGACCCGCGCCTCATCATCTTGCGCACGTTCTCGAAGGTGTATGGCATGGCCGGAATGAGGATGGGCTACTCGGTCCAGGCAGAAGCGGTCACGAAGCGCATGTCGCGCTGGCAGGTTGAGTTGAACGGTAACGCCGTCGCCATCGCAGCCGCGACCGCCTCGCTCGACGACGATGCCGCCATGCGTGCGGCGGCGGCGCGCATCATCTCCGATCGCAACGAGTTCGTGAAGCAGGCGGCGCAGCGCAAGCTGAAAGTCATTCCGTCGCAGGCGAATTTCATCATGGTCGAGACCGGCCGCCCCGTGCGCCAGGTGATCGAGCACTTCCGCAAGCAGAACGTCGCCATCGGACGCCCGTTCCCGCCCATGGAGCAGTACGCGCGCATCTCCTTCGGTCTGCCCAATGAGATGGAACGTTTCTGGCAGGCGTGGGACATGCTGCCGACCGTGGCGCGACAGTAGGGCAGTTGTAAGTTGTAAGTTGCTCCGCCCAGCAGCCGCTCGCGTGTTGACAACTTTGGTGCCGGCCTACTTCGAAATTCCGCGTCGTTCGTGCTAACTTTCAACCTACAACCAACAACTTACAACTGCTTTTTGAGAAATTCACAGCCGCAACTTATCGGACTTCGCTTTATACTCCACGCACAACCAGTCTTCAGTCGCCATTGGTCGCCAGGAAAATTTCCGGGTGACTCTGGCGACCGGCGACCGGCGACTGATCAACTGAGGTTTTCGATGTCGGTGAAAGCGGTCCGTGAAGTCTCCCCCGAAACCACCAACGATTTCGTATCGTTGGAAGAAAAGGTTTATCGCACCATCGAAATGTTGAAGTCCGCCCGCGAAGCGAAAGCCGCGGCCGAACGCGACGCGGCGCGCATCCGCGAGCAACTGGAATTGCGGGAAGAAGAAGTAGAATCTTTGCGGAACGAGATCACCGGGTTGCGCAGGGAGCGCGAAGACGTAAAATCGCGCGTTGAAAAGATCCTGCACCAGATCGATGAATTGACCGAAGAGGGCGGCGCCTAACTGCCCAATCTGTATTCAGGAGGCAACGTTGAGCCAGAGTTCCCCCAATGGCAGCAACGGCACTGCGACCGCACAAAGCGTGCGCGTCGATATCTTTGACCAGGGCTACAACTTGCGCGGTTCCGATCCCGAGTACATCGGCAAACTCGCGCAATATGTCGACGGCAAGATGCGCGCGGTCGCCGAGCAAACCGCCACGATCGATTCCATGCGCCTGGCCGTGCTCGCCGCGCTCAACATTGCGGACGAGTACCACATCCTCAAACGGAAGTACGATTCCATCGCCAACGATTTCAGCAAGCGTACCAGCACGCTCGAGGGTGCTCTCGACGAAGTGCTTCAGGAATCCCGGAGAGCTGGCTAGAAACAACAGTAAAAGAAAAACCGCGGATTTCGCGGATGAACGCGGATTTATCACAGATGTTTCTGATCCGTGTCAATCCGCGAAATCCGCGGCGGTTTTTCTTGTTTTTCCTTCGTGTTCCTTCGTGGCCTCTGTGGTGAGTTCTTCCGGAAGCAACTTCACTGCCATGAATTTTGTCTAGCCCTATTGCGATTCCAGCGGCTGTTCCGTAGCATCGAATCCAGAAAGCCGGCCTGCTGCGTTGGTGATGGTGGTTACCAATTTTGAACCAATGCCCGTGAACCGGGGGTTCGACTCGATAAACTGATCCGGTGTGCAACGTTCCGCCAAGCGGAAATGCCTAAAGGATTACGGGGGACTCCCACCTGCTAGGTCAGGTTCATTGCGGCCCACTACACGGCGTGCGCGGGTCGGCTTTTGCTAAGTTCGAAGTACAAAGTGCTAAGCGCGAAGCCCGCCAGGTGTGGCTTCGCGCTTGGCACTTCGCATTTTGCACAGGCCCCCATGGTGGTCAAGGAACTGATACACTGAATATGGTTCCCGAGCGAACCGCGAATCATCTAATTCTTCTGTGCTCCCCCGTCTGTTTCATCTCGGCAGTTTCAGCGTCCCGACTTACGGTCTGCTGGTCGCGACCGGTGTCATCACCGGCCTGTTCGTCGCCGCGCATCTCTCTAAGCGCCAGGGCGAAGATCCCGAGAAGGCGTGGAATCTCGGCATCTACGCCGTGCTCGCCGCCATTGTCGGCGCCAAACTGCTGCTGATCATCAACGATTTCAGCTGGTACGCGGCACACCCGGGCGAGATCTTCAGCCTCGGCGTGCTACAGGCGGGCGGAGTGTTCTACGGCGGGGTGCTCGCCGCGATTGCGGTTTCGGTCTGGTACATCCGCGCCAACCACATGCCCGTTCTTCGGACGTGTGACGCATTCGCGCCCGGACTGGCGCTTGGACACTCGATCGGGCGCCTCGGATGTTTCGCCGCCGGCTGCTGCTACGGCAAGCCAACGTCGCACTGGTGGGGCGTGACCTTTCACAATCCGCTGGCCGCACAATGGGTCGGCACCCCGCTTAACGTTCCGCTCGAGCCGACGCAGTTGTTCGAATTCGCGGTAGAGCTGGCGAATTTCCTTTTTCTCTACTGGATGTTCAAGCGCAAGAAGTTCGAAGGCCAGATCATTGGCTCGTATTTGTTCATTTACGGGGTCGCGCGCTTCTTCCTCGAGTTCATCCGCGATGATCCCGACCGCGGCTCCATGTTCGGCGGCGCCATGACGGGCACGCAGTTCATCTCCATCTGCCTGGTCATCGCCGGCGGCACGCTCTGGCTGCGCCGCGCGCAACTGAAGCCCGCGCCCGTAGTCGCGAAAGCAACTCGATAACTGCCCTGCGTGTCCATCAACTCTACGGCCGCCAGCGCCGCAGGCGCGCCAGTTCATAGCCCGGCACGTGAGTGCCGGGTGCGCGTTGCTCCGTATTGTCATCCTGAGGAGGACGTAAGTCCGACGAAGGACCTATGCATTACTCGCCGCCAGCGCTATAGTTCGATGCGATGAAACGGAAATCGCCGCAAGCCGACGACCGCAGGCCCGAGCACAACATCGACGGTGCAATCATTCGTCAAATTCCCGCCTTAGACGATCCGTCCTTTCGCAACTTACGCCTTCCAAGAACCGCGAAACCAGGCGGGAAATGATTGCGACCGATAATAAGTTTCAAGCGACCACGACCGACGCCGGCCGCCGCCTCGACCAGTTCCTCGTCTCCAAGCTTCCCGACGTCAGCCGCGCGCGCGTCCAGGAACTCATCGACCAGGAAAAAGTTCTCGTCGACGGCAAGCCCGGCAAGCGCTCTCTGAAGCTGCGCGGCGGCGAGAAGATCGAGATCCTCTCGCCGGCCGAACGCCCTCCCCTTCGCGCCATCCCCGAGGACATCCCCCTCGACATCGTTTACGAGGACGACGATCTTGCCGTCATCAACAAACCGGCCGGCATGATGGTCCACGCGGGCGCCGGTGCAACCGACGACGCCCGCAATCGCGGCACACTCGTCAACGCCCTGCTGCACCGCTTCGCCACCTTATCCACCGGCGGCGGCGAGGCACGTCCCGGCATCGTGCATCGCCTGGACAAGGAAACCAGCGGCCTCATCGTCGTGGCCAAGAACGATCTCGCGCACCGTAAGCTGGCCGAGCAGTTCTCTTCCCGCCGCGTGCACAAGACGTACCTGGCGCTCGTGCGTGGCTGGCCTAAGCGCGAGCGCGGCACTGTCGATTTGCCCATCTCGCGGGACGTGCAGCGCCGTACTCGCATGACCACACGCCGCAGTGACGGCCGCGACGCCGTATCGCACTACGAAGTCCGCGACAAATTCGAATCGCCTTACGGCAAATTCGCCCTGGTGGCCGTCACCATCGAGACCGGACGCACTCACCAGATCCGGGTGCATCTCTCGTCGCTGGGACATCCTGTCGTCGGCGACTCACTTTACGGCGCTCCCAAGACGGAGGTCCCGAGGACGAGAGAAAATGATCTCCCAAATCTCGCCCTGGGAAGAAACTTTCTGCACGCCGCCGCCATCGAACTAGAGCAGCCACTCACAGGCAGGCCACTCGTCCTGGAACGGCCATTGCCGCCGGAGCTACAGGCGTTTTTGCAGAGACTTAAGCACCCGCGCGGACCCGCCGTCTAAACAGCTATAATGAAGCTTCCGATGAAACTGTTATCACTCACGATCCTGCTCGGGCTCACTACCACCTTTGCCACCGCCCAGCAGCAGACGCGTCCGCAGGAACTGCCGTCCGCGCCTTCGGCTACTCTGGAAAAATCCAAACCCGCGCCTCCTCCGCCGCCCGCAGCTGAGCCGCAGCCCTCGACGCAGCCGCAGGTCCAGCCTCCTCCGGCTCCGAAGGCCAATGCGCCCGAACCGCAGGCAGCGGCCGCACAGGACTCCAAGCCCGCCGAGACTGCTAAGTCCAAGGACGACGCACCCGACGACCCTATCACGACGATCAAGAAGAACGTCGAAGAAGTGAACGTCGTCTTCACCGTCACGGATAAGCACGGAAAGTTCGTCAAGGACCTCCGGAAGGAAGACTTCCGGGTCATCGACGACAACAAGCCCGCGACTCAGATCGTGAGCTTCTCGACGGAAACGAATCTTCCGCTCCGGGTCGGATTGCTGATCGATGCCAGCAATTCCATCCGCGACCGCTTCCGCTTCGAGCAGGAAGCCGCGACCGAATTCCTGAACCAGATCGTTCGCCCCAAGTCCGACCGCGCCTTCGTCATCGGCTTCGATACCACCGCCGAGATCACGCAGGATTTCACCGACAACACGGAACTGCTCTCGCGCGGCGTGCGCCAGTTACGCCCGGGCGGTGGCACGGCGCTTTTCGATGCGCTCTACTTCGCTTGCCGCGACAAGCTCCTGAAGGCCAGCAGCAATACCGGCGCCGTCCGTAAAGCGATCATCCTCATCAGCGACGGCAACGATAACCAGAGCCGCGTCACCCGCGAAGAAGCAATCGAGATGGCCCAGAAGGCGGAGGTCATCGTCTATACCATCAGCACCAACATCAGCGGCGTCAAAGAGCGCGGGGACCGCGTGCTGGAACGCATTTCCGAAGCCACCGGCGGACGCGCCTTCTTCCCGTTCCGGATCCAGGACGTCGCCGACGCCTTCAGCGCTATTCAGGACGAACTCCGCAGCCAGTACGCGCTCGCCTACAAGCCTGCCGATTTCCGTTCTGACGGACGCTTCCGCAGCATCGACATCGTCGCCGAGAACAAGAAGAACGTTCACGTCCGCGCCCGCAAGGGGTACTTCGCTCCGAACCAGTAAACTCTCTGACCTGCTTCACCGGCGGGCAGGCTCGAACAGCTCAATCGCATTGCCGTCGGGATCCTCAATTTGAATCTGTTTGCCGCCAGGGCCTACCTCCATTTCATTTCTAAAACGCAGACCCGCCCCTTTCAGGTCAGCAATGCGCGCTGGCAAATCCTGCACCTGAAGTAGCACACGGCTCCATCCGCCGGGCTCTTGTTGACGGCCATCAGGCATTGGTCGGGACCCAGATGCCCCAGGACCGCTCAAGATCAACTTGAGGCCGCCAATGGAAACCTGGCCGAAAGCGGGCAGGTTCTGCATGTCCAGATTGAAACCAAGCGTCTGCGTATAAAACGTGATTGCCCGCTGAACATCTTTGACCTGATACCGAACACCCGCCTATGCAGTTCTGCTGTTCGGCAGCTTTCTGGCCTTGGTTGGTGGAATCTTGTCAGGGTCGGCGTTTTTTGACTATCCCTTTGTCCGCACTCTCGACCGCGTGGCATGGGCTGCTTGGCTGTGGTTCGCCCGAGCGGAAGCCTAGTTTCTTTTTGCGGCCATTGCGTCCATCCGCCAATGCGTGCCGCGTCCCATAGACGCGACATAAGCTATTTCCGAGCCTCCCGAATCCCTGGCCCGGGCTTTCTTGTTTCAAAACTACCCGCCCCCTCCACCAGCAGCGGCAGCATCCATCCAATAGCTCATATGTACCGCTGGGACGTCCACGTTAGGGGAAATAGCAGGAGCAGCACCCGCGTACCTACATTGGGCAACCAGCTACGGATTTTGCGTGAAATAGCTCCACTTATGATTGATGTTACAGGTAGTTAACAGAGTGTTGGAATGGCAATCCGGCTGCTCTTGTAAACCGTGCTGAGCACCTCCCGATTTCTGGATGCCGAACCTGGCGCGGAGGCGAGAGGTGCCGGCCTTCGATCTCTTTGCGCGTCACGACTTTGGGCCCTATGCGGATTTGTCTGGTCACTGCGTTTCCTCCCAGCACACAAAGGCTGAATGAATACGGCCTGCACCTGGCGGAACAGCTTCGCAGCAAGAACACCGACTTCGTCGTCCTCGCCGACCAATATGAGCCCCGCCAGCCCGAGCTTCCCGGTTTTCGGGTCGACCGGTGCTGGAGCTTCAACGATCTCCGCACGCCTTTTCGCCTGATTTCGGTCGCGCGCAAGCACCGCGCCGACGTGGTCTGGTTCAACCTGGTTTACTCCACCTTCGGCGACGATCCGCTGGCCGCGTTCGTCGGTTTAATGGCGCCCGTCCTACTCCGCATCGCGGGCTTCCGCACCCACGTCACCTTGCACCACCTGATGGAAAACGTGGAGTTGCGCCACGCCGACATTCGCTTCCCGCGCCTCTACCTCTGGGCCGGATCGATCGCCACTCGCTACCTCCTGATGGCGCACCAGGTATCGACGCTGACCGAGCAGTACCGCCGCGTCCTGATGGACCGCTACCATGCGCCGAACATCAACGTTCGCCGCCACGGCATCCTCGGCGCGCAACCGGTTCCGCCGGACTTCTCGCTGCGCGCGAGCGAGTTCCGCATCCTTGCCTTCGGAAAGTTCGGGCGCTACAAGCGTCTCGAGCCGATGATCGACGCGTTCCAGTTGGTCCGCCGCGAAGTACCGAACGCGAAGCTGGTGATCGCCGGACAAGACCATCCCAATCGCCCCGGCTACATGGCCGGATTGGCCGAGAAGTACCGCGGCGACGACGCCATGGAGTTCCTCGGCTATGTTCCCGAGGCCGACCTTCCGCGCGTCTTCGGGCGCTGCAACGTGGCGGTGCTGCCGTATTCGTCTTCCGGCGGACCCAGCGGCGTTGCGCACCAGGCGGCGCAGTTCGGATTGCCGCTCGTCGGCTCCGACATCGAAGATGTCCGCATCATCGCCCGCGAGGAAGACCTCGCGCTGGATTTTTACCGTCCTGATGACGTCAACGACCTGGCTTCGAAGCTGATCGCGCTCGCGAACGATCCCGCGCGTGAACGCCGCATGGCCGAACAAAACTACCGGGCAGCACTGGCGATGACCATGCCGCACATTGTGGGGCAGTATCTCGCCGACTTTGCCGCCAAACGCACCGACGATATGCCGAACCATGCCATCGTCGTGCCTGAGGAAGAACCGCGGGCGGCAGCCTAGCGGTCGAAGACAACAAGTAAGGGGGCCGAACCTAAGGTATGGCGCGCGTACGGTATTCGATCGTAGTTCCCGCTTTTAATGAGGAACGGCGCATTGCGACCACTCTCGATTGCCTGCTCCAGCACTTTGAGGAGCGGGCGGCGAGGCTGGAAATTCTGGTGGTGGACGATGGTTCGACCGACCGCACGTCGGACATCGTCATGTGGTACCGCCGCAAGACTTATCGCGTGAAGCTGCTCCAGGTGCCGCATGGCGGCAAGGGCGCCGCCGTTCGCCACGGCGTCAGCCATGCGCACGGCGAGTACATCTTCCTCTGCGACGCCGACCTGAAAGATGGTGTCTCACAACTCGCAAAGCTGGAGACGGCGCTTCTGCGCGGCGCCGATGTCGCCATCGGCTCGCGCTGGATCAATCCTGGTCCCCACGCCAATCCGCAGCCACTGTATCGCCGCGTCTCCAGCCGCGTGTTCAACCTCTGTGCCCACAACCTGCTCGGCTTGGAGTTCAAGGACACGCAGTGCGGCATGAAGGCGTTCACACGCGACGCCGCGCAGGCCCTCTTCGAGCACCAGAGCATCGACGGGTGGGGCTTCGATCCCGAACTGTTGCTCATCGCCCGCCGCTTCGGATTCCGCGTCACCGAGGTCCCGATCGAACTGAATCACGACTACGCTACTTCGCGCTTCCGTCCGTTCCGGGACGGCATCAGCACCTTCACCGAACTGTTCTCCATCGTGGTTCGCGACGCCGTTGGCGCTTATCCACGGGCCGTGAAAGCTCCGACGGTCGTGCTTCCGGCGGCAACATCCGAAGTTCCTGCTATCGCGGAATCCGGGCAGGAGGCCGCGTAATGACGATGAAGCGGCTCATCGTGAATGCCGACGACTTCGGCATGACTCCGGGCGTCAATCGCGCCGTCATGGAAGCCCATCGCAACGGCATCCTGACCTCGACTACGCTTATGGTCACCGGCGCCGCTGCCCAAGAAGCTATGCGATTGGCGATGGAAGCCAAGACGCTGGATGTCGGCTGCCATATCGTGCTGCTTGAGGGCACGCCCATCCTGAACGCAAATGAGATCCCGTCACTGGCAACAAGAGCGCCCGATGGGACCACGCGCTTCCGCCGCGGCTTTGGCACTTTCATCAAGGCGGCGCTCACCGGTCGCCTGCACGGCGAGGACATCTACCGCGAGGCCAAGGCGCAGATCACGCGCTTGCAGGACGCCGGTCTTGACGTCCTCCATATCGACACGCACAAGCACGCGCACGTATTTCCCAGCGTCTTCCGGCCGCTGCTGCGCGCGGCGGTCGATTGCGGCGTTCGCGCCGTCCGCAACCCGTTCGAGCCAGCGCGCGCAATGGCCTGGAGCAACGCATGGCGCCGTCGCGACCTCTGGTCGCGCTACGTACCCGTGCGCGCTCTGCGAGCTTTCTCGCAGGCGTTCCAGCTCGAGTGCCACAATCTTGGGCTCGCTACGCCCGAAGGCACTTTCGGCATTACGCTGACCGGCTTTGCCGACCGGGGGTCCTTCCTCGATCTGCTCAACCGCGTTCCCGAAGGCACATGGGAACTGCTCTGCCATCCTGCCTACGAGGATGAATTGTGGCTGGAGCTCGGGCCGCGTGCGGGCTCGGGCACGCGCGAACTGGACCTGCTGCTATCGCCGGCCGTGCGCGACTGCGTCCGCGATAACGGTATCGTACTAACCTCGTACAACGACCTCTACGCCGGCACGCGCGCTGCAACCGCCGCCGCAACCGTCACACCGTCCCTCGCCGATTCGGCGCTCGGAGACATCGCCGCCTCCGTGATGTAACGCAGGCGTCTCGCCTGCCACGTAGCACCGGCGTCTCGCAACTCCGCGACTGACCAGGCGCCGAGGAACACGCCGCCGGCATCGGCGCGGTCCTTGCCCGGATGTCGGACAGGGAGACTCTTACAGTCCCGCGACCTTCGCCGGGGCAGCGGCTGCCGGTTTCTGCGGCGTCCCGAAATACTTCGCCGGGTTCGCCTTCATCTCCGGCATCGCGGCGAACGGTTTGCTGTAGTCGTTGCGGGCGTTCCAGAATAAGAAGCCATTGCCGGAGTGCGCCTTGGCTACCGCGACCTGCGTCTCGATGTAGGTCGGCGAATAACTTGGCGTGCGCCATCCGAAGGCCTGCAGCCACGGACGCAGCACCACGCCGGTGCCGGTCGTCACCTTGGCGAAGCGGTCCATCGACTCGCCGATAAAGTGCTCGGGCGCATCGCCCGGGACCTTGTAGCCGTCCATGCCGTAAAAGTGCGACGGGTAGATCATCGGCGACATCACGTCGCAATTCTTCGCCATGTTGGGGATGTCCTGGCCGGTGTGGGCGAGGTCCACGTTGCGCTGCCACGCCATCACGCCGAACACATCGATCGAGAACAGGTCGCCGGTGGGATGGATCTTCGCATACGCCTTCGACAGGAAGTCCGTGATCACGTCCGTACGCTGCCACTGCGGATGCGTGGCTTCGTACTGGAACTTCGCGTCCTTCTGGTCGCCCTCCGCCGGGAAGCGGACGTAGTCGAACTGGATCTCGTCTACGCCGCCCTCGATGGCTTTCATCGCGAGCGCGATGTTGTAGTTCTGAACTTCGACATGCGACGGGTCGGTCCAGACGAGCTTTCCGTTTTCCTTCCACGCAGCCTTGTCGCGCCGCGACTGCACCGCCAGTTCGGGATGCTTGGTCACCAGGCGCTCATCGCGGAAGATCGCGATGCGAGCAATGACGTGCAGGTCCTGCTGGTGCATCCAGCGCACCAACTTTGCCAGGTTCGGAATGTCCGGGCGGCTCGTGTTCGGGTTCAACGGGTTGTTGAACGGAATGCCGATGCTGCCGTCGGAATCCTTGACATCGAAGACGACGGCGTTGCCGCCCGAGGCCTTCCAACGCTTGATGAGTTCCTGTCCGTTGCGGCTGCCGGCCATCGTGTGGGTCAGGTAGATGGCGCGCACTTCCGCATCCTTTGCCATCGTCCTCGGCTTCTCCACGATCGGGCCATCCATGCCTGGGATCACGAGCGTTTCACCCGGCTTCGGCCAGTCGCCCTTGATCTTGCCCTGGTTGGCTTCACGGACAGCGCCGAGGAACTCCGCGTTCGTCATGAAGCGGCTGTCGGCCCAGAATTTCCGGATGAGCGTGTGCGTGCTGTCGCCCTTCTGCACCGGGTAGAGCACGGTGCCGGGCGCGGGCTGTGGCGTTGTGGATGGCGGCGGCGCGGGCTTCTTGTCGTCGGCCGCAACCTTCGTGGTTGGCTGTGCCGCGGCGGGCTTTGACCAGGGCAAAGCCACCACAGCTACGACGATTAAAAGGACGATACCACCGAGAATTGCGCTGAGAGGGCCGACACGATGCATGGGTTTTCGCGATCCAGAGCTGGAATGCGACCGATAGTAGCACGATTTTTCTGTCGGTCCCGTACCGCCGGTGATGCATCCTTGGTCACCTCCAGCAGCTCTGGTTTCATTCGGTTACACGCGAAAGTCCATCCCGGCGACGAAGGTTTTCCACAGGCTCGCCGTGCTGCACGAGTGAGGCATAGCTGCATCTAATCCAGTGGTGAGGATGAAAATCGCAAGCCCAGTTGCGGGGTTCGAGGAGCGTTTACTCCTCTGCAAACAACTCCGGAGTGCGATTTCTCCATCTACACTGACATTCTCGGCCTCTGCGCCGCGCAGGGACCCGCGTGGAAGTTGGTACTCATGAGAACCGGTCTAAATGCCGCACTGGATCCGACTCGGCGTAGTGGCGACGCGCAGGACTTTGAAGCGCAGTTGCGCCGTCGCATCGTCGGTCAGGATGCCGCCCTCGAAAAAGTGGCGGAGATCTACCAGATGTTCCTGGCTGGCCTGAACCCGCCGTCCCGTCCGGTGGGCAACTTGCTGTTTCTCGGACCCACGGGCTCGGGCAAGACCAGGGTGGTCGAGTCGGTCGCGGAAGCCCTGTTCGGCGATACCCGCGCTTGCATCAAGATCGACTGCGCCGAGTTCCAGCACTCGCACGAGATCGCCAAACTGATCGGTTCGCCCCCGGGCTACCTCGGACACCGCGAGACTCACCCGCTGTTGACGCAGGAGGCGCTCAACCAGTGGCATACCGAGAAACTGAAGCTGTCGTTGCTGCTTTTCGACGAGATCGAGAAAGCATCGGACGCGCTCTGGCAGTTGCTGCTCGGCATCCTCGATAAGGCAACGCTCACGCTCGGCGATAACCGCCGGGTCGACATGTCGAACTGCATCATCTTTATGACCTCGAACCTGGGCGCTACCGAGATGAACGACATGATCATGGGCGGCATGGGGTTCGCACAGAAGCCGTTCGAGATCGACAACAAGTTCGACGAGAAGATCAACCGCGCGGCCGTAGAAGCCGCGCGGCGCAAGTTCTCCCCCGAGTTCATGAACCGCATCGACAAGGTGGTGGTCTTCAAGACGCTGCGCCCGGAGCACCTCGAGCAGATTCTTGAGATCGAACTTGGCATGGTGCAACAGCGCATCCTCCAGGCCACCGGCAACAACCAGTTCGTTTTCTCGTGCACGAAGAAGGTCAAGGAATTCCTGCTGTCGGAAGGTACGGACGCGAAGTACGGCGCACGGCACCTGAAGCGTGCTATCGAACGGTTCGTAGTCTTTCCGCTGGCAAACCTGGTTGCGACGGGACAGGTCAAGCTGGGCGATTTCATCCGCATCGATATTGGCGCGGAACGGAGCATGACCTTCACGAAAGAAGCCGAGGGCGCGCTCGTGCCGGTACTGCTGGAGAAGTACGGCCCGGAGTTCACCAACGCCGCCGCGGCCAAAGCCGGACGCGGGGCCGGCGGCCGGCGTGACGCAGGCGCTTCTTCCCTGCTCGACAAGTAGACATTGATCGACGCTCGCGAAAACGCCGCGCTCTGTGCGCGGCGTTTGTATTTGCGTTTCCTTGAGCCTTGAACCGTGAGCCTTGCGACTATCCGTTTACGTAACGGAATCCCATGCTCCGCAGCAGCGGCTCCGTCAGCGATACGTCCATCGGAATCTGCATCGGGCGCGAGACATTCGCCGACGCGATTGCTTGCCGGATTGCGTGTTCGGGAAGGTTCATCGGATCCTGCACCAGGAAATCGGTAACACTGTCCGCGTCGTCGGCCTCGACGGGCCGCAGCATGAGCTTGGAGCATACGAAGTAGATTTCGTAGTACCCCTTGGTGAATACAATCTTGAAGCGGCCGGTATACGTATTGGCGTCCAGCGGTGGAGCCGCGGCCGGCTCTTCCTGCAAGGCGCCCCGCGAGGACGACTGGCTCGTGAGGTCCCACAGTTTCAACAGACGGCGCTCGTCCTGGGTGAGGGCCCGGCGTAGCGTCTGTTCCATTTTGGCGAGATTGGCTTCGAAGGAAGACATGTCGACGTTGCCGTCAAGCTCTGGACCGGCCGAAAACCAGTGTAACTCCGCTCTATTATCAGCGTTTCACAGGGCTTGGGACGCACCAACGCTGATAACAGCCTACTTTGCGGACTGGTGCGGCATCTAATTGCGGAGATATTCTTCCCAGGTCAGTTCTGTGCGGCGGGAGTTCGCCGGACAGGAGGAACGATGAGAAGGTCATTGCGTACTCGTGCACTGGCTGTACTGCTTGTTTTCGTGACCGCTTTCCCCGGATGGATGCTCGCGGCCGTCAAGCGCGGCCCGGAATTGCCGGACCCGGGCGATGTTGGCGTTAGCAAGCAGGACCAGGAGCGGCTGGGTTTACAAGCTGCCGCTGAAGTGTACAAGCAGATGCCGGTCCTGCCCGATTCGAGCCCGGTAACGCAGTACGTCAACCAGCTCGGCGCGCGGCTCAGGGCACAGATCCCACCGCAATACAACTGGCCCTACCAGTTCCATGTCATCCCGCAGAAGGAAATCAATGCCTTCGCCCTGCCCGGAGGACAGATCTTCATCAACCTGGGCACCATTCTGGCGGCGGACAACGAAGCCGAACTCGCCGGCGTTATGTCTCACGAGATGTCGCACGTCTACATGCAGCATTCCATCAAGCAGATGCGCAAGAACCAGGGGCCCAGCGTCCTCGCTGGCCTGGGACAGATCCTGGGACAGATGATCGGCGGGGTCGGTGGTGCGGTGGCGAGCCTCGGCGCCCAATTGGGAGCCGGCGCCCTGAGCATGAAGTACTCGCGCGGTGACGAAGCGCAGGCCGACGCCGTCGGCGCCATCATCATGTACAAGGCCGGTTACGACCCCCATTACCTCGCGCAGTTTTTCCAGAAGCTGGAACAACAGGGAGGGTCTGGCGGACCGCAGTTCCTGAGCGACCACCCGAATCCCGGAAACCGCTATCAGGCGATCTCGAACGAGGTCAGGGATTGGCCGACGCGCCAGTATCACAACGATACCCCGCAGTTCCAGCAGGCAAAGGCGAGCGTGCGCGGTATGCGTCTTTACACCGCGCAGGAGATCGCACAGATGGCCAAGTCCGGCCAGATCCACAACACCGGCATGCCGGCAACCGTCCAGCAGGCGCCCACCACCATGGGCAACGTCTCACGCTCCGAAGTCATGCCCAGCGGCGAGTTCAAGACCTTGAACACGCAGCTTTTCAGCATCGACTACCCGAGCAACTGGCAGGTGACGCAGGACCAGCAAACAGGAGGCGTGACCATCGCTCCGCCCTCGGGAGCCACGCAAGGTGCAATCGCCTATGGCGTGGTGATTGGCCAGGCGGCGCCGCAGGCGAATTCGTTGGACGACGCCGTCAACCAGCTTGTCCAGGGCATGATGCAGCAGAACCAGGGCATGCGGCAGATCAGTGGGCTACAGAGAATTCGCGTCAATGGCGTCGAAGGACGCGCAGTCGACATGACCGGAACGTCGCCGATCTCGGAAGGCGGGAGGCAGCTGCAGGAGCATGACTGGCTGGTCGCCGTGCCTGGGCAACAAGGCCTGGTGTACCTGGTCTTCGTGGCCCCGGAACGCGACTTCAGTCAGTTGAAGAACACCTATACCGAAATGTTACGGACCTTCCGCTTGAACGAGTAACGGCCAAGATAAGGCACTTGCATCCTGACGGACTTCTGCACACAATGCAGAAGTCCATTCTCTGTGGGGGTCCCTGACGCGCCGTTTTGCGCCTGTTGGGGTGACTGTATGGGTGTAGCGGCACATCTCGGAATCGACCTGGCGCAGTACGACGAGCGCATCCGCACGTTTATCCCTCACTACGAAGAGATGCTCGACGTCGCGGCGGACGCCGTTCCTGCCATGGCGCGCACCATCGTCGACCTCGGAACCGGCACTGGCGCGCTGGCGGCACGTTGCCTGGAACACGCGCCACGCGCACACGTCATCGGCATCGATTCCGATGGCGGCATTCTCTCCGCTGCCGCCGGACGCCTCCAGAAGCGCGGCTGCTTCGTTTGCGCCGATTTCGTTACCGCACCGCTGCCGCAATGCGACGTGGTCGTCGCCTCTTTCTCGCTCCATCATGTCCGCACCAGGCCTGCGAAGACCGCGCTGTACCGTCGAGTGCGGGCGGCGCTGCCACGCGGTGGCGTTCTCATAACCGTCGATTGTCATCCCGCGGCCGACCCGGAACTCGCGCAGGAGCAGCACATGGCTTGGCGCGCACACCTGGAGAACTACTACAGCCGTGCGCGAGCGGTTTCCTTGCTCAAGGCGTGGTCGCACGAGGACTTCTATGTCCCGCTCGACGCAGAGATGGCTCTCATGCGCCAGGCGGGATTGCGAACGGAAACGTTGTGGCGCAAGGGCGCCTTCGCGGTGATCGTTGGGAAGAAATGAGTCTTGCGGAGTGAGATGGTCCAGTCAGCCTGAAAGTTGAGTTCGGAACCCGCAGTCCGGAGCCCGGAAGCCGGAACCCTACCCCTTCTTGAGCTCGACCAGTACCTGGCGGGCGACTTCCTTCAGCGTCTCGAACACTCCTACACCCTGGAAGGCGACGGCCTCGAACACCGGCTCGCTTTTCTTGATCAGTTCCTTCTTCAGGGCGTCGACGCCGAGCGCGTTGGGCAGGTCGCGCTTGTTGAGCTGCAGGACGTACGGCACCTTCATGAAGTCGTACCCGTGCTCCTTCATGTTGTCCTGCAGGTTTTCCAGCGCTTCAATGTTGGCGTCCATGCGCTCTTCCTGCGAGTCGGCGACGAAGACCACCCCATCGACGCCACGCAGGATGAGCTTGCGGCTGGCGTCATAGAAGACCTGTCCAGGAACGGTATAGAGGTGGAAGCGGGTCTTGAAGCCGCGGACGGTGCCGAGGTCGAGAGGCAGGAAATCGAAGAACAGCGTGCGATCGGTCTCGGTAGCCAGCGAAATCATCTTGCCCTTCTGCTTCTCGCTGGTCTTGTCGAAGATGTATTGCAAGTTGGTCGTCTTGCCGCCGAGGCCGGCGCCGTAATAGACGATCTTGCAATTGATCTCGCGCGCTGCAAAGTTAATCGTGCTCACGGCGTGTCCCTTGGGGGCTCCGCACGGAGCCGCCCTTCATCCCGAACTGCACCTTTGGGAATGCTGTTTATACCACACCGCGAGGGCTGTCCGAATACCCTCTTAATTCACGGAGCGGTGGAACCGCTGCGATTGGCGCTCGGCGGCAGCGGATAATATCCCTCGCGCGCATAGACCTTCAAGCCGGGGCGGTCTACCCGGACCTCGATGGTGCGGTGCGACGTCGAGGGCGTGGAACGCGTGTAATAGCCGATCGTGTACTGGTTGCGGGCCTCTTCGGTGATGCGTGCGTATGTCTGCTCGATCGCGTCCTGCGAAAATTCGTTGTAGACGGAACCGCCCGTCGCGCTGGCGTACTTGGGCAGAATGTTGCCGTAACCGGTTCCGGGAATGCGTATCTTCTCCAAAGTGCCATAGCCCGGAATCGCGGCAGAGCCGACGCCTACGCCATAGACGGAGATCTGGCGCGTGAGCAGCACTTTCAAAACTTCGGCGTAGCTTGCGTTCGACCCCATCTCCCGCCCGTCGCTGATGATGAACAGGATCTTGCGCCGGTCGCGCGGCCGGCGCGACAGGTCGAGCGCTGCCTCGAGGATAGCGTCGTTCAGCACCCGGGACGGCGGACGCACATCGGCCCGCCCGACCTGGTTCGTGATCGGCGATCCCGGGTCGATCGGATGACCGTTGATGTTCGGATTGTTCTGCGCCATCGGCCCCGACGTGACCGGCACGCCTCCGCCTTCCGACGCCCGCCGTTCCTTCAGCCGTTTGACCGAGCTGTCGAGAGTCTGGTTGACCGCCGTGAAGTCTTGCACCTTGGCGACCGTGTTCGTATACGTGAAGATGCTGACCTCGTCGTATTGTCCGAAGGCGCCGATGAGCGCGGTCATCGAGTTCTTGACCTTGGCGAACGTCGTCTCAGGCATTCCCAGGTCGAGTACGATGGCCGCTGAAAGCGGGAAAGGGTCGCTGGTGAAGAACGAGATCCGCTGCGGGACGTCATCCTCCAAGACCGTGAAATCCTTCATCGTCAGGCCTGAGACCAGATGACCCGACGCGTCCTTGATCGTGACGGGCACCGGGACGAAGCTCGGGTTGACGATGATCTTGAATAGCTGATCACGGTCAGCGCTTTGCGCCTGAGTCGCTCCGCCCTGCGGCACGGTCTTCACCTCGGGCGTGGGAGGCGCCTGCTGCTGGTCCGTGGGCTGGGCCGGAGGACGGGCCGGAGCTGGCTGCGGAACGGGCCCCTGCGGCAATTCCGATTGCTGCTTCTTCGACGAGGGTGCGTCGGGGACATTTTGCTGGCTGGGGGCTGCCTGGCCATGGCCGAGGTTGGCCGTCGACAGTACCAGGAGCATCAGAAGTTTTGTGACACTTCGGAACAAGCGGGTCATCTAAGTCTCCATATTACCGGACACTTAAACCCTTCGCACAGCAACTTCGTTTCGAAGGCAGGTTTAGAATAACCCGTAGAGAGCCTCCCCGGCTCGGAGAAGTTATGGTTTCAGTTTTCTCCAGGAAACCGATTTGGGCCACGGTCGCGGTGGCGATATGCATTCTGATACCGCTCAGCGCCTTTGCGCAGAAGCCCGAAGACGACCAGTCGGTCACGACCCTGAAGGTCAACGTCAACGTCGTCAACCTGTTCTTCAACGTGAAGGACAAGCGCGGCGCGCTGATCCCGAACCTGTCGAAGGACAAGTTCCAGATCTTCGAAGACGGCAAGCCGCAGACCATCAAGTATTTCTCCGCCGAATCGAACCAGCCGCTAACTCTCGGCCTGCTCATCGACAGCAGCGCCAGCCAGGAACGCGTGCTACAGGACGAAAAGATCGCGGGCTCCCAGTTCTTGCGCGAAGTGCTGCGCAAGGATGACCTGGCGTTCGTCATCAGTTTCGACGTGAACGTCGACCTGCTCCAGGACTACACCAACGACGCGTCCATGCTGCGCCACGCCATGGAACGCGCCAAGATCAACAGCGGCGGCGCCGGCGGCGGATTGCCCGGACTTGGCGGGGGACCGTTGCCGACCTCGAATAATCCACGCGGCACATTGCTCTACGACGCCGTGTATCTAGCGGCCAACGAGAAGCTGGCGAAGGAAGTCGGGCGCAAGGCGATGATCATGCTCACCGACGGCGAGGACCAGGGCAGCCAGATGCGCATCGCTCAGGCGGTCGAGGCGGCCCAGAAGGCGGACTCCATCGTGTACGTCATCATGATCGCCGACCGCTGGTTCTACGGCGGCATGGGTTACTCCGGCGACCGGCAGATGAAAAAGCTCTGCGAAGAGACCGGTGGCCGCGTGATCAACGCCGGCAACAAGCCGGAGAAACTGAAAGAGGCGTTCGACCAAATCGCGCAGGAACTGCGCAGCCAGTACAACATCGGTTATACGCCGACCAATACCGCGCGCGACGGCAGCTTCCGCAAGGTCGAGATCAAGCCCGTCGCGAAGGACCTCAAGATCCAGGCCCGCCAGGGCTACTACGCTCCCGACGGCAAACACGACAACGGGGAGTAAGGCACCTGGCTGCGGATTCGCGGAACTCAGCCGCCTGCAGCCCAAAACCCCGCTTGTGCTACCCTTTTCGCCCCAATGGGCGACTTCGAAAAAGCTCCGCCGGACGTGCAGGAGATCCTCTCCAAGCCTATTCGCGAGATGGGCCTGAAACTCGAGGGGTCCCCGATCGAGCGATTCGTCCAGCAGCTCTATCGCGAACTCGAACGCAAGGGCCTGAAGAAGTTCCACCCGCCGTTCTATCTTTCCGACGAATGGGGATGCCCCGACCAGCAGCCCGTCATCGGCATACCTTTTTATCTCGCGGACCCGAAGCTGGCGCGCCTGGAACGCGAGATGAACGATCTGGAAGATTCGCGCCAGATCATGATGTACATGCGTCACGAGGCCGGGCACGCATTCAACTACGCCTATCAACTGTTCAAGACGCCCGAGTGGCGCGAGTTGTTCGGACCGTTCCGGCGGCCGTATCGCGACTTCTATCGCCCCGTCGCTTTCTCACGCCAGTTCGTGCGCCACATGGAAGGTTGGTACGCCCAGAAACATCCGGACGAAGATTTCGCCGAAACCTTCGCCGTATGGATGACGCCGCGTGCGCAGTGGCGCAAGCGCTATGAAGGTTGGGGCGCGATGAAGAAGCTCCTCTACATGGAGCGCATGGGAAGAAAGCTCGGCAATGTCGAGCCGCTCGTCGCGCAAAGCACGTCCGACATCGCGGACATCACCGTCGAGGAGATGGACGTCACGCCCGCGGATTTCTACGCGAAAGCGGCCGAGCACCAGCTTTCTCCCGGCGACCTCACGCTCGACACCGACTTGACCGACATCTTTAACGTCTCCCGCCGGCGCAAGCAAGGCGTGCGTCCCGCAATCGATTTTCTGCGCGAGAACCGCAAGACCATCACCGACAAAGTCACTTACTGGACCGGCGTGCAGCGCCCGCTGCTGAAAAAGCTGATGGAAGCCATCGAAGCGCGCGTCGCGGAATTGAAGTTGAACGTCGAAACATCCGCCGAGCGACAGCATCTAACAGAAGTAGTGACCTATATAACGGCGCTTGCCATGAACTACATCAGCCGCGGCAAATTCACTCAGCCGTAGTGCCGACGTTTAGGCGGAACAGTTCTAGGCACTCCGCCCGCGCCAATATTCGTTGCAAAATAATGGAAACAGTCGCGGCCGCTGCCGCGCTGTGAAGGATTCATGGCCAACAAGCCGCTGAAGATCGCGATCCTCTACGACACGTGGGAAGATGCTGCACCCGAGCCGGGCGCGGAACCCGAGCCGGCGCCAGAGCAGGAAAAGCCGAAAAAGAAAAAGCCTGCTTCGACGAAGAAGAGGCGCAAGAAGAAGAACAAGTTCGACCGCGAAGAGATCTTCGACGCGCTGGAAAAACTCGGGCACGATCCCACATACCTGATCCTGGACGGCCACAAGCCTTCGCTGCTCGCGCTGGCGAAGTATCACTGCGACCTCATCTTTAATCTGACGGAATCCTTCGCCGGCATCGACACCAACGATAAGAACATCGCCGCCTTTCTCGACCTGCTCCAGATGCCATACACGGGCTGCGGGTCGGAGGCGCTGTACCTCGCGCAGGACAAGGCGCTGGCCAAGAAGCTGTTCGATTTCCACGGCATCAAGACGCCTGACTTCGCGACGTCGTTCCGCGGCCGCCTCGACCACGCCCACGACATCAAGTTCCCTCTCATCGTGAAGCCCACGTCCGAAGACGGTTCGATCGGCATCGACGTTGGATCGGTCGTCGACAACGTCAAGGAACTGATGGAGCGTATCCATTACATCCACGAGGAATTCGATTCGCCGGTCCTCATCGAGGAGTACATCGAAGGACGAGAGATCTATGGCGCCATCATCGGCAATGACACGCCGGAATCGTTGCCGCTGATCGAACTCGATCTCTCGAAGCTCCCGAAGGGAACGCCGCGCATCGCCTGCCAGGACGTGAAGTTCATGAAGGACACGGAGGCCTACAAGGTCACCAAGTCCGCGCCCGTCGAAGACCTCGACGAAGAGACCGTGCAGAAGCTGTACAACACCTCCATGGCCGCATATCGCGCGCTCAAGATGCGCGACTACGCCCGTATCGACATGCGCCTGACGCCGAAGGGCGAGGTATACGTCATCGAGGCCAATCCGAATCCCTGGCTCTGGAGTTCGGCGGAATTCGCCATGGCCGCCAAGGCGTCAGGCCGTTCTTACACCGAAATGGTCGGGGCCATCGTCGATCTCGCCCTCGCGCGCTACCGCACGAACACGTAGTCACGGCGGTCAGCCGGAAGTCCATTCCCCGCACTCCGCAAGTTCGCCGCTCACGCGAATTTGTGACTTGATTTTTTCTGGATCGAACGTTTCCTTCGCCCCGTATAATGTTCTGTACACCGCTGTGCTCTTTACTTCCAGCCTTGTACGAACTTGAAGGAGGGCCTCCATGGCCATTCAAAAAACGGCGAAGATCTGGCACAACGGGAGATTGATCCCCTGGGAGGACGCGACGGTCCACGTCATGTGCCACGTTGTGAACTACGGCTCCTCGGTGTTTGAGGGGATCCGTTGCTACTCGCAGCCCAAGGGACCTGCGATCTTCCGCGCCCACGAGCACATGCAACGCCTGCTCGATTCGGCCAAGATCTATCGCATGGAAGTGGAGTACACGCGCGACGAACTGGTCACTGCGATGACCGAGCTCGTTAGCCACAACGGCGTCGCGCCCTGCTATATCCGACCCCTCATCCTGCGCGGATATGGCGAAGCTGGCGTTAACCCCAGCAATACGCCGATCGAGGTCTACATCGCGAATTATCCGTGGGGCAAATATCTCGGCCACGGCGCCGACGAAGGCGTCGACGTCTGTGTCTCGACGTGGACGCGCATCGCGCCCAACACCCTCCCGGCCATGGCCAAGAGCGGCGCGAACTACATGAACTCGCAGCTCATCAAGATGGAAGCGATCATCAACGGCTACGTCGAAGGCATCGCGCTCGACGTGAACGGCTACGTGAGCGAGGGCTCGGGCGAGAACATATTCATCGTGCGCCAGGGGAACCTCATCACCGCGCCACTGGGGAACTCCGTGCTCCCCGGTATCACGCGCGACTCCGTCATCAAAATCGCCCGCGACTTGAAGGTCCCCGTCGTCGAACAGATGATCCCGCGCGAGATGCTGTACGTCGCCGACGAAGTCTTCTTCACCGGCACTGCCGCCGAGATCACGCCCATCCGCTCCGTCGACAAGATCACCGTCGGAAAGGGACACACCGGCCCGGTCACAAAAGCCATCCGCGACGAGTTCTACGGGATCATCAACGGCACCGAACCCGACCGCTACCACTGGTTCACGCCGGTCCCGGTGAAGGAGAAACAGCCAGTCGAGGTGTAGCAAGTACTGAGTAGTAAGCTCTGAGTACTGAGTAATAAGCTCTGAGCACTGAGAACGGCAGGGCTTCGGTCCTGCCGTTTGGTTTTGCTCAGTACTCATTACTTATTACTTATTACTCGGGTATACTTCCCTGCCCGGAGGTCGTCCCCATGGCCGCACCGCAGACCGCGCTCACTCCCGACTTCATTTTCGCTTATCGCGAACTCATCCTCTCGACCATCGTTGCCGAAGCACAGACCACCCGCAAGGTCATCGCGGCCATCCCGGAAGTCAGCAAGGATTACCGTCCCGACCGTCTCTCCCGCACCGCGCGCGAGCTGGCATGGCACATCGTTTACGAGGACACCGCGTTCCTGAACAAGATCGCCGACATGAAGATCGAGATGATGGAGGATGCGCCCGCGCCCGCGGCCATGGCGGAGATCCTGCGCTGGCACGAAACGAATTTTCCGCCTGCCATACAGCGCGTCCGCGACCTCACCCCGAAGCAATTGCTTACGCCCGTGCCGTTCTTCAACTTCATGACCGAGCCGCTGTTCAAATACCTGATCCTCGTGAACAACCACAGCATCCATCACCGCGGACAGCTCACGTCCTACATCCGCCCAGCCGGCGGCAAAGTCCCCAGCATCTACGGCCCCAGCGCCGACGAAAAGCTCTAGGTTCCGGTTTCAGGGTTCGGGATTCAGGGTTGATATTCCGTATTCCGTATCCCGATCCGACACGCCCGGAAACGGGATACACGTCTTCGGATGCAAGCTTTGCGATTGAGTTCCGTGCCTGCTCAAGGCTCCGATCCGCCGCTCGCTTCAGCCTGAGCGAAGCGAGGCCGGTACGCTTTGCCAGCCCACTGCGTAAGCTGTGGGAACGTGGCGCACGTCCGCCCTAGCTCGAGCGAAGCCGGGGTCCCCAGAACGCGCCGGTGTTGCGCGTTCTGGGGTGGTCGAAGCGAGGCCGGCACGCTTTCGCCGAGGCCGTCAGCCCGACGTAACCTTTCTTGTGCGCAAATAGTTAATGCAAGCAGGAGAGTGTGTCTCCGTTCTACGGACGGGAGGACTTTATGCGCCGCTACTTGCTTGCCCTGCTGCTTCTTGTTTCGTTCGCTTACGCGGAAACCAAATCCCCTTCCGCTCCACTCTCGGGACTGCCCGTGCGCCGCGTCGTTTTGTACAAGAACGGTGTCGGATACTTCGAGCACTCCGGCCGCATCAATGGCGACCAGGAACTCGGCATCCATTTCACGACGGCGCAACTGAATGACGTACTGAAATCGCTGACAGTCGTCGATCTCGGCGAAGGCCGCGTGACCGGCATCCGCTATGACTCCATCGCCCCGCTCGACGTCCGCCTGCGCGGCCTCCGCCTTCCGCTCGGTGAACAACCCACGCAATCCGATTTCCTGAACGCCCTCCGAGGTTCGCGAGTCGAGGTCCGGAATGGGATCGCCACCGCCGTCGGACGCGTGCTCAGCATCGAGAAAAAGACGCACATCGCGCCGAAATCCGAAGACTTGGTCGAGACCTCCGAACTGTCGCTCGTCACCGACTCCGGCGAACTCCGCACGTTTACGCTGGGACCATCCACCAGCGTCCGCGTGCTCGAGAAAGAACTCAGCCAGGACGTGAACCGGTACCTGAACCTGCTGGAATCGGCGCGCAGCAACGACCTGCGCCGCATGGTCATCAGCGACGCCGGCAAGGGCGAGCGCGACCTGTTCGTCAGCTACATCAGCGAGGTGCCGATCTGGAAGAGCACCTACCGGATCGTTCTCCGCAAGGACGCTAAACCACTGCTGCAAGGCTGGGCAATCGTCGACAACACCGTTGGCGAAGACTGGTCCAACGTACAACTGACGCTCGTCGCCGGCTCGCCGCAATCGTTCGTGCAGAACATCTCGCAGCCACTTTATGCGAGACGTCCGGTGGTCGGACTCCCGCAAGCCGCGATGCTGGTGCCGCAGTCGCACGAGGGCACGCTAATAGGCGGCGACCGCGACGCGCTCGCAAGCGCTTCTCCTGCTGCTCCGCCTCCACCTCCACCTGCAAAAGCGGTCGGCTCAGGCTACGGCGGTGGCATCAGTGGGGGCGTCTACCGCGTCGGTCCCGCGGGGTCTCTGCAAGGCACTGTCACCGACCCATCCGGCGCCGTCATTCCCAATGCGCAGGTGACGTACCACGGCGCGAACGGCCGGTCCGAATCCACCCGCGCCGACGCCAGTGGACGCTACACGTTTTACAACGTTCCGCCGGGAAACGTGACGCTGTCGATCTCTTCTCCAGGGTTTAACGAACTTCGCGCCAACACGAACATGCAGGCGCGTACGGGAACTGTATTCAATGGACGGCTGAACGTAGGAGCCACAGCGGAAACGGTCACGGTCAGCGCAGAATCTGAAAACGTCGAAATGAATTCCGAATCGGTCGCAGACGCCATGGAAGAGATCGAAGCCGAAGCTACCGGCGGCGAGATCGGCGACCTCTTCCAGTACGACCTCAAGCAGCGCATCTCCATCGGCAAAGACCAGTCGGCTCTCGTCCCCATCATCAACTCACGCATTGACGCCGCGAAGGTCACGCTCTGGAACTCCGAGACCCAGCGCGCCCTTCGCGCCCTTTGGATCACCAACAGCACCAGCCTCACGCTCGATTCCGGCACGTTCAACATCGTCGAGGACGGCGCCTTCTCCGGCGAAGGCCTGCTTCAGCCTGTCAAACCGAACGAGCGCCGCCTCATCTCCTACGCCGCCGATACCGCGATCCGCATCACTCCGCGCGACGACAGCCGCCTCGAGCCCGCGACCCGGGTCCGCATCTTCAAGGGCGTAATGTGGATCACGCGCGAAGAGCGCGCCACCCGCGAGTACGTCGTCCGCAACAGCGACACCACTGCGCGCGAAGTCGTCATCGAGCATCCGGTGCGCGCCGGCTGGAAGCTCGTCGACGGCCTCAAGCCGGAAGAGACCACGGCGTCGTTCTACCGCTTCGTCGTGAAGGTGGATGCTGATTCCACGGCCAAGCTGGAAGTGAAAGAGTTTCGTCCCGACACGACGAACATCGCGCTCTCCACCCTTACTCCCGAACAGGTGACGTATTACTCCACGCAGCGCACCATCACGCCCGAATTGGAACAGTTCATGCGCCGCATTCTGCTGAAGAAAGCTGAGATCGGCGGCCTCGAGAATGACATGCGTCTTCGCCAGCAGGACATCGACGCCATCACCGCCGACCAGGGCCGCGTCCGCGAGAACATGAAAGCGCTCAAGGGCACGCCCGAGGAGAAAGCCCTCCTCCAGCGTTACACCCGCCAGCTCGATTCGCAGGAGGACCGCCTCAACGCGCTGCGAACCGAGATCGCCAGTTTGAAAAACAAGCGTGAAGCGGCCGGCTCCGAACTGGACCACATGATCATGAACGTGAGCTTCGAGCAGGGACAATAAACTCGGGGGGCTGGCCCAGGAAAAGGAATGGAAGCGGTTGCCCCACCCTTCCGCCCGCTTTCGGCGGAGGGTGGGGCTTTCTCCACATCAACAAATCACTACTCACCGATGCTATCAACCGATAACCCATTGTCTCGTCACACGTCGATGTGACCCACGCCACATACAGCCCCTCAATCGCGCGCTACTCTCGTTCCGTACCCTCGCGGTGCAAGGGTGTGGTGTCTTCATCGTGCCCTGGTTAGTTCTTTGACAACATTCGCCGGTAAGAATGCCACCGTTGCCAGCCTCTTGGGACGGACTGTGGGATATCTGCGAGTTTGGCTGATTTCCTGTGGGACATCTGGGATAACGGGGAGGGGGTAGCTCTCCCATGGGTTACCCAGGGTTACCCAGGTATCCTCAGGTTACCTGGACCTACTTGGAATCTGCGTAACCTCCTCCGCATCAGCAGCTTGCACATGCTTGACCCGGCTTCCGAGCAGGTTCGAGGGGGAGGGGGGGTACCCCTTACCCGTAGTTAACCCACGAGTAATCAAGACCTGGAGGTCAACATCAAGCCGACGCGTTTGCCAAGCCCCGAGCCCCAAGCCCTGAGCCCCAAGCCCTGAGCCCCAAGCCCTGAGCCCTAAGCCATGAGCCCTGAGCCATGAGCCATAAGCCCTGAGCCCTGAGCCATGAGCCATAAGCCCTGAGCCCCGGCCTTGAGCCTTGCGCCTATCCGTGATAACTTTCGCCCTCAATCCAGCTTCTCGGAAAAGCCATGCAAATTGACGACTTGCTTCGTATCGCGATGGAGCGCAAATCTTCCGACTTGCACCTCAAGGTCGGTAACTTCCCGCACATCCGTGTGGACGGCGAACTGGTCCCGCTGACCGACCAGACCCGCGTTTCGGCCGAGGACATGCTCAGCATGGCCTTCAGCATGATGTCCAACCGCCAGAAACAGAAGTTCAAGGAGAACGCCGAGCTCGACATGGCGTACGGCGTCGCCGGACTCGGCCGTTTCCGCGTCAACGTCTTCCAGCAGCGCGGCAACGTCGGACTGGTGCTCCGCGTCATTCCCACCAAGATCCGCCCGCTCGACGAACTCTACATGCCGAAGATCATCGAGCAGATCTGCGACATGCCTCGCGGGCTGGTGCTCGTCACCGGTGTTACCGGTTCGGGTAAATCGACGACCCTGGCGGCGATGATCGATCGCATCAATTCGACGCGTCCCGAGCACATCATGACCATCGAGGACCCGATCGAATTCCTGCACCGCGACAAGAAGGGCTTCGTCAACCAGCGCGAGGTGGAGGTCGATACGCCTTCCTTCGGGTCGGCCCTGCGCGCCAGCTTGCGTCAAGATCCCGACGTGATCCTCGTCGGCGAAATGCGCGACCTGGAAACCATCGAGACCGCGCTGCACGCCGCCGAGACCGGCCACATGGTGTTCTCGACCCTGCACACGCTCGATGCCGTCGAGACCATCAACCGCATCATTTCCGTCTTCCCGCCGCCCGAGCAGAAGCAGATCCGCTTGCAATTGGCCGCCGTGCTGCGCGCCGTCATCTCGCAACGACTGGTTCGCCGCTGCGATGCCGCCGGCCGCGTGCCCGCCGTCGAGGTGCTGATCTCCACCGGCTACGTCCGCGAGTGCATCATCACCCCGGAAAAGACGCGCGCCATCAAGGAAGCGCTCGCCGCCGGAACGTCGCAGTACGGCATGCAGACCTTCGACCAGTCGCTCTACTGGCTCTACACGCAGGGCCTGATCGCCTACGACACGGCGCTGGAAAACGCCTCCAACCCCGACGACTTCAAGCTGCGCGTCCAGGGCATCACCGGCACCAACGACGCCACCCGCGACAACATGGAAGCTGCTCGGTTCGGCAAACAGTAACCGTATCGATTGCCCCACCCTTCCGCGGAGGGTGGGGTTTTTCGACACGCCGCTAAAGTTAATGTTGGGTTACAACGCTTTGACAGAGCCGCCGACTGTGGCAAAATCAATGCAGAGCTTCGTCTGTGAACCGATCTATATCGCACTCCGACAAGTTACGCGCCCTCTTGGTCGTGTCGCTGTGCCTGCTCGTGTTTTCCCTGGCGCTGTCGGCGAAGCTTTCGGTCTACCGTAATGCTGGCGGCGCGTGCGATCCGCTCTCCAATACCAAGCTCTGCCTGAGCGGCGCCAAGATGGACATGCAGCTTGCCGTGGCGCCGCTGCTCGTCTTATGGCTGGTTGCGCTGACGTTGGTAGCCGGCTTTTCCTCCCGCAAGATCGCCGCCGCGCCTGCTCCCGTTTCGCACTCGCCGCAGCTTTTCAGCTACAAGTCCGACCATTTTCCGCGGCCTCCTCCTGCCAATTTTTGCGACCCGGTTCTGATTCCCTTTTCCAGTTGATCTTTTGGGACCCCACGTTCCGCCGCTAAGCGGACGTTGCATGAACTGAGTCTTACGACTCGAGCGAGAAAAAAATATGCAGGTTCGTACCCGCTACACGCTCATCGCGCTGGCGTGCGTAGCCGTTCTTGTGTGTGCCGTCCTCGGCTTCCGCGCCGATCATCCCCCAGCCGTCGCCGCCTCCGCCGAAACCACTCCTCGTGCTGCCATCGCCACGGCGCATCGCGGCCCCATCTCCAGTTCCCTCTCCGTGGCCGGCGAGTTCCTTCCCTACCAGGAGGTAGAACTCCACGCCAAGGTCGCCGGCTATATCCGGCGGATCAACGTCGACATCGGCGACCACGTCCACACCGGACAAGTCGTTGCGACGCTCGAAGTCCCCGAGTTGAACGCGCAGGTCGCGGGCGCCGACGCAGGCGTCCGTCACAGCAAGGACGAGATCTCGCGTGCGCAGCATGAAGTCTCTCGCGCCGAAGCTTCCTATGCCGCGTTGCACGCCGGCTACATCCGGCTCCAACAGGCAGCAAAAGCGCGTCCCGGACTCATCGCCGAGCAGGAACTCGACGATGCCCAGGCGAAAGACCGTGCTGCCGAAGCGCAGGTCGACGCCGCCAAGGCCGCTCTCTCCGCTTCGCAGCAGCAGATGGACATGGCCAAGGCCAACCATACACAGGTCTCGGCGCTCCAGGATTACTCGCGCATCGTGGCCCCCTTTGACGGAATCGTCACCTGGCGTTACGCCGACACCGGTTCGCTTATCCAGGCGGGCACTTCGAACGCCAGTTCCATGCCAGTCGTGAAACTGGCGCAGGTCGCGACGTTGCGCCTGCGCGTCCCGGTCCCAGAATCACTGGCGGACAGCTTTCGCATCGGGTCTCCGGCCGACATCCGCGTGCAAGCCACCGGTGAGAGTTTCACCGGCAAGATATCCCGCTTCACTGATTCTTACGACCGGGCCACTCGCACCATGCAGGTGGAGATCGACGTTCCCAATCCCAAGGACCATCTCGCCCCTGGCATGTATGCCGACGTTCGTCTCCAGACCGCTGCCCGCAACGACGCTCTCGCCGTTCCCGTGCAGGCGGTCGAACAAAATGGCGATAGAGCCAGCGTACTTGTCCTCGATGCGCATAACCGCGTCGAGAAGCGCGCGATCAGCACCGGTATCGAGGACCCGAATTTTGTCCAGGTGCTCGGCGGATTGCAGGAAGGCGAGCGCGTGATCGTCGGCAATCTAGCTTCCTACCAGCCCGGCGAGTTGGTGGACCCCCGTCCCAGTAAGTTCGTCACCGCCAGCGTCAACCCGAATGGCGGAGGTGAGCGGTAATGTCGGGCTTCGCCATTAAATATCCCTACTTCATCATCATGTTGTGCCTGGTGATCGGCGTCGTTGGCGTTGTCACTGTCGCGCGCATGCCGGTCGACCTCTTCCCCAACATCAACATTCCGGTCGTTGTGGTCGCGACGTTTTATTCCGGCATGCCGCCGGAGCAGATCGAGTCCGACATCACCGGTCGCTTCGAACGCTTCTTCACCCTCGGCAGCGGTATCGACCACATGGAATCGCGCTCGCTGCCCGGTGTCAGCCTGGTGAAGATTTATTTCCAGCCCGGCTTCAACGCCGATGCCGCCGTCAGCGAGATATCGAACCTCGCGATGGCCGATTTGCGGCGCCTTCCTCCCGGGACGCTGCCGCCGGTGATCCTTAAGTTCGACGCGTCCAGCTTGCCCGTTTGCCTGATCACGCTGAAGGGCCAAGGCATGACTGAAACTCAGCTGCGCGACCTGGGTCAATACAACGTCCGCAACCAGGTGGCGAACATCCCCGGCGCGTCAGTTCCGCAGCCCTTTGGCGGGAAATACCGCCAGATCCAGGTCTACGTCGATCCGGTCAAGCTGCAGGCAAACCAGATCAGCGTCATGGACGTCGTCCGCACCGTGAACGACTCGAACATGATCCTTCCGGCCGGCGACGTGAAGATCGGCCCAAAGGACTTCAACATTTACACCAACTCGCAGCTGCCGACGACGGAGGAGATCAACCGCTTACCGCTGAAGACGGTCGGCAACGCTTCCGTGCTCGTCGGCGATGTCGGCCATGCCATGGACGCGCAGCAGATCCAGACCAGTATCGTCCGTGTCGATGGCCAGAAGTCTGTGTATCTTCCCGTTCTCAAGCAGGGCGGCGACAGCAACACTATCTCCATCGTTAGCGGCATCAAGGACGCCATCGACCACTTGGTCGACGTCCCGAAATCGCTTGTCCCGAACGTCGTCTTCGACCAGTCGGTCTACGTCAAGACCGCGATCAAGAACCTGGGCAACGAAGGCGGCATCGGCCTGATCTTGACGGCGGTGATGATCCTCATTTTCCTCGGGAGCATGCGCGCAACCATCGCCGTGATGCTGTCGATCCCGCTGTCCGCGCTGGCAGCGTTGCTCGCGCTCAACCTCGGCGGCAGCACCATCAACACGATGGTGCTCGGTGGGTTGGCGCTGGTGTTCTCGCGACTGATCGACAACTCGGTCGTCGTGCTCGAGAACATCTTCCGCCACCTCGAAATGGGCGAACCGCCGGAAGTCGCTGCGGAAAAAGGTGGACGCGAAGTTGCGCTCCCCGTACTAGCCGCAACTTTCACCACCGCGATCGTCTTCTTCCCGGTCGTGTTCCTCTACGGCGTCAGCCGCTTCCTGTTTACTGCACTGGCGCTGGCGGTAGTCCTGTCGTTGTTCGCTTCGTACGTCGTGGCGATGACCGTGGTGCCGCTCTTCTGCGCCCGCTTCATCCACTTCGAGGAAGCGGAAGACGAACTCGGGCACGACCACCGCAAGTCCGGCTTTGGCCGCTTGGTCCACGCCTTCAACAAGGGATACGAACGGCTGCTGAAGCGCTATGACGGCGCGGTTTCCAAGACGCTCCTTCGCCCGGCTGCCACGGTGCTCGGCACGATGGGCATCTTCCTTTTCAGCCTCGCGTTGTATCCGGCGCTCGGCATCTCGTTCTTCCCGCGCACCGATCCCGGCCAGTTCATGATCAACCTCAAAGCCCCGACCGGCACGCGCCTCGAAGTCACCGACGCGTACGTGAAGCGCGTCGAGCAGGATATCCGCGAAGTCGTTCCCCAAAGCGATCTTCGCTTGATCCTCTCGAACGAGGGCGTTACCCCCGGCTTCTCCTCCATGTACACCAGCAACTCCGGCCAGCACACCGCGACCGTCCAGGTGAGTTTGAACGAAGACCATAAGGTCGGCAGTTACGAGTACATGGCACGAGTACGCAAAAAGCTTGCGGACGATATCCCCGAACTGACCGACTACTTCCAGTCCGGCGGACTCGTGGACGCCGTCATCAACCTCGGCCTGCCTGCGCCCATCGACATCCAGGTCAGCGGCAGCAATCTCGACAAGGCATATGAGATCGCCCAGGAGATCCGCGGAAAGGTGCAGAGCCTCAGCGGAGTGAGCGACGTTCTCATCCCGCAGGATCTCGATTACCCGGCGCTCCGGATCAATGTGAATCGCGAAATGTCGGCGCGCCTCGGCCTGTCCTCGCGCGAGGTGGTGGATAACGTCATCACCGCCCTCAATTCCAACCAGATGATCGCGCCCAGCTACTGGGTCGATCCCAAGACCGGCAACGACTACATGCTGACGGTGCAGTACTCAGACGCGCAGATCCAGTCGTTGAATGACCTCAAGCAGATCCCGCTGCGCTCACCCAAAGGCACCGACACCACGAACCTCGGCGCGGTTACGGACATCAAGCGCGTCGAGTCGCCGACCGAAGTCGATCATTACCAGCTTCGCCGTGTGATCGACGTCTACGTCGCGCCCTCCGGGCAGGACCTCGGCGCGCTCGGCAAGAAGGTCGACTCCATCGTTAAAGGGACCGTTCTTCCGCCGGGTGTCCGTGTCGCTGTCCGCGGATCGATCGAAGGCATGCACCAGTCGTTCACCAGCTTCGGTCTCGGCCTGGTGCTGTCGATCATCCTGGTGTACCTGATCCTGATGGCGCAATTCGCGTCCTTCGTCGATCCGCTCATCATCCTGCTGGCGATCCCCCCGGGGATCACGGGCGTCATCATCTTCCTGCTCCTCACGCACACGACGCTGAATGTCATGTCGCTGATGGGTGTGATCATGATGACCGGCATCGTCGTCTCCAACAGCATCCTGATCGTGGACGTTACGCGCGTGCTGCGCCGCGAAGGCAAGCCCATCCGTGAAGCCGTGGCCGAGGCCTGCCGCATGCGCCTGCGCCCGATCCTGATGACATCTCTGGCGACGATCCTCGGCCTCATCCCGATGGCGCTCGCGCTCGAAGCGGGCAGCGAGCAGTACGCTCCGCTGGCCCGCGCCATCATCGGAGGCCTGACCGTCTCGGTCGTCGTGACTGTCTTCCTGGTCCCCGCGGCCTACCTGCTCATCCACCGCCGCGAAGAGGAACCAACGACGCAAGAAAGCATGTGAGCGAAAAAATGAAAGCAAAATTTTGTGTGGTTCTCGCACTCATGGGATTCGTGTCGCTTGCCTTCGCGCAGGCGCCGAATCCCGCGCCCCTCCGCCTCACGCTCAAAGACGCCGAGCAACTCGCGCTCAAGAACAACCCGCGCATCTCCGTCGCCAGATTGCTCGCGCTGGCGCAGCACCAGGTCACGCGCGTGGTGCGCTCTGCCGAATTGCCGTCGGCCACTGCGAACCTCACCGCCGTCGAGCCCCATGAAGGCAGCCGTATCGCCGCGGGCGGCTTGAACAATCCTGTGGTCTTCGAGCGCGCTGCCGGAGGCGTGACGGTCTCGCAGGTCATCACCGATTTCGGACGCACGCGCAACCTCGTCGCGGCCGCGAAACTCGGCGAGCAGGAGCGTAATTCCGACCAGCAGGCGACCATCGCCGACATCACCCTCGCCATCGACCAGGCGTTCTACAACGCGCTCAGCGCACAGGCTTTGCTCAACGTCGCGCAACAGACCGTTACCGCGCGCCAGGACACCGCCGACCAGGTCCAGGCGCTCACGAAGGCTCAGCTCAAGTCGGATCTCGATCTCAGTTTCGCCAACGTGAACCTCGCGCAGGCAAAGCTCCTCCTGCTCGACGCGCAGAACCGCCAGCAAGCCGCCTTCGCCAATCTGAACGCTATTCTCGGTTTCGACCGCCAGCAGACATACCTGCTTGTGGACGAGAGCGCCGCCGCTCTACCCGCTCCGCCCGCGAGTTCCGACAGCCTCATTGCGCAGGCTTTCCAGTCGCGCCCAGACCTCGCGGCCCTGCAACTCCATTTTCAATCGGAAGACCGCATTCGCCGCGCGGAGCATGACCTCAGCCGCCCGACGATCAGCGCGCTCGGCGTTGTCGGCGATACTCCCGTCCGCGTCCCACAACTTTCTCCGTGGTACGGAGCCGTCGGCGTAAACGTCAGCATTCCGGTATTCAACGGCTTCCAGTTCTCTGCCCGCGCGCGCGAAGCCGACATTCGCACGGAAGCGTTCAAGGAGCAGGTGCGCGATCTGCGCGACCGCATCGCCCGCGACGTGCAGGTCACATACTTGCAGGCGCAGACGGCATTCCAGCGCGTCAGCGTGCAGGAGCAGTTACTTACGCAGGCGAACCTCGCGCTCGATCTGGCGCAGACGCGCTACCGCCTGGGTCTCGGCTCGATCGTGGAATTGAGCCAGGCGCAGTTGCAGCAGACGGAAGCGGCTATTGGCAGCACGAACGCGCGCTACGACTATCTCAGCGCGCTGTCGTCCCTGCGCTTCCAGACGGGAACTTAGTGCCCGCTCGAAGGCGATGTCAGCCGGTAATCGCCGCAGCGGCACACGTCGACGAACCGTAATGTAACGTCCGTGCCTTGGTTCGGGATTGAACCATAGTGCCAGAGCTGCGCGGCGGGAGCGGCAGCGCTCGCAGGTCTTTCGTCCCTCACCCAGTCGGGAGGGCCATAAACGATGTAGATACGGCCGCGGTCCGTTTTCCATCCTGCTATGTTGGTCGCGAAGTGTTCGTTCGCGTAGGCGATCCGGCGGTAATGCTCTTCCTTGAACTTGTTCGGCGCACTGCCCGGCTGCGGACTGCGCCGCTCCCAGAATTGCTCGATAAAGCGGTCGCGCTCACGGTCGGAATTCAACTGCTTGAACTGCGCGACTTCATCCGGCGTCGCTAGATACGCGACGTCTTCGCGCAGCCACTTCTCGTACATTCGGTCGCGTTCGGACAAAACGACGTTCACCGGATCGCCGACCGCGTAGACCCCCAAGGCGCCGCCAGAAACTGCTGGCAGGGCCGCCGAACTCCGAACCCCCGCTGCGGGCGCCTGCTGAGTCGTAATCACCGGTTCATCCCGCGGAATCACCGGTCTCACAGTGTTCACAGATTGTTGACCGTTCCTCGACAGCGAGATCGTCTTCACTTGGCCCAGCGCCTTCACGCGCACCTGGACGGATTCAGCCGTTCCGGCTGCCGCTGATAACTCGAATGGAACGCCAGGCTGCAGCATGGCAGACGTTGGAGCGATGGAACAATGCGCTGCCGCAGAACAAGAGAACTCGGCCAGAACCGCACCACCGATCACCTCCATCTGCGCCACGAAGGCGCGCGCGGCCGGCTGCAAACTGGGCAAACTCGACCGGCTAGAACGTCCCGGACGGCCCAGCGAGAAGACGATGTCTACGCCAGTTCCGCTGAGAGCGACCGTGCTGGGAGTCGTTACCAGGTCGTGCTGCACGGTAAGGCTGCCGGTACTGGAACCGGTGGTGGAGGGAACGAATGTCACCGTCATCGTGCACGACGAGAACGCCGGTACGGCGCTACCGCAATTGTTCACCTGATTAAAGCTGCCAGTGACCGTGATGGAAGCGATCGGGAGCGGAGACGCCCCGGTATTCGTGATGATGACACTGGACCCGGAGCCACGCACCCAAACGAACTGGCTTCCGAAATCGAGAGACGAAGCAGAAAGCTGGGCAGGAGCGGGGCTCGTAACGCCGAACTGGACAGCATTCGACGTCCCGCCACCCTGCGGCGGATTCGTGACCGTGATCTGTGCCGTCGCCACCGTCGAGAAATCCGTTGCGGGCAGATAAACGTTCAGGTGAGTCGCATCCACGTACTCGGTGCTGCGCTCGTCGCCGTTCCAATAAGCCGTCACGCCGGGAACGAAATTTGAGCCGATCACGGTCACGACTGTATTGGCGGTTCGCATGGGCACGCCGGACGAAGATAGCGACGAGATCGACGGCACCGGGTTTGTTCCCGATGTTGGATTAGTCAACTTTGTCCGGGCAAATACGATCTGATCATTCGCATTGAAGCCGCCCAGGTTCGTGGATCCGCTGTATGCGTGGAATGCCACGCCATCGGAGCCCCACCGCGTGAGGTTGAGGAAATTCCCGTAAACATAGGGTACGGGGATTAACAACGGAGGCGAAGTCGTGAGCGTCTGCGTATTTCCCGCATAGATGGCCGCCTGATATGACGAACCGGCATACACCTGGCTCACCATGTATAGCCGTTGTGTGCCGCGTTCGGGGAACTCTGAACTGATGTAGCTGGGAGAAGGATTTGCAAAACTGAAGAAGCCCGTCTGGTTCAACGTCGCAGGATCAAGCACTGAAAAGATGCGAGCCATCGCTGGTGATGTAGCCCATACCGGAGTTCCATTTACTGTTCGTGAGCGTTACACCCGTCGCATCGAGTTTGAAGACGTTCAGTGTCGGGGGAGAAACTGAGCTTGACCCGACGTAGAGCACGGTCGGATCAGAGACGGTCGTGATAAAGGTCGGCCACCCGCCGCCGTAACTATTCGGACGTGGCACGTCGTCGTCGTAAATGACGAGCTTGTCCGGTGGCGTCGTCGTGGTGGTTACATTCAGCGTGATCGCCGCCGAACGCGGCGACCCGGGCAGCGGGAAAATAGTGCCAGCCACATACGGACCGAGGAAGCCGCTCGTGCCCAACGGAATAGTAATGTCGATCACCTGCGAATACAGGTTCAGGCGCTTTACGACATGGGCGCTATCGATGCCGACCCATAAGAACTCGGCGTCATCGGAGATCGCCAACCGGTCCCCTTCAGCTCCCAGGTCGATCAGTGGCGTCACCGCCCCGGTCCGCGGGTCAATAATGACTATGTTGTTCACGTACTGGGGCGAGCCGCTGGCGACCGTTGCGTAAAACAGCTTGCGGAAACGGTCATACACCATGTCGCGCGCCGATACCTGAACCGCCCGGTATACCAGAAGCGGTAAAGCTGCCGAGGAGCCTCCACCGGGGGACGGCGTAGTCACCGTGATCGCGTGCTCGCCGAAGTCGCTGGTGAGGGTCGAAGGAATTGTAGCCGTGAGTCGAGTCGAGCTCACGAATGCCGTAGTGAGCGTCACTCCGTCGAGAGCTATAGTCGTCGCCGGATAGAAATTCGTACCGGTAACGGTCAGGGTAGTGGAACCGGAGCCGATCGTAAGCGCTGTCGGGGTCATGCTGGTCAGTGTCGGTACGGGATATGCGGCCAGCGCGGTAGCCGAGAAGTTCAGCGTGGCGGGACTGCCGAGTGCGTTGCTGCTGATACTCAATGCGCCGGTCAGTGTCCCAGCCGAAGTAGGAGTGAAGGTGATCGTCACCCAGCAGGAGCTGCCGATCCCTAACGGCGCCGTGCAGTTGTTCGTCTGCGAAAACGAGTCGCCCGCGACCGTGATCGAGGTAAAGATCAGCGGCTCGCTCCCGATATTCTTCAGCACGGCAAACGCTTGCGACGTGGTTGCGGTATAGATCGTCGTCGGGAACGCGCTCGTCAGGTACGCCTGTAGGATGGGCGCTGTGCCCTGCCCGGACAGAGCCACCGTTTGAGGACTGGCCGACGCGTTATCGGCGAACGTCAACGAGCCTGCTCTTGGGCCGGTCGCCGTAGGTAAGAACTGCACAGATACCTGGCAACTGCCGCCCGCAGCAAGCGTCGCCACACAATTGTTGCTTTGGATCGAGTAGTCGCCGGTGATCTGGACCGACGAGATGACCAGGTCATACCCGCCTGTATTCGTCACCGTGACAGGCAGCGGATTGCTGATCGTGCCGGCCGATTGCGGCGTGAAGTACAAGGCGGTGGGAGAGAACGAGATCTCCGGCCCGACGCCGTTGCCGGTGAGCGACACCGCGTGCGGCGAGCCTGCGGCGTCGTCCTGGATCGCGATCGCGCCTGTTCGGGTCTTCGTGACGGTTGGCGTGAACGTGACCGAAATTGTGCATGCAGCGTTCGGCGCCAGCGTTCCGCAATTATTGGTTTGCGAGAAATCGCCCGACGCTGCAATGGAACCGATCACGAGACCAGCATCGCCGATATTCGTTACCGTCACCGTCTGTGCTGCACTGGTTGTATACAGGAACTGGTCGGAGAACGTGAGTGACGATGGGACAACGCTGATAGCCGGAGCTGTACCTGTACCAGTCACGGATACGGTGGATGGCGCATCGACGACATTACTTCCGGTGATGACCACGGATTCGGCATGCGGCCCCGCCGTGGCGGGAACAAAAACAACGTTGACGGCGCAGGATGCGCCGGGAGCGACTCCCGACGGTCCGACACAGTTGTCCGTTTCGGTGAAATCCGCGCCGATCGCGAACGGCTTCAACCGCAGCGTGCGGCTGCCGGTATTCGTTACGGTCAACGCCTGTGGATCACCGCGGGTACCGACCTTCTGTGCGGCAAAGGTGAGTGACGATGGCGACACCGTCATCGTGGTGGCGCCCTGGTATTCGAGAGCGCCAAGATCGACGATCGCGTTCCCTCCGGTTTTGCCGATCACGATGCGAGGGTTCTGATCGTAATCCGTTGAGGACATCCCCGGGGCCAAGTTGTTGCCGATGTCGATTGCAGGCGAATTGAAGCTGAGGTGATAGTCGCCGGCGGCAGCATTCGAGAAAAGCGGATCCGCAGAGACATTGCCGTTACTGCCGGTCTGGTCGGAGCAGATTCCGGCGTACAGCGCTCCCCCCGAGCTATAAACGTCGTTGTAGCTGAAAACCGGCGAGACCGTGGCGTTGAATTGTTGGCAGAAGATCGCAGTCTGTCCTGTCTTTGCGGCAATAATGTTGTTGGTCACCAGCACCGTGTCAAAAGGGCTGGCGAACAACGCCGAGCTACTCGGAGCGTCGTTGTCGGCGAAAGTGTTGTTGAGGAATATGGGTTTCGCGCCCGAGGGCAGCGCGAAGTACACGCCACCACCCTGCGAACCTTTATTCGAGACGATCACATTGTTGACGAAGGTCGGACTGGAACTATTGACCATCCCGATCCCGCCACCCTGCGAGCTGGTATTGCGCGCGATGTAGTTCGCCTCGATGCGCGGCGTCCCGCCGCCATTCATCCCAATTCCGCCGCCGAACGCGTAGTTCACGTTGTCGGTGATGATGTTCCCGATGATTTTCGTGTTATTTCCGCCGAGGAGGCCGATTCCACCGCCGCCGTTGCCGCCGGAACACGTAGTTTGCGTGTTTCTACTGATCACGTTGTTTTGAATCACCGGCGACCCAGATTGGACGTAGATGCCGTCACCGTCGCAACCCTGGTTGTCCACGATCACGTTCCCGCTGATGGTCGGTGAACTGGATACGATTGAGATGCCTCCTCCTTCCGTGAACGAGTTCTGTGCTTCCTTCCCGTGGCGGACGGTAAAACCTTGCAGCACCGACGCGCTGGTTTCGATGGTATGGAAGCGCACCACGGTCGCAGTAAGGTCGCCATCGATGATCGTCGTGTCGGGGCCGCTGGCGCTTGCGACCGTGATCGCCTTGCCTTTGAAATCGATGTGTTCGTGGTAGGTTCCTGCGGAAACCAGAACAGTATCCCCGGTCTGCGCTGCATCGATTCCGGCCTGGATCGTCGGCTGATCGGCGGGAACGTGGATCGTCGCCTGAGCGCTAGCCAGGTTCAACGTAGCGAATAAACACAAACCCGACAGACACGCGGCGATAGGCAGTAGGCGGCGCATAGAAATCCTTTGGAGTGTCCGGGAAGGAACCGCTTACGTTAACCTACTTCGCTCCGCAGGGCACGCATTTTCTGCTGTACGGCAATAACAATGGTGAGCGACAACTCAACTACTGTACTGACCGATTTACCTCGACTGGTATCAGGCGTTCTCTTGCCATTTGCGAGTGTCGTGGAGCCGGACTGCTAGGTTGCCTTCGCGGTTGCGGTCATCCGGCGCTTGAGTTCCTCGAGGAACTCGTCGCGCGTAATGTGCACACCTTTCTTCTGGAGGAGTGACAGTAGGGCTTCAATGGCGTCGCCGATCTCCGGCTGGGAGGGCGCATCGAATACCAGGTTCTCGCCGCCGAAGTGGCGCACTACGCTCACCAGTTTCTTCCATTCCTCCGGCGCCACTTCGGTGAATCCGATGCCATTGCCCATCGACGGATGAGATGTGCGCACCATCCCACGCGCGGCGATTCGTTCGCCTCCAATCTCCAGGACCACGTCGAGCACAGTGTCGCGCGCAAACGGCGCCATCGACTCGCCGTAGCAGCCGCCCAGGCTGATGTCCGTGAGCTTCTGTGCGGTGGCGAATCCATTGCTGATCTCCTTCAGCCTCAGTGTTCCGCTACAAGCAAAACGCGGGTATCGCCGCCTGTCCCGCTCGGGCCAATCTCCATCCAGCGCGGCATCGGGTGCGGGCGGGATTCCCGGCGGTAGCGCGGGCGCGAACATGGGCGCGTCTGCCTTGGCGGCGGCAGCCTTTTCTTCCAGCACCGCGGTCCAGATGCACTTGCCGGGTTCGACACACTCTACTCCTACGGATCCAGTCCGCTGGGCGGCCGCATCCGCCACCCACACGACGCGAAAGCGGGCTTTAGATTCACCGTATTGCAGTCCGATAATGTCGCCGTTCTGCACGCCATCGAGACCGGTGAGACGCGCGCCCAGCGCGCTGATCTCGACCGTCCTCGCCACACGCGAAAACGGCTTGCCGGCCGCGTCGATCCCCCACGCGCGCACCTCCAGTTGCAGGTTGACGCGCAGCTCCCGCAACGCTTCCGCCGTCATCGTCGCAGGGGGCGGCTGTGCTCGCGAGACGGGCTCCGGCGTGGCGGCCATGACCTAATTGAAACGCAGGTTGCTTCTTTGGCGAGCGCGTTTGTGCCGGAATGGTTCGCGTGGAATCCGGAATTGGCACAGGTTCGATTTCGGGAGGCTTTTCTGATCGGAGACTAACCAAGATCGTTACTGAAGTCATCGCGGTTGTAACCTGCGGCTAACATCCGGCAGCCACAATGCGGATTTGCACTTTACGGAGTCCTTGATGAAGCGGATCGCCGCCGTCCTCGCCGTCCTCGTGATATCTGCGACCAGCCTTCCCGCCCAGGAGAAGATCAGGATCCGCGGCGAGGACACGATGATTTATGTCGCGCAGCGCTTGAGCGCTTTGTACCGCCAGGAACATGCCCAGGGGGATCCCACCTTTGAGATCGCTGGAGGCGGAGGCAACAACGCCGCCGCCAAACTGGCCGAGGGGCAGGTCGACATCGCTCAGCTCAAGAGTCCGCTCAAAGCGAGCGCGGGTCGCGTGGTGCGAGTGCCCATCGGGATTGAATATGCCGTTTTCTACGTGCATCCGTCGAATCCGATCAAAGAGCTGTCCGTCGCCGACCTGCGCGCCATGTACTCCGGCAAGGTGACCAACTGGAAGCAACTGGGCGGACACGACGCACCCATCCGCCTTTTCGCCGGCGAGAGTACCAGCGGCCTGGAAGATTTCTTTCAGGCGACAGTCCTCCATGGAGACGAGCCCGCGCCCTATTGGGGAAAGACTACGGCCAAGGAACTGGTCGCCGTCGTCGCGGGCGATCCGAACGCGATCGGATACGCCAGCCTATACCCCAGTGGCGACGTCCGCGTGCTCGCCATTCGAGCCGCCGGCACAAGCGCGGCGGTCGAGCCTACGTCAGCGACCTTGCGCAACCTCAGTTATCCTGTCGCGCGCTTCATCTACTGGTACCTGCCGCATCAAAGCCGGCCATCGGTCCGCGAATTCGCGGAGTGGGTCTTTTCTAACCATGGACAACTGGTTGTGGAGGGCGTCGGATTCATGCCGCTCCGTCCCGAAAACCGGAGCGCCGCGCTCAACGCCATCGCTGGCAAGTAATCTACGTGTTCTCTTCCGTTTCCAGCGCGCTTAAGACTTCTTCGTCCACGTCCCACTTCTTCAGGATGGCGATCGCCGTGCGCGTGCGGAAGCCGGCGCGGGCCAGCGTCCGGAATATTCTCGCCGCTTCTTTCTGGTTCGACGGCTTTTGCAGGCGTTTGCGGCGCAGGAATTCTCTCGCCTGCTGCTCCTCGTTGATGCCCTCATAAGCGGCGCCCACTGTCTTCTCGATAATGTCGCCGTGCACTCCGCGCGACTTCAGTTCGGTCACCACTCGCATGCGGCCGAACTTCTCGTTGTCGCGTCGCAACGACGAGTAGCTTGCGGCATAATCGGTGTCGTTGAGATACCGCTGGTCCTTCAGCCTGCGAATGACCAGTTCGATCAACGCGTCGCCCAGCTCACCTTCCGCCACGCGCGCCCGCAGGAACCGCTTCAACTCGGCGACCGTCCGCATCCTCCGCCCCAGCGCAGCTACCGCACACTCGTAGAGCGATTGTTCATTCCAGTCGTCGCGGCGGCGCGTTTTGAAAGGCATGACAAGGAATTTAACCACGGAGACACGGAGTCACGGAGGAAAACTGCTTAGATCTCCTCTTCTCCGTGGCTCCGTGCCTCCGTGGTGGATTCGAATATGAATGGTAAAATCACCTATTCGCCCGCCGCAGTCCTAGCGACTAGAGACCAGCGACTAGCGACTTTCTCATGACAGGCAACGAGATCCGGCGCAAATTCCTGGACTATTTCGTCCAACGCGGACACCGCGAGGTGCACTCGTCGTCGCTCGTCCCGGCGAACGACCCCACTCTGCTCTTCACCAACGCGGGCATGAACCAGTTCAAGGACGTCTTCCTCGGCGTCGAAAAGCGCGATTACCGCCGCGCCACCACCTCGCAGAAGTGTGTCCGCGCCGGCGGCAAGCACAATGATCTCGAGAACGTGGGCTACACCGCGCGCCACCACACTTTCTTCGA
>CAZLJE010000027.1:0-71014 GCA_964559835.1 uncultured Terriglobales bacterium
GTGCGACCTTGCCAAGGTCGAAGTCGCGGGTTCAAATCCCGTCTCCCGCTCCAGATTCCAGAACCCTCGCCGCACGCGAGGGTTTGCTTCATACGGTTGAGCGTTACCGGTTGCACGTTTTGAGGTTTGCGTGTCGCCAACTTACAACGTACAACTTACAACCGGATTTGGCGCGGTAGCCAAGTGGTAAGGCCGAGGTCTGCAAAACCTCTATCGCCGGTTCGATTCCGGCCCGCGCCTCCAAGCTCCTTATCATCTAAACCGGTATGGCGTTTCCGATCCGTAAGTGCGTAGTTTGTGAAGAAGAGTTCGAATTGAGGCCGGACAAGCCGGGCCTGGCGAACCGGTGTCCGAACTGCAGCGAATCGGATGCGGGCGGCGGAGCCGGGAAGCAGCGCCTGAACGCGGACGAACGCCGCTCCGAGAACGAACGGAACGCCGCGCGACGCGGCGCCATGCGCGATCTGCTTTATCGCAAAGACAGCTAGTCCCGGTCCGTGCTCGGGGCGAGCGCAACCGTCAAGGGCCTTCCTGAGCTGGTGCTGATCTTCAGCGCGCCGGCATTTGCTTTGGCGGCGGCTGCTACTGTGATCGTGCACTCCTGTCCGACGGCGAGTGAGGCGGCGCAGGTGTGGGATTCGGAATATCCGGAGCTGACCACGATCTTAGGAATCGCGACGGGATCGTCACCGGAGTTCCTGATGGTGACCGTCCGCTCCGACGTCACGCCGGCGAACGACAGCGTCGTCGGTGAAGCCGTGAGCGTGCGCAAGGTCGGCATCGGTAGCGTAGCGTCGGGTACGGTATACAGGGTTGCTGACCGTGTGGGCTGTGCGACGGGAGCAACTCCCGTGCTCCCGTTTGTTCCCGACGTGACCACCGGGTCGGCTGCCCCGGAAAATGACAGTGATGGTGCACGTGGCGGCCGGCGCGATCGTGCCGCAATCCGTCGAGGTTGCGAAATCACCGCCCGCCGTAACCGAGGAGATCACCAGTGCAGCGTTCCCGGTGTTCGTCAGTGTGAACGACTGGGTTGCCGCGGAGCGAAGCAGGGTGGGCGCGGTGAACGGGGTCAGGCCGAAAACGAATTTGGACGAGAAATAAACTGCTTCATTGATTGGGCAGCGGCAGCCCGTGCCTCGTCTTCGGATTGGCACGAACCCATCGCAAGGATCTCGGGAGAGCCTTCCCGCTGGACAACGTACATCCACATGTCGGAAGGGCCGCGACGGTCGACCATGATGTCGGCATAGAGATTCCCACGGGTGAGCCGGAATGGGGCCATAGTCGGAACGCAGTATAGATGAGAGTTCCCGTGGAATGGTTGTCGGTACCAACAAAATTACGGTAGTGCGTGAGCCGCGCTTTGCTGCAACAGATGAACCCACGCCGAGCAGCGCTGAGACTTGCAAACCGTCCGTATGTGACGGCGGTCACAGGTGGCGGTGACGCGTGTCCGCCCTGGCGCGGCGCGGCCCGGGTTAGCGTTGATGCTAACGCAGAGGTTAGCCTTGCCTGCACTGCACGACTGAAACACCTGCTTCGATTGCCACGGACACCTACTCAGGAGGTTTTCGTAATGAGTCAAGTGACCCATGAACTTTTGCAGCTCGTAACCGTCATCCATGGCGAAGCGGACGTTTTGCTGGCGTCCGAACCCGACCCGGTGATGGCTCAGCGCCGGCTGCGGGTGATCAAGTACGCAGCCAGGCAGATTTCGGAAATGCTGCAGGGCGAGCAGGACAGAGAAGCGTCGGCTGGTCGGCAATTTGCACCGATGTCCGAGGAGGTGCGCCATGGCTGAACTCGGCAATTTCAATCGATGGGCTCCCTTCAAGCCGGTGGCGACGATTGTGGGAAGGAAGACGGACGCGCACCCGAGCTTTATGCAGGCATACCACGCCGGCGTGATGCTGAAGTGGGTGTCGGGCGCCGGGGAACTCGAGCGCGAGCTGTGGAGCGGGCAGGCGAGCGACCTGGTGATATTCGACTCGGCTTACCAGTCGGAGGACCAGTGTTCGTTGTGCCGGGCGCTGGTGGCGAACGGACGAAGGGTGATCTGCATCGGCAGCACCGATCCTGAATGCGGGCCGTGCCACATCCGGGAGCGCGACCTGCTGAGCGCGATGCTGGCGGCAGTGGCGCAGTGCTGAGGCGGGAGCCCGGAAGGCCCACCCCAGCAAAATCGGCTAGGGTGGGGCATCCGGCGGGCTGGCTGCTCCATCGCCGCGGGCGAGCTTTTGCATCTCGTGTATCGCATCCATCGCCGCCACCAGTGCCTTTTCCATCGCGAGCATGCGGCCGCGCAGTTCTGGGTCGATCCCATCAGGTGGGTTGACGGTCAATAGATGGAGCGCGAAGCTCGCAATGTGCATGCGGTTGGCCAAATCATGTAAGAGTCGTTGTAGAGTACTAGGCTGCGTTGCCATCAGCGTCTTCTGGCGGGTTGTCGAGCAGGTTCTTGGTAAGTTGGTAGAACTTTCGTTCCTCGGTTGTCATTTCTAGACCGTACTTGGCTTTGAACTGGCGAGCGAATGTCTCAATGTCGGGCGGGCGCGTTTCCGGCATGGCGGTTGGAAGCAGAAACTCTGGTTTTGGTTGCACCGGGGCTTTGCCGATATGTGCCATTCGCTGAGTTCGTGGCATTAACCAAACCAATCAGCAGTGGCTCCGCATCCTAACACCGATGATACGGGTGCGCGCCAGCCGAGTCGAGCTAATACCAGACTTAAGCAAGATCGAGCGGGAATTCATCAACAAGTTCAGCCGCGAGATGACGCCTGAGGAGAAGCGGCTCTACCAACTCACCAAGGACATGCTGGAGAAGCCCGGATTCCTCGAACGGCGCACCATCCAACTCGCCGTTGATAGCGACCGCCGCCACAAATAATCCAAGCGACGAATAGGCTGACGCCAGCCAATGGTCAGCCGGGCTTCAAACCAACGTAATTTGACGGTCGGAATCGCCCCGGCATAGAATCTGCGCCTTCTGGGATGTAGAGGCTGCACACCCCTGGCGCAGTGCGACCACTTTCCCCAGAATCGGGGCTGCGCGTCTTTAGACTCTTCGCACGGCGCCCCTCCATTTGCTCTCGAACGCCGACGTTACCGGGGATCCTTTCGCAGCTTTCCCTATCGTGCCGTTTTTATTTACCACCCGCGTTATCACACACGTTAGTGAGGTCTGCGCTTGTTATCCACAGCGTTAACCCACTAATCGCCTCAAAGCGTCTTGGTCAGCGCGGAGTTCGTGCGCGCAGGGCGAGCGGTGCGACCGCATGGATTGTCGGTGCCGGGCATATGTGCGGTAAGTCGGCCCCGGAGACGCGCCGGCATGCCGTGTTTGCCGGGACGCCCGGGGTTCCTACAGGGGCGTGTCACGTGTGCCCGAACTGCGGCCGGGTGGATGATGTTTTACGTCGGTGCGGCGGCAATCTTGTACTCAGCAGCGCGAATCGATTCCCAGATGGACCACTGCCTGAACGGACACGCGATAATCGGGACCGCCCGATTCTGTCCGAGGTGCGGTCAGCCGGTCAGCCGCACTCTGTTGTCGCCGCTCCATCAATGAAGCTGGCGATAAAGGCCTGTTGGTTACAGCGGGCGATCTCGTGTCGGGTCATGGCGCCGATCTTGAGCAGGAACTGCTGCTCCTTGTAGACGTTGGTGTCGTACAGTTCGGGGCCGTCGGTGTTGATGGTCATGGGAATGCCGTGGTCGGCGAGGCGGCGGATGACGTCCTTGAGCTGCTTGGTGTCCTTGACCATGCGGTTCTTCAGGTTCGAGGTGGGGCAAACTTCGAGGGTCATACCGGCGGCGGCGATCTCGTTCATCAGACGGGGATCGCGGGCGGCGGCGATGCCGTGTCCGATGCGGTGCGGCTTGATCTCGCGGACGACGTAGCGCAACTCGTCGAGGTCGCCGGTCTCGCCGCAATGCACGGTCACACCGAGACCCGCGGATTTAGCGCGCTTGAATAGCGGCGCGATCTTCTTCATCGAGAAATTCCGGCGGTCGGGACCGGCGAGATCAATGCCGACGATGCCGCGCCCTTTGTAGCGGATCGCTTTGTCGACGATGATCTCGTTCTGCTTCAGAGTGAGGCGCCGGTCCATCATGAGGATGATGCCGGCCTTGACCTGCGGATACTCGACGAGCGCGTGCTCCAGTCCCCAGCGCGCCGCGTTGATGATGTGGTCGAGGTCGCGCTCGCCGCGGCGGTTGCGGAACATCGGGTTGAAGCGCAGTTCCTGCAAAACGAGGTTGCACTTGCGGTATCCGCCGCCGATGACGCTCGCGACGGATTCCTGGATGGCCTCGGGCGAAGACTGGATGAGTTCCGTCCAGCGATAGAACTTCTCGTTCATCTGGTTGAGGCCGGTGTTGCGCTCGTTCTCCGACATGGTCACCATCGCCTCGAACTCCCAATAGTCCTTGGTGGGCAGGCGAATGCCCTGGCGATGGGCGATGGACCAGAGGATCGGCGGATCGACAGCGCCGCCGAGATGAGTGTGAAGTTCTGCTCGCGGAGTAGTAGTGCTGGCAGGCACGGCCTATGATACTGGGTGAGTTGGTGATTGGTGACTTGCTGATTTGTGATTTTCCGATTTTCCGATTTGTGATTTGCTATTGAAGACCGGGATCGCGTTGCTCTGAACGCAATCAGCTAATGACGAAATCCTAAATCGCCCAATGTCTCGGCGCGGTACCCAAGTGGTAAGGGAGAGGTCTGCAAAACCTTTATGCGCCGGTTCGATTCCGGCCCGCGCCTCCAAACTTTTCAGACACTTACATCACCCAGCGTTTGCTGTACAGCCTAGGTGCCGGTTTTTGGCCTCTAGTTTTGGCGAAGGACAACAGGCACGGGCGAACGTTGGCGTCGAGTGGCCACATGGACCAACTGCCATCGGCCGGCCCGACGCGAAGTCCGTGTCAGTATTTGACGTCAAGGCTCTGCGCGCCGGCCGTCAACGGGACCGTAAAGGTCACGCTCTTCGAGGCGGGGTCGTACTGGCTGGATACGCGGTGACCGGACGCCAGGACACCTTGCGGAGCGCGTGCGAGGCCGTAAACCGTAATCGCCACCTCCATCCAGTGGGGAGCGTAGCTCCCTTCGCGTGCGCCGATCTTCAGGGTGACGCTGTCTGTACGCGCCGTGCAGGTGAAATCGCTGCGCGCGAAATCACCACGGCGGTAGTTGAAGGTTGCGCCGTCATCCCAGTAAAACGAACCGCGGCAATCGGGGCCGGGATAAACGCGTAACTGCAGCGGCCCCGACGCCTTCTCGGTCGTGTTCTGGGTGATTTGTTGCATCGGAAAGATGGCACCTGGCCGGACGTAAATGGGAAGCGAATCGAGCGAGGGATCGACGCTGACTTTCGATGTTTCGATCTTCGAGCCTGTCCAGAAATCGTACCAGCCCCCTTCAGGAAGCGTGACGCTGATCGGATCGAGTTCATCGGTGAGTTTCGGTGCGATCAGCAGGTCGGGCCCGAACATGAATTCGCGATCGTTGCTGCCGGGTTCGCGGAAAGCGTCGCTCTGCGGGAATTCGAAGAACATGGGCCGCATCAGCGGCACACCCACGCGCGAGGCCTCCTCCATCCAGGTGTAGAGGTAGGGCATGAGCCGGTAGCGCAACTCGATGTAGCGCCTGCGGATTCTCTCGTGTTCGGGGCCATGGACCCACGGTTCCTGGTCTCGCGTACCGGTGGAGGTATGGTCGCGGAACATGGGCTCGAAGGCGCCGAGCTCGATCCATCGTGTCAGCAGATCGGGGGTGGGGCTGCCGTCGAACCCGCCGACGTCGTTTCCTGCCATCGTCCAGCCTGATAACCCGAGGTTGAGCAGCGTCGGGACAGTCAGCCGGTAGTGTGTCCACGTGGACTGGTTGTCGCCCGTCCAGGTGGCGGAGAAGCGCTGGGTCCCGGCGAAGCCCGCTCGGGTCAGCACGAAGGGGCGCGTGTTGGGTTGTGCATGCAGCAGCCCGTCGTAGGTGGCGCGTACATTTTGCATGCCGTAGAGGTTATGCGTCTCGCGCTGGTCGGTCTTTCGCCCATCGATCTCTTCTATGGCGCCGAGCGGAATTGTTTTTTCCGGGTAACGAAACACTGCCGGCTCATTCATGTCGTTCCAGATGCCGGCGACGCCCTGTTTCATCCATTCGCCGATCAAGCCGCCCCACCACCTTCGCACGTCCGCACGCATGAAATCGGGGAACACGCTAGTGCCAGGCCACACCGGGCCGACATACTCGCTGCCGTCAGGGTTGCGGACAAAGTAGCCGTGGACTTGCTCTTCATCGAACGGTGGGTAGCCCCGCTCCTGTTTCAAGTGCGGGTCAACAATGGTGACTACCTTAAATCCTTGATGCGCCAGGTCGGCGAGCATTTTCTCGAAGGTTGGAAATTTCAGGCGGTCAATGGTGAACGACTTATGGTCCTGCTCATAGTCGATATCAAGGTACAGGACGTCGCAGGGAATCTTCCGATCTCGGAACTGGCGCGCGATTTCGTAAACCCGCGCTTCCGGGAAGTAGCTGTAGCGGGATTGCTGAAAGCCGAGCGCCCAGCGCGGCGGCAAGGGCGTCCGGCCCGTCAACTCCGTATATTCCTGGACAACCTGGCGCGGCGCCGGGCCGTAGAAGAAGTAATAGTCGAGGGCACCGCCATCGGCGCCGAACGAGTACTCGCTCCGGCTCGCCTTTCCGAAATCGAAGCTGCTGCGAAACGAGTTGTCGAGAAATATACCGTAGGCATTGGCGTTGCGGACGCCCAAGAAAAAGGGGACACTTTTATACAGCGGATCACTGCCTTCGTTCCAGCCAAATGCGTCCGTGTTCCACATCGTGAAAGCGTAATTGCGATGGTCCACCGTGGCGGCTTTATCACCCAACCCGTAGTAATGCTCGTCGCTCGGCATGTCCTTCCAGACGTGGAAAGCCTCGCCGTTCCACGACGGCGGATGCCGGGGGGCGTCAGCGCATATCACGTGTCCCGCATTGTCAACAAACGTGACCGAACCGTCGGCTTTCGAGACGTCAACGCCGATGTTTCCGGTGGAGATGCGCACGACCGCCGTGTCGTCCTGCACATTCACCATGGGTGCGGAGAAGGCCGGATGGTCCACGACGCTGAACGCTTCGCGCGCGAACGATCCGGTCGGGGCATAGGTGACGCGCACGACCATTGGGCTGATCGCCGTAACCCACAGACGCGCGGCCCCCGCCGACAGTTCGATTCCGTTCGCGTTGCGCGCGGCGAGTGTCCATGGGCCGAGAGTCCGCCATTGCCCCACTGCGATCGCGGGCAACAACACAAGGAAGGTTGAAATGCAGATCCCGAGTCGTTTCATGTGGAACGCGCTTACTAGGAAATCCTGAACCCCGCCGCATTATCCCATGCGCCTGAAAGGGCGCGGAAAGAAAGGCTGGCACTCGCCCACTCCCGTCGTTGTATTTGGTGTCCGAAGCCTGCGACGGGCGAACTGATTCCTCCGCGCCGGAACCGCGGAATTTCGCGTAAACTACAGCGGCCCACGACGATTTGAGGACCCATGCAGAAACCGCCGCGCAGCTTCTGGCAGATCTTCAACATGAGTTTCGGCTTTCTCGGCATCCAGTTCGGCTGGGGGCTGCAGATGGCCAATATGAGCGCTATCTACGAATACCTTGGCGCGCGCGCCGATCAGATACCCATCCTCTGGCTCGCGGCGCCGCTCACTGGCTTGTTAGTGCAGCCGCTCATCGGTCACGCCAGCGACCACACATGGAATCGGCTGGGCCGGAGGCGTCCATACTTCCTGACAGGAGCCATTCTCAGTTCTATTGCCCTGGTGCTCATGCCGCGTTCTTCCGCTTTATGGATGGCGGCGGGGTTGCTCTGGGTGCTGGACGCATCGATCAACATCAGCATGGAACCGTTTCGCGCCTTCGTTGCGGACCTGCTGCCGGAGGAGCAGCGCACGCGCGGCTTCGCCATGCAGAGTTTGTTCATCGGACTCGGTGCCGTAGTCGCTTCCATGCTGCCGTCGCTGATGACCAATGTCTTCCACCTGGGGGGCGCCTCGGCACAGGGGATTCCGGCGACGGTTCGTCTCTCTTTCTACATCGGCGCCGCGGCGTTTTTCGGCGCTGTGCTTTGGACGATCCTGACGACGAAAGAGTATCCGCCAGAAAACATCGAGGAGTCCCGCCGCGCCCAACGGGAGAAGAAGAATCTAATCATTCGCGCGACCGAATCGTTCCGCGAGATCTCGCAAGCGATCGCCGAGATGCCCGCGACCATGCGTCAACTGGCATGGACCCAGATCTGCACCTGGCTCGGACTGTTCTGTATGTGGCTGTACTTCCCGGTGGCAGTCGCGCGCAACGTGTTTGGCGCTACCGATCCGTCGTCACCGCTTTATACGCGCGGCGTCGAGTGGGCCGGCAACTGCTTCGCGTGGTATTCCGCGATTTGTTTCCTATTCTCGTTCGCGCTGCCGTCGGTGGCGCGCGCCCTTGGACGCCGCGGCGCCCACAGTGCTTGCCTGATCTGCGGCGCGGCGGGCCTGATCTCCGTCGGCTTCGTCCACAACCAGTATCTTCTCCTCTTGTCGATGACGGGGGTCGGCATCGCCTGGGCCAGCATCCTGTCCATGCCCTACTCGATCCTCGCCGGGGCGCTGCCCGCGAACCGCGTCGGCATCTACATGGGCATCTTCAATTTCTTTATCGTGATCCCCGAAATCATCGCCTCGCTTGGCTTCGGGTGGGTGATGGGGCACTTGCTGAACAACAACCGGCTAGGGGCGGTCGTGGCAGGCGGTGTCTTTCTCATCCTGGCCGCGGCTCTCATGGCGCGCGTAGAGGACGTCACCGCAAACCAACGCGAACTCGCGCCCGCAGCGGCTGCTGGACACTAAGAAACCAGCGACGAATTGGCGGGATCAGTAGGGAATTGATCCGTCTGTGTCCATGTATATCCTTGCGCAGCTTGGGTCTATTAATGCCGTCTGCGGATGGCAACCAGGTCGCTCTCGACCGGCACTCCACGTTTGATCTTCACGTGCAGCAGCGCTTCAAATGGCTCGAGGTCGCGTCCTTTCGGGATGGCGAGCCGCGACAACAGGTCCGTGACCGAATTCTCCCGAGACACGTATTCCACAGCTCCCTGCGTCCCGAAGGTAGTGGTGCCCGCCAGGATCATCACCGAGCGCGCCGGATTCAGCCCCGGCATATATCCGATGACGGCGTAGTCGTCGGTCAGAGGGGTTCCGGACGGACTTGCTACGAACTCGGCCGACTCGCCGGGTGTTGGGTGGACGTTCACCACCCCGAGATCGCCTTTGCGCGGCCCGGACTTAACCCGCTGGAATACAAACTCCTTCGTGTTCGGAATGTCCTGGAGCGTCAGGTTTTCCGAAGGCGACCCAACAAAGATCAGGTCGTTATTCTGGGCGTCGTCGAGCGAAAACAGGCTCCCGCGCTTAATCCGGACCTGGCGGTGGATCTGGGCAAAGGCCTCGTCGAGGCTGTGGATCGCCAGCACCTCTCCGACGCCGGTGTAATGGTCCCACACGCTGGCGTTCATGTCCTTCGCGGCGTTGTAATAACGCATTCCGGTCTCGGGCCTACCGACGAACGCCGCGTTACTGAAGATGACCCATGGTTCTTCCGGCCCCACAAGAAACCGCTTCCATAAAGTTTGCAGTGCCGGAGAGGAAGGCGGATTGGCTTTGCCGGCCGACGCACTTGCCGCGGGATCGTTGATTTGCAGGTCGACAAGCACCGCGACGGAAGCAATCAGCAAGACGAGCACGATCGCAAATAGCATTGCCCATGGCTTCGAACGAAATCTGCTCGAAGCCGACTGCGACTGGAAGACCGGAGCGGTCGTCGCCTGCGCATCACCGTTGGTGTGCTCGCGAAAGGCAAGGGCATAGCTGCCCTTGGGCAATTCCAGAAGGATTGGATCTTTCGCCCCCTCTGAGGCGTAGTACTCAGCCAACTTCGCGCGCAACCGACCAGCCTGCACTCGTACGACCGAATCGGCCTGTGGATCGAAGTCCGCCGGCCTGCCCAGCACCTCGGTAGCAATGTGGTACTCCTTAATGTGTTCGCCCGGGTGTTCCTGCGCGTGCTTGGCCAGATACTGCAGCAACCGGCACAGTGACTCTGAACCGTGGAGCACGGTCCCGCTCACGATCCTTTCCACCTGCTTCGAAACTTGGTCCCGGTGGTGCATCGGGAGCATGTTAAACGCATGTAACGTGCGTAACAAGTGGTTGAAACACCTAGGTTTGTGCGTGTAACCGTGTCAAACGGGTTGAAACTTACATTCTCCGTCGACCGGCCTCAGATTGTCCGGTCAATTCCGGAAGACCGAATGACGCCACTCGTTCGCCGCGATGCAAAACGCCAGGCCGGTGTTTAAAGGAAAAACTATGACTTTCGCTCGCAGAATCCTCTCCCTGTTACTCGTTGTCAGTTTTTCAGTGTGCGGCTTCGCTCAGACTACCGCCGCTCGTTTGCAGGGTTCCGTCACCGACGCATCGGGCGCCCTCATTGCCGGCGCCACGGTTTCGGCCACGAACACGGCCACGAACCGCGCTGAGACCGTTCAGACCGATAGCACCGGGAACTATATATTTCCCTCGCTGTCCGCGGGCCCGTACAAACTGCAAGTGAAACAATCCGGATTCGCCAGCGTGGTGCAGGAAGTCACGCTTCAGACCCAGCAGATCGCGGCCGTTAATTTCACGCTCAAGGTCGGGCAAGCGACGGACACCGTGACGGTGACGGAAGATGCGCCTCTCGTTGAATCCACCAGTTCGGCTCTGAGCAGCGTGGTGACGGGCACTCAGATTGTGAATCTGCCGATCAATGGCCGCAACTTCACCGAGCTAGCTACCTTGGCGCCGGGCGTCACTCGTGGCGTCCAGGGCGGGCAGGCGACCGGCTCTGGAAACCAGGCTGAGACGTTCCGCAACGCCTCCAGCGGCGGCGGCTCGCTGTCCGTCAATGGACTGCGCCCGCAGAACAACAACTTCCTTCTCGATGGCGTCGATAATAACGAGTCGCTCGTCAATACCATCATTTTCTTCCCGCCAGCCGAGGCGATTCAAGAATTCCGCGTAGACACCAGCGTAGCGCCCGCCGAGTTCGGCCGTGCCGGCGGCGGCGTTGTGAACACCGCCATCAAGTCCGGAACCAACACATGGCATGGGAGCGCCTTTGAGTTCCTCCGCAACAATCATCTGGACGCCACGCCGTATTTCAACCAGACCAGGCCGCAATTCCGGCGCAACCAGTTCGGCGGCACCCTTGGTGGCGCGGTTATCAAAAACAAGCTGTTCGTCTTTGGCGATTACCAGGGGCTTCGCCAATTCCAACCGTTGGGACAGGATCGCGCTACGGTTCCCACTGACTTGATGCGCAAGGGGAACTTCTCCGAGCTATTGACGTTGTCCACTCCGATCCTGATTACAAACCCGGTCACTCATGCCGCGTTCGCCGGCAATATCATCGATCCGACCTTGATCATCAAGCCGGGCCAGAATTACCTCAACGCATATCCGGAACCGAACGTCGCGGGCAGCAACCCGCTGTGCGGTCAGGTCAACGCGAACGGCGTTTGTATCAAACAGAACTACGTCGTCAACCGCAACAACATCCAACACTACAACGACTTCGACGTTCGCGTTGATTACCTCTTGCGCCAGCAGGACACCATTTTTGGCCGCTACAGCTACGGCAAGGACTACGAGACTGCCAGCTCCCGCCTGCCGAATCTTCCCGCTGGATTCGGCTCAGGCACGCAGCAAGCTTACCCGCGCTCCTTCGTGTTAGGCGAAACCCACACGTTTTCAGGAAATATGGTCAATGAGTTCCGCTTCGGTTGGATCCACACCGAGATGGGCTACACTCCGCCGTTCCAGAACCAGGCCCTCGCGCAGAACCTCGGCATTCCCAACGCTAATACCAGTTCGGTGCTTGGCGGCGGCGCCCTGATAGGCGGTTACAACGATCAGTTGGAGTACACCGGGGACTACGGCCCGTACATCGTGCCCGAACAGACGTGGAACTTCTCTGACAGCGTCTCCTGGACCCACGGCCAGCACACGTTTAAGTTCGGCGGCAACGTCATGCGGCGGCAGGTGAATCTGTTCCGTCCGAAAGCCGGCAAAGGGTATTTCTTCCTGTTCGGCAATGGCGGCGGCCAGAGCCCGACCGGGTATGAAGTCTCCGATATCCTGGCCGGATTCATGAACAACTACCAGGTCGGCCCCGCGCTTGGTTTCTCGCATACGCGGAATTGGGAGACGGGTTATTTCGCCCAGGACGATTGGCGAGTCACCCGGCGCCTCACTTTGAACCTGGGCATCCGCTACGACTTGTACACCTGGCCCAGCGAAACCAATAACCTGCAAGCCAATTTCGTGATTCCGAATAGTTGCTTCGGCATTATCGGCACCACGACCCCTTGCACGGGTTCGCACCTGGTGTTGGCCGGTCAGAACGGGGCCTCGGAAAGCCTGATCAATACCTCTAAACACGACTTTGCTCCCCGCCTGGGCTTTGCCTATGATCTGTTCGGGGACGGCAAGACGGTGCTCCGCGGCGGCTTCGGGATTTTCTATTTCCTCGATCGTGGCGGCATCGATAACCAACTGGCGCAGAACGCTCCGTTCTCCGGCGTCAGCACATACAACTACTCCGACGGCTACCGCTTTAACCTCGCCGGCATCGCGGCGCAACAGACCGCCGGAAGCAACACCAACCCCAATCCGACGACCGCCGCAGCAACCGGCATGCCGGGGAAGGGACCCATCACCATCAATCTTGCTAACCCACAAAACGTGAGTCTGGTTTCCTATCCGGTCAACGACCGGACACCCTCCGCCCAGGAATGGAACCTGCAAATCCAGCGCCAATTGGGCTCCAATATGTCGGCCAGCGTTGGATATGTGGCCACTCACGGCGTTCACCTGATGACCCTCATCAACCTCAACCGGCAGGTCTACAATGCCGCTTCCGGAACGAAACCATTTCCGGGGTTGGGCGATGTCAACCTGAATGGCGCGGTCGGAAACTCGAACTATCACGCGTTGCAGGCGCAATTGCAGCGCCGATTCGCGAATGGTCTTCAATTCCAGGCTTCGTACACCTGGTCCCACAATATCGACGATTCCCCCGGCACCCTTGACCAGCAAAGCGATCGTGTCGACTGGTCGAACTTCGGCCACGAGCGGGCCAACTCCAATCTCGACATGCGTCACAACCTCATCATCAGCGGTCTTTACGAACTGCCCTTCGGCAAGGGACGCAGCTTTGGCCGCAACCTATCAGGTATTGCCAACGTCATCGCCGGCGGTTGGCAGATCAACCCCTCCCTCTCCATTCAGAGCGGCATGCCGTTTGACCTGATCAGCTCCTACCAAGGCCTGCGCACCCGTCCCGACCTGGTGGGCAGTCTCCACGAGCTTGGCAGCATCACCAAGTGGTTCGACACTACTGCATTCAAGGACCCGCCGACCGTGAACATCGGTGGGACGGGGACCGTCTTCGCTCGTCCCGGCAATGCCCCACGCAATGCCTTCTTTGGGCCGGGCCACAGGCACTTGGATGTTGCGTTGTTCAAGAATTTCAAAGTCACGGAGCGGTTCAATGCCCAGTTCCGCTCGCAGTTCTATAACGTCACCAATCACCCGCAGTTCGGTCAACCGAACGGCGACATCAGCAGCGGCGACTTTGGCACGGTGAAGAGCTCCACATTCACCGGAGAGCGCCAAATCGAAATGGCCCTGCGTATTTCGTTCTAGTCGCGCAATCGAATGGGGGCGGGTCTCCGGCTCCGCCCCCACTCTTGTTGACCTCCGCCCTCCCGCGGCCACGAACGCGAAGCCCAAACTGTGACTCTGATGAAACGTAATTCCAATCCGGGTCTTACGGCGCTGTTCCTCTGCTTATTCGCGGTAATCGCCTGCATGCAGCCCGCTGACGCATGCGCCGCAGCGAATCCTCGCGTGCAGAAGGTCGAGCCGCCCAACTGGTGGGTGGGCCTGCCACCCGCGAATCCCATGCTGTTGCTTACCGGTGACGGACTCGCGAACGCGCGCGTCTCCACTTCGTACCCGGGTGTCAGCATTGCGCGTACGCAGTCGAGCGCGAACGGCCATTACCTGTTCGTCTGGTTGCAGGTCGCGGACGCAGCGAAGCCTGGAACCGTTTCACTGGCGATTGCGACTGCAGCGGGGAACGCAACGCAGAAATTCCCGCTACTGTCGCGAGGTCCGGTAGCCGGCAAGTTCCAAGGCCTCACGCCCGACGATGTCGTCTACCTCATCATGCCCGACCGTTTTGCCGATGGCGATCCGTCGAACGACGAACCTGCTCCTGAGCTGCATACGTTCGATCGCAGCCGGGCCCGCGCCTGGCATGGCGGCGACCTCAAAGGCATTCGCGAACACCTCCAGTACCTGCACGATCTCGGCGTCACCGCCATCTGGATGACGCCTTTTTGGAAGAACGATTGGCACTCGGAAGATTTCAGCTATCACGGCTACCACGCCACCGATTTCTACCGCGTGGACGAACACCTCGGTACCCTTGCTGAATTACAGGCGCTGACCGCCGAAGCGCACCGTCTCGGGATCAAGGTTGTCCTCGACTACGTCGTCAACCACACCGGCCCACACCATCCCTGGGCGACCGATCCCCCGTTACCTGACTGGCTCCACGGCACGCCGGAGAAGCACCTGAAACCCGAATACCACTTCAACGGCATCGTGGACCCGCACGCCTCCGAGCGCGAGTGGATCAACGTCCTCGAGGGCTGGTTCGTCGACAAGTTGCCCGACCTCAATCCCGACAATCCGCAACTCGGGCAATACCTGTTGCAGAACGCCGAGTGGTGGATGGAATCCTCTGGGCTCGACGCGTATCGGCTCGACACCTTTCCTTATTCCTCGCGCAAGTTCTGGAGCGGTTGGCACGACGGCATCTTCCTCGCCTACCCGCACACATTCAGCATTGGCGAGGTGATGGATTCGGACCCCGCAATCGTGTCGTTCTTTGACGGCGGACGCAAGCAGTGGGACGGCATTGATACCCATCTGTCCTCCGTCTTCGATTACCCGCTGGAATTCGCTCTCCGCGACGTGGTGCTAAAGAACGCGCCGGTCCAGCGGATGATTGACGTGCTGATGCGCGACTCGCTCTACCCTCATCCCGATCAACTTGTAACTTTCTTTGGCAATCACGATACCAGTCGCTTCATGAGCGCGCCGGGCGCCTCGCCGCGGAAATTGGAATCGATACTCGATTTGGTGCTGACGCTCCGCGGCATACCTCAGCTCTATTACGGCGACGAGATTGGCATGGATGGCGCCAATGATCCCGATAATCGGCACGATTTTCCGGGTGGTTTCCCCGGCGATCCGCAGAATGCATTCACCGTCCAGGGACGCACGCCGGAGCAGCAGCAGATCTTCAGCCACTTCCAATCCATGCTTGGCTTGCGGCGCGACCACCCCGCACTGCGGCGCGGCAAACTGACCCACATCGGTTGGGACAAGACCTTCTACGCATTTCTTCGCGATGACGGCCACGAACGCCTGCTGGTCGTGTTCAACAACGAATCGCAGAAACAGGAGATAACCCTGCCGCTGCTCGATACACCTCTGGCGGATGCGGGCCGCGCAACCGCGCTGCTGAACACCCCTCCCGCCGGCGTGCAGGAGCACATTCTGCACTGCACTGTACCGGCGAACTCCGTATCGATCTTCCGGATGGATTAAAGAGGATGGTCAATCGGCTCGATGCGCGCCCCCATCAAGTCCATCGAGCAAGAAAGCGACAAAAACCCGCACCGACCTGAGGGGCCTCCAGCGCTCCCCCGGAGTTGCTCGGCATTCACAACGTTATTCGCTCGAAAATATCGCGCAACGATATAAGATCTTGACTAACTCACGCTGCTGTATGATTTTTTTCTGCCTCGAACGTACGGTCGTCGCTTAACGCTCGCGTGCTGCCATTTGGCTGCCAATAAGCGGAAAATCGGTGAAAAGATCAACAATTTACGGACAATCCTCCGACGGAAATGCCCAATAAAGTCAACTACTTAGATTTGACTACCTAAACTGCAAAACACGTTTATGCGCCCGGTTCGATTCCGGCCCGCGCCTCCAAAGTTCTGTCTCACCATCGATCCGTACTCCTCTGCTGCTGGTTGATGGATTATCGGCTCACGACAACGATCATGAACGAATCGGGCTTCGCGGCCGGACGGCCTGTCGCTCCCTTCGGTTCTTCGAATTCCGCCGTCGGCAGGTAAATCTTATGCGTGCCTGGATCGATGCCCATCGTTCTTGCTCCTCGAGGCGTGTTCACTTTCTGCACGACCTCGAACTTTCCCTTCGACTTTTCCGCGGCAACGGTTAGCGTGCCGTCCACAACGCTGGCGAACGCCTGACCGTCATCGAACTTGGTGGCATCCACGCCGGTGCCGATCGGCAGGTCGGCGAGCACCTTTCCATCATCCGCGCTCATGACGACCAGTTTTTGCGGCTTTCGGCAGCCGACGAACAGACGCCGGTTCTTCGTGTCCATTGCCATACCCACGGGAGAACCGCCGGGAGCCGTCGGCCAGCGTGACACCACTTTCCGCGCCGCGATATCGACCACAACTACTTCGTTCTTATCGACCAGGTTGATGTATACCTTGCCCTTGCCATCCGCGGCCAGGAACTCCGGTTTGCCGCCGAGGTCGATCGGCGCATCGATCTTCGCGGTCTTCGGATCGGCGTCAGCTCTCAGCGTCATCAGCGTTCCGCCGTCCCCCGACACAGCCAGAACAAGGCCGCTCGCGTCGTCGAAGATGATGCCGTCGGTGTCGGCTTGCGCGGCCACTGTACCCAGAACTGCATTCGACTTCAGGTCGAACATAACGATTGCGCCGTCGCCACCGCCGTCGCTGATGAAACCGCGTCCCGCCTTAGTCGCAATGGCAACTCCGTGGGCGCGCTTTTGTCCTGGAATATCACCAGTGACCTTGCCGGAAGATGCGTCAATGATCTGCGTGTGGGAGCTGCGCGGAACGTAGAGCCGATGCGTTTGCGGATCGACCGTCAGGTAGTCCCATCCTCCCGGACCGCCGATGTGGATGGTTCGTTCGGCCTTCCAACCCGTCTGGGCGATCAGCGGCATCGATGCGACAACAAACATCAGAACGAACACAGCGGTTTTCACAGTACGCATGTCTCTTCCTCGTGGGTGCAAAATTATTTTTCGGACGGCAGGGATTTAGCCGTGCCGCGCCGAAGCCGTCCCGTACGCGCCTCTAGTCGCTGAGGGGCGCGCACCCGGCAGCGGATACTTATTCCTGAACACGTTTACTCCTCGTGGGCGAGCGGCTTACCGTCGGGGCCGACCTGGACCTCCGACTTCTTCGTGCCCGTTGTTACCTTCGCTTCGTACGCCACGAGCTTTCCGCCCTTCATCAGGCTCTCGACCTTCCCTAACTTGCCCTTGCCAGCCTTATCCTGAAGACCTTTCTTCACCGCGCCGGGCAGCGAATCGAACGGGACCTCTTCCTCGACCTCAAGCACTTTGCCGTTCCCGTCGATCGATACATCCTTGGAATGACCGTTGGTGGTGAGTGCCACTTCGTAGAGCTTCTGACCGTTTTCCGTCTCGGTCGAGAAGCCGCGAACGGTGGCGCCCTTGCTTACCTGGTCCGCCGTCTTCTGTACTGCTGGCGGCAATTCCGACCGCTGGAGTTTCTTTTCCGTGGGTTGGGCGATGGCTACCGCCGTTACCAGCAGTGTCGCCATGATGACGAGGACAACGCGCATAGCTTGCATAACAGTCTCCTCCCGTTGAACGTTGGAGTGTCGGAGAACTGACCTTAAGGGAAGCTTAACGGGACGGCGCCGCCGGAGCGGCAGGAAGCTCGACGACGAAACACGCGCCCGCACCTTCGGGCGTGACCACCGCGATCGAACCGCCGTAAGAATCGACAAGGGCTTTTGTAATGGCGAGACCCAATCCGTACCCGCCGCTTTCGCGCGAGCGCGAATCGTCACCGCGATGGAAGCGGTCGAAAATGCGCGGGAGTTCTTCCGGCGACACTCCTGGACCGTTATCGCGCACCGCTATACGAGCACAGCCATTGTTCCGCGCAGCGTTGATCTTTACCTGTGATTCGGCCGGCGCGTAACGGATCGCGTTCTCGAGCAAGTTCGTCCAGACGATCTCCAGGTCTTCCGCATCCGCACGGACCAGGATCGGCTCGGACTCGACGGTCAGCGCAACCGAGATCGTCCGGCTTCGCGCGAACGACGCCAGGCGCACGATGGCGGCCTCACAAGTGGCCACCACGTCGACAGCCGAGACCTCGCGGGGAGCGCCCAGCGCGGCACGCTGTTCCGCCCGTGCCAGGCGAAGCAAGGAATGCATCAGGGCTTCCAGCCTCGCCAGGTCGGCGAGGGCTTCGTCGACTCCCTCGCGATACTCCTCGCTGGAGCGCGGTTGTTGCTGGAGGGACTGCAGCGTGGACTTCAAAATGGCCACCGGCGTCTTCAACTCATGCGCAGCGTTGGCAGTGAAGTCGCGTTGCTGCTCGAACGCACGGTGCAGCGTGTCCAGCATCGACGACATGGCGCGGGTCAGAGGCGCAACCTCCAACGTATTGACCGCCGCGGGCGTCGGCTCCAGCCGCCAGTTGCTCGCGGAAATCGACGCAGCGCTTGACGCCAGCTCCGACAACGGCCGCAACCCATTTTCAATGGCCCATACGCTGACCCACACCGAAAGCGCCAGCAGAAACACGCTGGCAACGATCACCGTCAACAGGGCACGAAAGAGCAAGGCGCGCAGCTCGCGGGTTGTCGCCGCATACGTCACATTCAAGGTCACGCCACTCGTCGTTCCGTCTTCCTCCCGGTCGAGCACCGGGAGCCGTTCCAGGCGGACGGCGCGGTAGGGAACGCCTCCGAAATAAAAATCCCAATTCGGTGTCCTTGCAGTGGGAGGCGCCAGCGCTCGCGCGGCATTAGGCGATGCGGCGAGCAATCGGCCCCCGGAACTTTCGATGATGTAGAGATCAGGAGCGTCGGTCTGCGATTGGCGCGGGAGAAGGCTGCCGTCGAATTCGAGGTCGGGATGCGCTCCTTCGGAGAAACGGACGAGTGCCGCGATGCTCATTGCCCGTCCGTGAAGCGCCGCGTCGAACGAGTTCAAGGCGTGCCGTCGCAGGATCGACGCGGTCAGGACAGTCAACGCGGGAACCAGGAGAAGCTCGGCTACCACGACGCCGAACAGGATCCGACGCTTGATCGAGAAACTCGCCATCTCAGTCCTTCAACATGTACCCGTGGCCGCGGATCGTATGAATGATTTTGCGGCGCCCATCCTCCAGCTTGCGCCGGAGCCCCGAGATATAAACTTCGATGACGTTGCTGAAGCGCTCCCAATTGAAATCGTAGAGGTGTTCGAGCAATTCCGTCTTGGTGACCACCGCACCTCGCCGGTGAGCGAGATATTCGACCACCCGGTACTCCATGCCGGTGAGAGCGACCGGGCGGCCCGCAAGCTGAACCACGCGGTCGGAAGTGTTGATCTCGACATCGCCCACGCGAACGATGGTGGAGCCTTCGCCCTTGCCGCGGCGGATGAGGGCTTTGGCCCGCGCGATCAACTCGCCGAGGTCGAAGGGCTTGCAGACGTAATCGTCGGCTCCGGCGTTCAAGACGCGCACCACCGTTTCCTTGTCATCGCGTGCGGTAAGCACGAGCACGGGCACCCTCGAGCCGCGTTTGCGGAGCTGCTGAAGCACCTCAGGACCGCTCACCTTCGGCAACATCAGATCCAGGATGATGAGGTCGTACGGGTTCGACTCAGCCAGGTACAGGCCCTCCGCGCCGTCGGCAGCATGATCGGTCGCGTATCCGGCGCTTTCGTGCAGAGAACGTTTCACATTGGCTGCCAGCCGCTGTTCGTCTTCTACAATGAGGACCCTCACTCCGCCAAGATAGCACTGCTGGCGGGCGGCCACTCCTCCCTCGCGTTGTTTCGTGTTTTAATGCTCCCTCCATTAAGGTTCGCTTAATACTCGCTGCTTGATACTGAAAGACTTCATCCAGGTGGATGCATTGCATATAAGGATGGCGCTTAGATCTTTTGGATCTGGTTCTTGGCTGAAATCGAGTCACTCGGGTCGCACGCTCTGTGCCGCCTTGGTGGCTTGTGTGCTGTTGCCTCTCCCCGGAACCGCGAAACAGTCGGGCCTCGATTTAAGAGGCGCGCTGACCACGGCGCAGGCCGCCAACCTCGAACTGCGCGCCGCACGGCAGCAGCGCGCGCTCGCGCTGGCGGGGATCACCACCGCCGGTGTGCTGCCGAACCCGGTCTTCAGTTTCGTCGCCGCCAAGGACACGCCTCATGAAGGCATAACGCTCGACATTCCCGTTGAGCTCGGTGGGAAGCGCGGTAAACGATTGGCGGTCGCAAACGAAGAGCAGAAGTCGGTCGAGATCGATTTATCCATACTTGAGCGGCAGGTCCGCCGCCGCACGCGGCAGGCGTTTTACCAGGCCGTAGCGGCTCAGGCACAGACGCAGCAGGCAAAGATCGCGCTCGATCTGGTGACGCGCACGCGGGACATGGTTCAGCAGCGATACGAGACCGGCGACGTCGCGCAACTCGACGTCATCCAGGCCGAGGTGGAAGTAGCGAAGGCCACCGCGGATTACGAGACCACCGCCCAGGCGCAACGCTCGGCCGAGGTCCTGCTCGCCGGATTGCTCAATCGTCCACTAAATTCGCCCGTCGTGATCTCCGGCAGATTGGACGAGGTGCCGCCCGCGCCCACGCTGGACGCCATCATTGCGCAAGCGTTGCAGTCGAATGCAGACCTGATGAAATCCACGCAGGACCTGAAGACCGAGGAGAAGCGTCTCGCGTTGGCAAAGTCGCAACGCATTCCCAATATCGATTTACAGCCCGGACTCGACTTCAACTCGCCCCCCGAATTTAAGGAGGGTGGACGCGGTGGGTTCGCGATCACCATTCCGCTGTTCAACCACGGCCAGGGCGAAATCGCGCTCTCGAATGCGAAGCTGGGACTCCTGCGCCTTACCATCGAATCGCAGCGCCTGAATGCCTCCGCGCAGGTCGCAGCTGCGTACTTCGATTATGCCGCGAAGCAGCACCAGGCCCTGCAGTACCGGGAAAAGATCCTGCCCCAAAACGAAAGGCTGCTAAGCATGGCGGAGGACAGCTACCAGTCCGGAAAAACCAGTCTGCTGACCTTGATCGACGCGCAACGTAAGCTGAACGACGTGCGCAAGGCGTATCTCGATAGTCTGTTTGCCGCGCAGAGCTCGTTCGCGGCAATGGAGGAAGTGGTGGGAGCGTCTCTTGATTAACCGGCGCCATTGCCTCGGACTCGCCGTTATCCTTGCGATGTCGTTCGCCGGCTGCAGCAAAAAAGGCGACGCAGCCGAAGACGCCAAGACGAGCGAGCCCGTTCCCGACGTTACCGTCGCGAAAGTAGTCCGCGGCGTCATCGCCGACAACCTCATCGTCAACGGCAACCTCGCCGCCCTGCCCAATCGCGATGCCAAGGTGGCGGCCCTCGTTCCCGGACGCATCTCGAAGGTCCTCGTCATCGAGGGCGATCACGTCACGGCCGGCGAGGCGATCGCCGAGCTCGACAGCACGTTACTTCGCGAGCAGGAGCGCCAGGCGGAAGCAGCCGTAAACCAGGCGAAGGCGACGGTCGAGAACGCGAAGCTCACGGCGCAACGCGAGGAGGCATTGCTTGGCCGCGGCGTGGCGTCGCGCAAGGAAGTCGAAGATGCGCGCACGCAACTTGCGGTCGCGCAAGCTACGCTGCAACAGCAGGAGGCGGCGTTGGCAACCGCGCGGGCCCAGGTATCACGCGCCACCGTACACGCCCCATTCGAGGGAACCGTGGTCAAGCGGTTTGCCGGCGCCGGCGAACAGGTTGACGGCACTGCCGCGCAGCCCATTGTTGAAGTCGCGCAGATCGACACGCTCGAACTTCTCGGCACCGTGCCCGCGTCGCGACTTGGCGAGATCCGCAGCGAAGCCTTCACCTTCGAGACCAACGCCGTCCCCGACGCCAAGTTCACCGCGCGTGTCGTGAGCGTTCTGCCGGCAGTCGATCCGGCCACCAATAACGGTACCGTACGCATCCGCGTCGATAACTCCAAGCACCAGCTCAAGCTGGGACAGTACTTGTCGATCGACTTGCCGCTCAAGAGTTCCGGCGCGCGGCTGATCGTGCCCAAGCAGGCGATCTATCCCAACGAGTCCGGCGAGCCGAATGTCTATAAGGTCACCGGCGACGAAGCCGAGCAGGTCCCGGTACAGGTCGGAATCCAGACCAAAGACAAGGCTGAGATCGTCTCCGGAGTTAACGAGGGCGATACGGTCATTGTGAGCGGCGCCTACGGACTGCCGGAAAAAGCAAAGGTCCACGTCAAGCAATGAACCTCGTCCGAGCCGCCCGCAATAATAGCCGCGCTGTCTTCCTTCTGACGGCGGCGCTGACTGTTGCCGGATTTTTCGCGCTCTTCGCGCTGCCGAGCAACATCTATCCGGAGCTCAATTTCCCGCGCATCGTGGTGCTCGTGCACACGGGCGATCTCTCGCCCGACACCATGCTCCTCACCGTCACGCGTCCCATCGAGGAGCAGGTCAGCACCGTGCTTGGCGTCCGGCGCGTACGCTCCCGTACGATTCGCGGCGGCTCCGAGATCTCCGTCTTTTTCGCCGACAGCATGGACATGCAGCAGGCGCTGCAACTGGTCCAGGCACGTGTCAACGAGGCCCAACCGGACCTTCCGGCCGGCACGCAGATCCAGGTCGAGCGCCTGAGCCCGACCGTCTGGCCCATCCTCAGCATCATCCTTAACGGCAACGTTCCCGACGCGGACCTCCACGATTATGCCGTGTACAACCTGCGTCCGGCGATCAGCCGCGTGGCCGGTGTGGCGCTCGTCGAGGTCGATGCGACCGACACCCGCGAGATCTCGGTCATCGTCGATCCGCAGAAGGCATTGGCGCAGCGCATCAGCATGCCCGACATCGCCGACCGCCTCAAGGCGACCAACATGGTCACCAGCGTCGGAAAACTTGACGAGAACTACCAGCAGTTCCTCGTCCTGGCCAACTCGCAATACAAGTCGCTCGACGATATCGCCAACACCGTCATCAGCGGCGACCCCGCCAGCCCCGTCCGCCTGAAGGACATCGCTGTCGTCCGCGAAGGCACCGCCGACCGCAAGACGCTCGTCACCGGCAATGGGAAGCCCGCAGCGGTCATCAACATCACCCGCCAGATCGGCGGCAACATCAACAGCGTCTCCGCCGGAGTGAAGGACGTCGCGTTCAACCAGAAGAACCTCATCCCCTCGACGCTCCACCTCTCGACCGTCTACGACCTCGCCGAATTCGTGGCAGAGTCGATGGCCAGCGTCCGCGACGCTATCATCATCGGCTCGCTGCTCGCGGTTGTGATCCTGTTCATCTTCCTGCGCAACTTCCGAATCACCATCGTCGCCGCCATCAGCCTGCCGCTGACCGTCATCGCGACGTTCTTCTTCGTCAAGCTGCTCGGTGGAACGCTCAACCTGATGTCGCTGGGCGGACTCGCCATTGCGATCGGGCTCATCATTGATGACGCGGTCGTGATCGTCGAGAACATCTACCGCCATATCGGCGCAGGCGAGACGGTCCAGGTCGCCGCCGAAAAGGGCACGCAGGAGCTCATCGGCCCCGTGATCGGCTCTACACTAACGACGGTGGTAGTCTTCCTGCCGCTCGGGTTCCTGAAGGGCGCGGTAGGCGAGTTCTTCGTCGCGCTCTCGATGACGCTCACCGCGTCGGTGCTCCTGTCGCTGCTCTACGCACTGACATTCGTCCCGCTGTTCGCCGAGTACCTGCTGGCGAAATCAACCTTCAAGGAATCGTCGGCGAAGTTCATCGAGCCCGTGAACCGGCTGTACGAGCGCGGCATCCGCTGGGCGCTTGGCCGCAAGATCGTCGTCGGCGCCGCGGCCGCGGTCCTGATCGTCGCCGCCGTATTCGCCTACTTGCATCTCGGCACCGGTTTCCTGCCCGAGATGGACGAAGGCGGATTCGTCCTCGACTACCTCACACCTCCCGGCACCTCGCTGACTGAGACCGATTCGCTCGTCCGTCAGATGGAAGCCAAGGTCGCGGAACTGCCCGACAAGTCGGCGTTCTCGCGGCGCACCGGCGCCGAACTCGGACTGTTCGCGACTGAGCAGAACAAGGGCGACATCCTGGTCAAGCTGAAGCCGCGCTCCGAACGCAAGCGCGACATCGACGAGATCATGAACGACCTCCGCACCGACATCAACAAGTCGATCGCCGGTGTGGACATCGAGTTCATCCAGATACTGCAGGACATGCTCGGCGACCTGGAGGGCTCGCCCGAACCGGTCGAGATCAAGATCTTCGGCAGCAGCAGCGAGGAGCTCAACAAGATCGCCGACGACCTCGGCCCCAAGATCCAGAAGGTCCAGGGCATCGTCGACTTCAAGGGCCCGCGAGCCGGCAATCCGGAACTGCTCATCAACGTCGATCCGACCCAGGCGGCACACGTCGGCCTCACCGTCGACCAGGTAACGCAGCAGTTACAAGATTCCCTGCTCGGCGACTCCACGACCGACCTCCGCCAGAGCGACCGCCTCATCCCCATTCGCGTGCGCTATCCCGACTCGTTTCGCTACGTCGAGTCGAACATCCGCCAGTTCCCAATCGTCGCCGCCAACAAGCAGGTGGTACCGCTGCAATCGATCGCGACCATCGGCCAGGCGCGCGGCCAGAACGAGCTGCTGCGCGAGAACCAGCGCCTGATGATCGTGCTCACCGCGCGGCTGGAGAACCGCGACCTCGGCAGTGCTATCACCGACGTTAAAAAGGTGATGACGGACGCCAAACTGCCCGTCGGCTACACCTGGGAGATCGGCGGGCAGTACGAGTCGCAACAGCAGTCGTTCCACCAGCTTCTGTCGGTCCTCGGGCTGGCGCTGGCGGCGGTCTTCACCGTGCTGGTGATCCAATTCCGGGCGTTCCTGCCGGCGCTGGTCATCATCTCGGCCGCGCCCATGTCGCTGATCGGCGTCTTCTTCCTGCTCCTCATCACCGGGACGCCGCTGAACGTTTCGTCATTCATGGGCATCATCCTGATGGTCGGGCTGGTGGTGAAGAACGGCATCATCCTGTTCGAGTACTACGAGCGCCTGCACGGGACCATGTCGGTGACCGACGCGCTCGTACAGGCCGGACGCATCCGCCTGCGCCCCATCCTGATGACCACGCTCTGCACGCTCTTCGGACTTCTACCGCTTGCGTTAGGCATCGGCAGCGGCGCCGAATTGCAGAAACCGCTTGCCATAGCCGTCATCGGCGGTCTCACCATCTCCACGCTCATCACGCTGGTCGTGATCCCGGTGCTGTACGCCGCAGTACGCGGCCTGGGGAAGAGCGAACCGGAAGCCGAACACTCGTAAGTGCGCTTCAAGCTATATTGCGCGGAACGTCGGTCGAGGCGCGGACGATGAGTTCGGCCTCGACGGTGATCTGGTCGGCATGGGTGGCCGTCTTTCCGAACTGAATGCGGTTGAGCACGGTTTCGGCAGCGATCTTTCCCATCTTGCGCAGGGGCTGCCTGACTGTGGTCAGGCCGGGGTTCTGGAAGGCGGCGGCCTGGATGTCGTCGAAGCCGACTACCGACACATCCTGCGGGACCCGCAAGCCGGTCTCGCGCAGGGCGCGGATCGCACCGAGCGCGGAGATGTCGTTGAAGCAAAAAAGCGCGGTGAACGGTTGCGCGCCGGCGAGCAATTTCTGCGTCGCGAAGTATCCGGGTTCCGGCGTGGGAGAGTCGCCCTCGAGTTGCGCCGTGAGCAGCGAGGATACCGTGATCCCGAGCCTGGCAGCCGCCGCCGTGATCGCGGTCCAGCGCGCCCCGGTGTCGGAACTGAACTGCTGACCTTTGATAAACGCGATGCGGCGGTGGCCGAGTCCATGGAGGTGTTCCATCGCCATGGCCACCGCGCGCCGGTGATTCAGGACAATGTTGGTGACGCCGGGCACGTGCTGGTGTCCGGACACGGCAACCGTGGGCAGCGGGAAACCGTGTTTCATCGGCGTATCGACCGCGACCAGACCTTCGACGGCGCGCGACATCAGCAGGCGCGGGTACTCTTCGATCAGGTCGGTGCGGTGCCGATGGCTGACCACAAAATAGAAGTAGCCTTCCTGGAGCAGGTGGTCTTCGATGCCGCTGAGCACGGTCGCGGCGTATCCCTCGCTGACCTCGGGCACGATAACGCCGATGGTAAAGCTGCGCTGCTTCCGTAACGAGCGGGCGAAGATGTTTGGCGTGTAGTTCAGCTCGCGGGCGGCGGCGAGGATGCGCTCCTGGGTCCTGGCTGGAATCGCCGCGGCGGAAGGCGCACCGTTCATCACCACGGAAACGGTGGCGGGCGATAGGCCGAGATGGTCGGCCACGGTTTGCAGGGTAGCAGGCCCGCGCGCGGCGGACGCGCGTGATTTTCGGGGCGGCACCGGCGCAGTGTGTCACAAACTGCATGGCTCGAACAAGTATCGAATGTTAAAGCCAGCACACTCCTGTGGAAACCTTATTGACACCGTTGCGTGGCACTGATATAAGCGGGACGCTCTAGTAAATCGTTTTAGTAACGCACCAAGGTCGGACGGCCCGCGTTGAAGGGCCGACCGATTTTTACTGGATATCCGCGTAGCGGAACCGGGAATTTGGCAACCGAAATAATCCCAAGAAGCTCGGGAAGGCTTTCGAAGGAGATTTGTATGACTCACGGCAAGCGCTTACTCTTGGTCGTGCTCACGATCAGCTCTTTGCTATTCCTGTCCACCCTCGCCGAAGCGCAGTACCGCGGCTCATTGCGTGGTGAGGTAACCGATCCGCAGGGCGCCGTCGTTTCCGGCGCGACCGTGACGCTGGTCAACACGGCGACCAACCGAACACTCGTCGCCAAGTCTGACGCGAACGGCCTGTACAACTTTAACGGGCTGGAGCCGGCGCCATACAAACTGACGATCGATGCGAGCGCGTTCAGGAAGAAGGTCCTCGAGAATGTGCGGATCATCCCCGAGCAACTCAACGCACTCGATGTGCAGCTCGAGATCGGGCAGGTCCAGGATGCTGTAACGGTTTCCGGGACTACCGAAGCACTGGATACGCAGACCGCGAACGTGAGCGGCACGATCACCGCAAACCAGATCCAGTCGATGCCGTCGTTTGGCCGCGACGTCTTCAAACTGGCACAACTCGCGCCGGGCGTGTTCGGCGACGGCTCACAAGCAGGGGGCAACGGCGCCGGTTACGGACTGCCGGGAATGCAATCCGGTGGCAGCCCAAGTGGCGACAGTGTCGGTAGCGCCGGCATTTTCAAGACCGAAAACGGCGCGCCTGTAGCCTCACTAGGCCAGCAATACCAAAACAACAACTACATGATCGACGGGATCAGTACGACCAGCCCGGTTTGGGGCGGAGCGAGCGTCATTACGCCATCGGCAGAATCGGTCGAGAGCGTCAAGGTGGTTTCGAACGCCTACGATGCCGAGCTTGGCCGCTTCAGTGGCGCCCAGGTGCAGGTCACCACCAAGGGTGGTACCAACCAGTACCACGGTAGTTTGTTTATGACCGCCCACCGCCCCGGCCTGAACGCTTATCAGCGTTTCAACGGACTGAACAATAAGGTCTTGCGCGACAATTTCTTTTCCACCCAGCTCGGCGGCAGCGTCGGCGGCCCGATCTGGAAGAACAAGATTTTCGCCTTCTTCAACTATGAGACGGTGCGCAGCCCGCAGGCTGCGACGAGTACCCACAACCAGTGGTCCGAAACTCCCGCATTTGACAAGCTCGCGCCGTCGGGGAGCATCGCCGCCAAGTACCTGGGTCTGCCGGGTGCGGCGATTAATAATATTGGCATCAACAACTCGAGGTGCGCCGATATCGGCCTGACCGAGGGCGTGAATTGCAATACGATTCCGGGCCAAGGCTTGGACATCGGTTCGCCCTTGAAGTCCGCCTTGGGGACGCAGGACCTCGGTTGGGTAAGCGCTACCAATCCAGGCGTCGGTGGCGGCCTCGACGGCGTCGCGGATATCGCCAACTACATCGTTCAGAGCACCAGCCACTATACGGCCACGCAGTATAACGGCCGCGTGGACGCCGATGTCACCGCCAAGGATCGAATCGGCGGCGCCATCTACTGGGTACCCGAGAATAACGATTCACTGAATAATCCGTACCGTGGGTACAACTTCTTCCATCACTCGCAGATCAACGATGCTTTTACCGGCATCTGGAACCACACCTTCTCCCCCAGCTTCCTCAACGAAGCGCGCGTGAACGCCTCCGGGTACCGGTGGAATGAAATCACATCGAACCCGCAGAACCCGGTTGGGTTGCCTGCAGATAACATCGGGAACATTGGTAGCATCGTCACCGCGAAATTTGGTCCGAACGTCGGCAGCATTCTGAATGAATGGACCTATGGCTTTAAGGATGTCGCCACGAAAGTTGTCGGGCGCCACACCGTTAAGTTCGGAGGCGACCTCACGCGGCTCTTCCATCTGCAAAATTGCCCCGGGTGCGGCGTGCCCAGTTACAACTTCTTTAATATCTGGGACTTCCTCAACGATGCGCCTAAGCAAGAGAACGGGAGCTTCAATCCGACGACGGGCATTCCGACTACTCTTCGTCAGGACCTCCGTTCCGACATCTGGGGCGTATTCGTCCAAGACGACTTTAAGCTGAGGCGGAACTTGACCCTGAACCTGGGTCTGCGTTGGTCATACTTCGGCCCGCTCTCCTCGAAGCAGGGCAACATGTACGTGGGCGTCCCGGGAGCCGGAGCGGCTTATCTGACGGGATTGACGGTCCAGAACAAGGGCACTTCCTGGAACGCGCAGAAGAACAACTTCGGACCGCAGATTGGTTTCGCCTGGAGTCCGTTCAATGACGACAAATTCGTCGTCCGCGGCGGCTATGGCCTGGACTACAACCAGGACCAGATCGCGATCTCTAACGGAGTCAATGGCAATCCCGGTTTGGTCGTGGGCGGACCGCCAGCCATGCCCCTGCCTTCGTCTGCGAACCCGGGCATTGTCTACGCAATCTCGTCGGGCCTGAATAACCTCAACGGATACCCGGCAAACCCGAACACGGTTTCGCAGTTCGGGGCCAACGGGTTGCCCACCAAGGGCAGCACCAGTGTGAACATCTGGCCCAGTACACTGCCGACCCAGAGAACGCACCACTACTCCCTTGAGACCGAGTACGAGCTTGGGCACAACGTGCTCGCAAGCCTGCAGTACCAGGGGAGCACGTCGCACAACATGTACTTCGCCCAGAACATCAACGCGCTGCCGGCTGTCGAGGGACTTGCGCTCAACCCAGCGATTTCGGGGGGCACTTACTGGTCCCACATCGGGTACGGCAATTACAACGCATTGACGGCCGACGTGCGGCACCGCTTCTCGCAGCAGTTCATGGCTGACGCCTCATTCACCTGGGCCAAGACTATGGATACCGCTTCCGGCCCATACACCACGCCGTACTATCCCTTCAACCCCGACCTGAGCTATGGCCGTTCCGACTACAACGTGGGCAAAGCCTTCAGGCTTTATGCCATGTGGCAGCCTGTGTTCTTCCACGGCAACAATTTGCTGGAGAAGATTGCCGGCGGCTGGTCGATCAGCGGGATTCTCAACGTGCACGGCGGCTTCCCCTGGTCACCTGTGGTCAACACGACGGGCGGGAGCCTCTATTGCAGCACCTGCGGCTATTCCACCCTTTACCCGGTTTATCTGGGTGGCGCCGGAACCAGCACGAGCAACGACGCATACAAAACCCCCGCAAACTTTCCCAATGGCAGCCTCGCGTATTTCGCTGCCCCGAACTACACGGCGTACCCGACCGGATCTGGGACCGCTCTGCCCCAGCCCGGCATCAGGCGAAACTCGTTCACCGGCCCGGGTTACAAGGATGTCGATATGACCCTGGTCAAGGGATTCGGGCTGCCGGCGATGCCGGTGCTCGGCGAGAATGCCAGATTCGAGTTTCGCATGGACGCCTACAACGTGTTTAACAACATGAACCTGAACCCAACGAGCATCTCGAACAACATCGGCCTTCCCGGCAAGCCGAACGCCAGCTTTGGCAGGGCGACGTCTGGGCTAGCCGCTCGCGTCGTTACACTGGGCGCTCGCTTCAACTTCTAGATCGCAACCTCAATGCCGGGGCTGAGCACGCTTAGGGTTCAGCCCCGGCAGGTTTCACAAGCTCAGCTCAATCCGGAGCGAAGGCCCCACAAGATATTCTGCAAGGTCTTCTTGCTACTTTGCGGTCTGGCATTGGCCGATAGGCTCACTCCTCGCCAATGGAAGGTGGTCATGCGATTTTTCTGTAAGACGGTTGTCCTGTTGCTGATCTTTGTCACCGTTCATTCTGCGCCCGGCATGGCCCAGACGCCGGCGTCCGAAACCGTGGTCATCGACACCAAAGCCCCGTCGCATCCGTTCCCGCATTTCTGGGAAGGGATGTTCGGCTCAGGCCGGGCGATCCTCACGCTGCGCGACAGCTACCGCACCGACCTGAAGCAGGTGAAGCAGTCGATCGACTTCCGCTACGTGCGCTTCCACAATATTTTTCACGATGAAGTCGGCGTATACGACGAGGACAAGCAGGGCAATCCGATCTACAACTTTACTTATGTCGACCAGATCTATGACGGTCTGCTGGCCGCCGGTGTGAGGCCATTCGTCGAGATCAGCTTCATGCCGAAGAAGTTGGCGGCGCATGACGCTCCGCATCCGTTCTGGTATCACCCGAACGTGGCCCCGCCGAAGGACTGGAACAAGTGGAGCGCGCTCATCGAAGCGTTTGCGCAACACCTCGTTCAGCGCTACGGCGAGGCGGAAGTGGCGCAGTGGTACTTTGAGGTTTGGAACGAGCCGAACATCGACTTCTGGGCCGGCGATCCGAAGCAGCCCACGTACTTCCAGCTTTATGACACGACGGCGCGCGCGCTGAAGAAGGTCAGCCAGAAGATCCGAGTCGGTGGACCCGCCACGGCGCAGGCCGCATGGGTGGATGCGTTCCTCCAGCACTGCGCGCAGGAACATGTTCCGGTCGATTTCGCTTCGACACACGTTTACGGCAACGATAAGGCCGAAGACGTCTTTGGAACGCACGAGCGGATTCCGCGCGACAAGATGGTCTGCCGCGCCGTCAAGAAAGTGCATGACCAGATCGCGGCATCGGCGTGGCCGAAAATGCCGCTGATCTGGAGCGAGTTCAACGCCAGCTACATGAACGAGCCCGACGTCACCGATTCGACGTACATGGGGCCGTGGATGGCGAGCACTGTCAGCCAGTGCGACGGGCTCGTGGACATCATGAGCTACTGGACGTTCTCCGACGTGTTCGAAGAACAGGGCGTCGTGAAACAGCCCTTCTATGGCGGGTTTGGACTGATGGCGGAACGCGGCATCCCGAAGCCGGCGTTCCACGTCTTTGCGCTCCTGCACCGGTTGGGCGACCAGCGCGTTGCGGTCGATTCCGATTCTGTTCTTGCGACTCGCCGGCAGGATGGAACGCTCGTTGTCGCCGTGTGGAATTACGCGCCGCCGGGTCCGGACGGAGCGCCACTTACGATGACGCTGCGGTTCACGGGAGTACCGGCCAGCGCGGGCGTGACGATCTCGCGCGTCGATGCGACGCATGGCGATGCGCATGCGGCGTACGACAAAATGGACCGGCCCGCCAGTCCCACGCCCAAACAGATCGACGAGTTGCGCCAGGCGGCGCAGCTTCCGGCGCCTGAACACGCGAAGCTCACCAACGGTTCGCTACAATTGCAAGTACCTTCGCACGGGCTCGCGCTGCTGGAAGTCAAGTGAGCCTGCCTGTGCGCTCGAAGGAATAGCTCAAGGCAGGTACTCAGTGGCAAATATTGCACCGGCACAGGAAGCGGGCACTAGCACTTATCAGGGGCAGAATTATTTTCGCCCGCTGGCGATCGTCACCACCCTGTTCTTCATGTGGGGGTTCCTGACCTGCCTGAATGACATCCTCGTCCCGCACCTGAAATCGATCTTCGACTTGAGCTACGCGGGTGTGATGCTGGTGCAGTTTTCGTTTTTCTCCGCATATTTCTTTTTCTCGGTGCCCTGCGCGAAGGTCGTGGACTGGCTCGGATACCAGCGCACGATGGTCGTCGGGCTGCTCACGATGGCAGCTGGGGCATTCTTGTTCGTGCCTGCGGCGCTGGCGCCTTCATACCCGCTCTTCCTGGCGGCGCTGATGATCCTCGCGGCCGGCATCACCGCACTGCAAGTCGCCGCCAATCCGTATGTGATCGTGCTCGGAGATCCCCGGACAGGCTCCAGTCGGCTCAATCTCACGCAAGCCTTCAACTCGCTCGGAACGACGATCGCGCCGAAAATCGGAGGATTCTTCATTTTAGCGGCGGCTCCTCTCGCTATCGAGGAAGTGCGAAGACTCGCGCCTGCCGCTCTACAGGCTTATCGGTTGCAGGAGGCCGCCTCTGTAAAGCTGCCGTACATCGTGATCGGCATCGCGCTGATCGTGCTCGCAGTCGTCATCGGGCTTTCGAAGCTGCCTAAGATCGAGTCGGCGCAACACCACCTGGGCGAGAAAGTGAACGACTCCGTGTGGCGGCATCCCAACCTGGTGTTCGGTGCGATCGGAATCTTCACCTATGTCGGCGCGGAGGTGGCGATCGGCAGCTTCCTGGTCAACTACTTCGGCCAGCCCGAGATCGCGAATCTCTCGCCGCGAACGGCCGCAGGTTACGTGTCGTTCTACTGGGGCGGAGCGATGGTCGGCCGGTTCATCGGGTCGGCGTTGCTGCAGAAGATCAAGACGTCGCGGCTGCTCGCCATCTGCACACTTTGCGCGGCCGCGCTGGTGACGACGTCCATGCTTACCACCGGCCACATAGCGATGTGGACCATCCTTGCTATCGGCCTGTTCAACTCCATCATGTTCCCCAGCATCTTCACGCTGGGCGTGGCCGAACTTGGTCCGCTGACCGGCGACGCCTCGGGCATCCTGAACATGGCGATCGTCGGTGGCGCGGTGATCCCGTTGATCCAGGGCGTTATCGCCGACCACGTGGGTATCCACCACGCGTTCATCCTGCCGGTGATCTGTTACCTGTACATTCTGTTCTACGCCTTGTCGGGGTCGAAGCCGCGGAGCGCGCGGGCGGCGTAGTAGCTTTATCTTTTCCGTAACACGCTTACTTCGGAATGCCGGCCAGGAGTTGCTTCGCCCGGACCGCATCGGGTCCATTCGGCCACTGGTGCAGGTACTGGGTAAGGTCGGCAGCGGCATCGTGGTATTGCCCGGTGTGCAACAGCACGAATGCCCGCACCAGGCGGATCGCCGGAAAGTTCGGGTTCAATTCCAGCGCCCGGTTGAGCGATGCCAATGACTCGCGCGGCCGTCCCATTCCCGCGTAAGCCTTGCCAAGCTCGTAGTGCAGCTGCCAGGCGTTAGCCGCGAGCGGGAGCGCGGCTTCCAGTGAGTGTGCCGCGTCTTTGTACTGCTTCGACGAGTTATAGGCCGCGCCCAGGATGATGTGGGCGACCGCGTTTCCGGAATCCAGCTTTACGGCATGTTCGAGGTCGGTGATGGCGTCGGCGACATGCTGCTGCGTGAGATTGAGCAGCCCGCGGAGTTGATAAGCGGCGCTGTAGTTGGAATCAATCTTGAGCGCCTCGTCCACACGGCGAGAGGCCTCCTCGAGGTCGTGCTTACGAAGTTTCTCCTGCGCCTTCTCCAGGGCTCTTCGCGCTTTGTCCGGGACTTTCAGATCAGCAACGGACACCGCGGATCCCGGCGGTACCGGAGTGTTTACTTCGCTCGGGAGACGAAGCACTACGGTCGCGCCCGCTTCGCCAACAAGAACTTCTTCCGTGGCTTCGATGGTACCCATGTGCGCCGTGACGCGGTAGTGCCCCGGCGAGACGCAGGACATGGTGGCAGCCAAGCCGAAACCCTGCGCTCCGGCGGACACGCCGGGATCGAGGTTCACAATCTCCAGCGTCGCGCCGTTCACGGGCGCCCCGCTGGAGGTCATGACGCGCGCGGTTAACGGAGCGCACGTGTTCGCTTGCCTACCGGGAGCCTGCGTCCGCATTTGAGCAAGGCAGGGGAGCGACAACAACAAAAAACAGAAGATGGACTTTCGACCCGACATGACTGCACCAGGGAACAGGGGTCTGGGCTGCCAAGTAGTAGGACACCTTTCCGGCCAGTGTCGTTGGGAGTCAAGGTGCGCCAGAGCTGGAATGCGAGAACGGTGTACGAGCCAGGCTTGCCTGGCGGCACAGTGTCGCCAGGCGAGCCTGGCTCGTACACCATCTATTAGAGGATCTTTTTTCCGAACGCGGACAGCGCCAGCTCTACCGCGAGGTCAGCGGTGCGGTTGTGCTCGTCGATGACGGGATTCACTTCCACGATCTCGAAGCTCAGCATGCGGCCGTGGTCGGCGATGATCTCCATCGCAAGGTGCGCCTCGCGATACGTGGCGCCGCCGCGCACGGGCGTGCCCACGCCGGGCGCGTCCTCGGGGTCGATCCAGTCCATGTCAAGTGAGACGTGGTACCCGGCTGTGCCGCGTCCGGCCATGCGCAGGGCTTCTTCGATCACCGCGCGCATACCGCGCTCGTCGATGTCGCGCATCGTAAACACTTCGATGCCGGCCTTGCGGATATGGTCACGCTCGGTCGTATCGATGTCGCGCACGCCGACCAGCACGCAGTTCTCGGGCCGGACTTTCGGCGCGAACCCGAAGATGTTCGCCAGTTCGCTCGTCCAGAGGCCCATGATCGCTGCCAGCGGCATTCCGTGGACGTTGCCGCTGGGGGAACTGTCGGGGGTGTTGATATCGGAGTGGGCGTCGATCCAGATCAGTCCGATGCACTCGTTCTTGCGGCGGTAGAACTCCGAGACGCCGCTCACGGTCCCTGCCGCAACCGAATGATCGCCTCCGACGACCAGCGGTACTTTGCCGGCCTCCAACGTTTTCACGACGAGCTCGGCCGCCTTGGTGCAGGTCTGCGTGATTTCTTTCAGGTAACGCGCGCGCGGATGTCCGGAGGCCTTGGTCTCGGCGATCGCGACACCGACGTTGCCGGCGTCTTCGACCATGTGCCCGAGCCCCTCGAGCCGCGCTTCGAGTCCGGCGACGCGTACTGCGGACGGTCCCATGTCCACGCCGCGCCGCGTTTGCCCCAGGTCGAGGGGCACGCCGATGACGCGGATTTTCTTGCCCGCAGAACCGCGCGCGACGATCGGCGCTGCCGGGGCAAGTTCGGGTTGTGTGTTCTCTGCCATAACCGTTGCCAGTTGCCAGTTGTTAGTTCGCGAACTGGCAACTAACAACTACCCTACGGATAAATCCTGTGCAGCATCCTGGGGAACGGGATCGTTTCGCGCACGTGTTCCAGGCCGCAGATCCACGCCACCGCGCGTTCGATACCCATCCCGAAACCCGAGTGCGGCACGCCGCCGTATTTGCGCAGGTCGAGATACCACTTGAACGCCTCTTCCGGCAGGTTGTGCTCGTGGATGCGCTTGAGCAACAGCTCGTACGACGCCATACGCTGCGAGCCGCCGATGATCTCGCCATAGCCTTCGGGCGCCAGCACGTCCACACAGAGGGCGAGCTCCGGACGTTCCGGATCCGGCTCCATGTAGAACGCCTTTACGGCCGCCGGGTAACGATGCACCATCACCGGCCGGTCGAACTGCGCGGACAGGAAGGTTTCGTCGGGTGAGCCGAGATCGCCGCCCCACTCGAACTTCGTCTCCAGCTTTCCTTCTTCGAATCCCTTTTGCAGTCGCTCGACAGCTTCGTCGTAAGTGATGCGCGGGAACGGCGTGTCGATCTTCTCCAGCTTCGACACATCGCGGCCCACCAGCTCGAGGTCCTTGCGCCTCGTCTCCAGCACCCGCTTCACAACGTAGGTAATGAACTCTTCCGCCAGCTTCATCAGGTCATCGAGTTCGAAGAACGCGACCTCGGGCTCGACCATCCAGAACTCGGTGAGGTGCCGGCGCGTCTTGGATTTCTCCGCGCGGAACGTCGGGCCGAACGAATACACCTTGCCCAGCGCCATCGCCGTCGCTTCGATGTAGAGCTGGCCCGACTGCGTCAGGTACGCCTCCTCGTCGAAGTAATCGACGGGGAAGAGCGTGGACGTTCCTTCACATGCCGCGGGTGTAAGGATCGGCGGATCGGTAAGCGTGAATCCGTTGCTGTCGAAGAAATCGCGCACCGCTTTGATGATCGCCGCGCGGATACGCAGGATCGCCGCCTGCCGTGGCGTGCGCACCCACAAGTGGCGGTGTTCCATCAGGAAATCGACGCCGTGTTCCTTCAGCGAGATCGGGTACGGATCGGCCTCGGGTACCTTCTGTAAGACGTGGACGTAGTTGATGTCGAGTTCGTAACCGCCGGGCGCGCGCTTGTCCGCCCGCACGTTCCCCCGCACGATCAGGCTCGACTCCTGCGTGAGTCCCTTCAGTTGTTCAAACGCTTCCGGCGCCTGGTTCTTCGGGACCACGCCCTGGATGACACCGCTGCCGTCGCGGATCTGCGGGAACAGCAGCTTCCCGCTTTCGCGCAGGTTGTACAGCCATCCGCGGATTTCGACCGTCTGGCCTTCGTGCGCGCCGATGTCGGCGATGCGGACTACCGGTGCGCCGGGTTTCAGTTCGTCAGTCATAAGAAGATTCACCACAAAGGACACCATTCGGCTTCGCTCAGGGCCGGCTACGTATCACAAAGGTTCCTTCGTGTGCCTTTGTGTCCTTTGTGGTTAGTTATTTTCGGCCCCTTCCAGTTTCTTGTACGCCTCGCCCATCCCGCCGTTGATCTGCTTCTCGGTCTTGTTCTCGCCCTCGATCTCCAGCAGCAACGGCGGAGTATTGGGCGCCGATCGCAGCAGCTCCATCGTGTGCGGCCAGTCGATGTTTCCATCGCCGGGCCACAGGTGCGAGTCGCGGTCGCCGTTGTTGTCGTGGACGTGCGTCGACTGGATGCGTGACTTCAGCGTCTCGAACGCGGCGGCTACGTTGCTCATGATGTGGGCGTGACCGGTATCGAAGCAGATGCCGACATCGTCGAAATGCGCGACGTGCAGCAACTCCAGCAGCTTGTCGGGCGTGGAGAGCTCGTTCGGTATGTTCTCCAGCAGCAGACGGACACCGAGCGGTTTGGCGAACGCCCGCAGGTGCTCGATGCTGCTCATCGCGGCATCGAACTTGCGGTCGTCGGCGGATTCGTTTCCGGCGCCGACATGCTGCACCAGGAAGCGGAAGGGCACATGCTCAGCGATCTCCAGCGCGCGCTTGATCTCGTCCATCGCCTCGATGCGTCCCTTGCGCTCGGGATTGGCGATGTTGATGGGTTCCATATCGCGGCGGGCCCACTCGTAGCTGCTGTACATCGGCGAGTGCACGGAATGCAGCGTCGCGCCCGTGGACTTGAACCACTGCGCGATCTCGACCACGTGCTGCCGGCGGTTGGCGTAATCGAAATGGCCGCGGAAGGCGAAGATCTCGATCGCCTCGGCCCCGGCGCGCACGAGTCCTTCGAGCAGCCCCGGATGCAGGCGCTCGCGCACAAACGCGTAGGTAGACACAGCTTTCAGCATCAGTCACCAGTCAACTAACTGCGAAATGAAGAATGAAGAATTAAGAATGAAGAATGAAAACGGATTTGTGATTTAGTGATTTGCGATTTGTGATTGCGGCGATGCTCCTAATCCTAGCTTTAATCACCAATCACAAATCACTCAATCACAAATCAACTTTAATTCTTCATTCTTAATTCTGCATTCTTCATTCCTCAGTATCCCACGGCCTTCCCATTGTTCCGGCCATCCGGCGCGCCCAGGCGCTCGCCCGTCTTGAGGTCGATCATGATGCACTCGGCGTCGCCCCAGTATCCTTTTTGCGTCAGCTTCTGCCCCTTCTCCTGGAGCAGTTTCAGCGTGTCGGGCGAGAGGCCGCGTTCGACACTCGTCGAGTCGGGTAGCCACTGGTTGTGGAAGCGAGGCGCGTTCACGGCCTCCTGGATGTTCATGCCGTAATCGACCACGCCCATCAAAACATTCGCGACGGTCGTGATGATCGTCGGACCTCCAGGCGATCCCAGCACCAGCAGCAGCTTGCCGTTCGACGTCACGATCGTCGGAGTCATCGCTGACAACGGACGCTTGCCCGGGCCGATCGCATTCGCCGGCCCCTGGATCAGGCCGTACATGTTCGGTACCCCCGGCTTGGATGAAAAGTCGTCCATCTCATTGTTCAGCAAGAATCCGAGTTCCCCGACGGTAACGCCGGAACCAAAGCCTCCGTTCAACGTCGTGGTCACCGAGACCGCGTTTCCGTCGGCGTCCACCACGGAATAATGCGTGGTGTGCTCAGGCTCGCGGACGCTCTTGGGTTGCGGGTGCTCGGACGCATATCGGTCCAGTTCCTTGAACGCCGCCGGCCGCTTCAAATCGGCGCTGGGGCTGGCTTTGTCCGGATTCAACCCCTCGCGCCACGCGATGCCGTATTTTTTGTCGATCAGTTCTGCGACCGGGACCTTCGCGAAGTCGGGGTCGCCCATGAACTCCGCGCGGTCGTAGAACGCGCGGCGAAACGCTTCGATCGTGAGGTGCATCGATTCGGCCGAGCGATTGCCCATCTTGGCGAGGTCGTAGCCCTCCAGGATGTTGAGGGCTTCGATGAGTGCGACTCCGCCGGACGACGGCGGCGGCGCGCTGTAAATCTCCAGCCCGCGATATGTGCCGTGGACAGGCTGGCGCTCCTTCACCTCGTAATCGGCCAGGTCCTTGGTTGTGATGTTGCCGCCGTTCTTGGCTTCGAACGCAGCGATCTGCTTCGCGATGCCACCCGTATAGAAGTCGGCGGGATTGGCGGCGATCTGCGACAGCGTGCTTGCCAGCTCCGGCTGTTTGAAGATCTCGCCCGGCTGATAATAGTTGCCGTTGCGCTGGAAGATGCGTTTCGATTCCGCGAATTTTCCCAGCAGCGGACTGTGCAGGCCCTGCGCGTCCTCGTACGCCAGCACATAGCCGTCGCGGGCCAGTTTGATCGCGGGCGCCATGACCTGCGCCAGCGTCAGTTTTCCCCACTTTTTCTGCGCGTACACCATGCCCGCGACCGATCCCGGAACCCCGCTCGCCTTGTACCCCTCGAGGCTCATGCGCGGGATCACGTTCCCCTGCTTGTCCTGATACATGTCAGCGGTGGCCGAAGCCGGCGCCTTTTCGCGGTAATCGACGAAGTGAACTGAGCCGTCCTTCATGCGAACGAGCATGAATCCGCCGCCGCCGATATTCCCCGCCGCCGGATGCACCACCGCAAGCGCGAATCCCGTAGCGACGGCGGCATCGATAGCGTTTCCGCCCTGCTTCATCACCTCCACGCCCGCCTGCGAAGCTTGCTCGTGAATGCTGCTGACCATCGCATGGGCAGCGTGGCTGGGCCGCATCGGCGCGGAATGTGCGGCGCTGACGAAGAGGACTAACAGCAGCGGAGTCAGAAATTTGTGGCGACCGCTCATCATTGGCATACCACCCTCAGGGAATCCTTGAGGCTAGCTTAGCGGCGCGAGCAGAGTCAAATCCCGGCAATGCAGAAGTCAGAAGTAAGAATGAAGAATGACGAGTATGTGTACCAGGGGCGAACCCGATTCTTCATTCTGACTTCTTCATTCTTACTTTGCTTTTCTTCGGCAGCTTCGCCTTCACGTTCTCGTACGACTCGCGAATCAGTTCCTTCAGCTCCGCATCCCGGAACACCCCGGCCAGCGGGACGTCGATCCAGTTGTAGCGCCCGACGTAAGCGGCGACCCTGACGCCATCGTTTTCCAGCAACTCCGCGAAGCGTTCGGGCGTGCACTTCACGTTCATGCGCAGAGGCACTTCGGCCAGCGACATGGAGACGAAGATCTTGCCCGCGATGCGGAACAGCAGTGCGTCGCCCCATTGCGGTTTGAGGTCTTCCGTCGCGTGAGGCAGCGACAGGCAATACGCGCGTACCGATTCGGTGTCCATGTTCGTGGTGTTTTGACCCTGCGCGAAACGCTAATAACTCAGAGCACTTCTATGCCATTGCGAGCGAACGGGCGCAGTGATAAAAAGTCGGTCCATTATGCGCCCCCGTTCCAAACGCGCTTCCTTCGTCGACGACTGCCTGCTCGCTGGCTTTGCGCTCACGCTGACCGCCGTCTCCCTGACACTTTTCGGACGCATCTTCTCCTGGCAGGCGGCATTCGCAATGCTGTTCCTTCCTACTTGTCTCCTCTGCCGGCATTTACGTTACCGCGCCGCTGCCTTTGCCGCCGCGACCTCGTTGCTCACCGGCGCCTGGATCATCGTGCCGCCGCGCTGGTCACTGCGGATTGAGCCCGATGGCGTGCCTGCCGTCATTCTCTTCGCCTGCGCCGCGACTCTGACCGTCGCGCTTACGCGTCGAGCGTCCCAGCGTAGAGCGGTCAGCCTTCGCTGATCACACCCGTTCCCGAGCCTCGCCGAGTGTGACCGTGGCCTCCAATTTCTTGCGGCCACGCATGTAGGTGATCTTCACGCTGTCACCGGCTCGGTGATTATTCATGACCTGCGCCAGGTCCTGCTGCTCTTCGACCTGCGTCCCATCGACCGCGATGATGAGGTCGCCGCCGATGAGAATGCGCGTGTTCCCCAGCCACGCTTCCTGGTTTCCACCGTGGATGCCGGCGCGGTCCGCCGGGCCTCCCGGAACCACTTGCATGACCAGCAGACCGTAGTCGGCAGCCAGCCCGAGTTCCTGCGCCAGCTCGGGCGAGATCGGCAGCGACGCGATGCCCAGCGCCGGGCGCCGCACGCGCCCGTAACTCACCAGATCGTTCACCACCGCTTTTGCCGTGTTGATCGGGATCGCGAAGCCGATGCCCGCGCTTTGCCCGCTATTGCTGGCAATCATCGTGTTCACCCCGATGACCTCCGCGCGCGAGTTCAGCAGCGGACCGCCGGAGTTGCCGGGGTTGATGGCGGCGTCGGTCTGGATCGCCTCATCGATCTTGTTGCCGCCGGGTTCTTCGACCGACCGGATCGAGCTCACGATGCCCCGCGTCATCGTGCCGTTCAGGCCGAACGGGTTGCCGATGGCGAAGACCTTCTGCCCGACTTGCAGCCCGCGAGAATCGCCGATCACCGCCGGTGTCAGGCTCGGCGCGTGGATCTGGATGATGGCGAGGTCGTGGATGTTGTCGGTCCCGATGAGATCGGCCTTATAGGTCTTGCGGTTGTACAGCGTGACCTCGATCTGGCGGGCGTTGGCGACAACGTGATAGTTCGTCATGATGTGGCCGTCTTTGTCGAGTATGAATCCCGTGCCTTGGCCTTCTTCCGGGACAACGCCGTAGAAAAAGTTGAACGAAACGGAGCGCGACTTGATGTTCACTACTGCCGGCACCGCTCGCTTATATACGTTGACGTTGATCGTCTCTTCGCCGTCGAGTTTTTCCTGGCCCTCGGCCGCTTGCGTCAGTTCGACTTTCCCTGAATTCCCCATCCAGCGCGAAGGCGTGAGACGTCCCGGACGCGCAGTGGTAAACAGGTAAAACGCGCCCGCCAGAAAGATTGCAAACACAAGTGTTCGTAGCACTCTCATAACTTTCCCACCCGCCTGCGGATCACTTTCTTCATGAGCGTTGATCAGCGGCTGATATTGTCTTTGGCTAATCGTTGCAACTCCGGCCACAGAGCGTCAACCTGCTGCTCGGCGGCCCACAGGTCTCCGGAGTTATCGATGATGAAATCGGCGACCCGGGCTTTTTGCTCGTCGCCGATCTGGGCGGCGGAACGGCGCGCCACTTCAGCCTCGGCTTCGGGCAGGGGCAGCAAGTGGCGAACGGCGAAGCGTTGCGCCTTCTGCTCGCCTCGGCAGGTGACCACGATCAGACGGTCAAAACGCTCTTTTACGCCCGCCTCCAGGATCAGCGCTGCTTCTACGATGACGACCGCCTCGGGATGTTGGCGCCCAGTCTCTTCCATCCAGCGGTCCTGGTACTCGATGACGGCGGGGTGCACGATGCGGTTGAGTTCCTCGATGCGGGATCCGGCTTCCGGCTTCCGGCTTCCGGACTCCGGACTCGGGACTCCGAACGCAGCCTGCGCGAGCTTGGGACGGTCGATGGTCCCATCCGGACGCAGGATCGATCGGCCAAAATGCCGCACGACTTCTTCGTACACCGGCTGTCCGGGGTACATGAGTTGATGGGCGATATCGTCGGCGCGGACCAGGTGCGCGCCGCGTGCGACCAGCATCTGGCCAATGGTGGACTTCCCGCAGGCCACTCCGCCGGTGAGGCCGACTTTCAACATAGTCGCTAGTCTCAAGTCGCTAGTCTTAGCGACCGCGCAAAGAGTATAAATGTGTGGGTTTAGCCAGCGACTAGCGACGTTCTTCTGTTCTTGCACGCCTTCAGCAGGTTCACCAGCAGCATCGCGACCGTCAGCGGGCCGACTCCGCCTGGCACCGGCGTGATCGCTCCCGCGATGACTGCCACTTCCGGATGCACATCGCCGATGAGCGTCGAGCCTTTCTCGGCGAACGACTTCTCGCGCTTCAGATTGCCTTTGAAGAACCGATCGAAGGTCGCGCGGTCGGTGATGCGGTTGATGCCGACGTCGATCACCGTCGCACCTTCCTTGACGTAATTGATGTCGAGGAACCCCGGTTTACCCATCGCCGAGATCAGGATGTCCGCCCGCCGGCAATGCCCGGCCAGGTCTTTCGTATGCGAGTGGCAGACGGTCACGGTCGCATTGCGATTGAGCAGCATCATCGCCGTTGGCCGGCCGACGATCTCGCTCCGTCCCACGACCACGGCTTCGGCGCCATCCACTCGGATATTGCTGCGCTCCAGGATCTCGATGACGCCCGCCGCCGTGCACGGGATCATTGCCGGTTGGTTCTTCGATAGCAAGCCGAAGTTCAGCGGATGGAAGCCATCGATGTCCTTCGCTGGGTCGACCGCCAGCAGGACGCGCATGGTGTCCACGTGCGACGGGAGCGGCAGTTGCACCAGGATGCCGTCAATGTCCTCGCGGCGGTTGAAGGCGGCGATCAGCTTGAGCAGTTGCTCGGTCGTGACCTTCCGCGACGGCCGGTGCGTCTCCGAGTAGATGCCCATCTCGTCGCAGCTCCTCAGCTTGCCGCGAACGTAGATCTCCGACGCCGCATCGTTGCCGACCAGGATGACGGCGACTCCCGGGCGCACTCCCGCCGCACCAAGCCGTTGCAGCTCGGTGTTGACCTCGGCGCGGATCGAGGCAGCAATCGCCTCGCCATCCAGGATTCTTGCCGGCATAGTGCGAAGTTGAAAGTGTAGCGAAGAAAAAGAGCTGCGGTAAGGGCGAAGTCGGTACGGTTTTAACGGGCCCCAGCACGCGTCGGTTTTGCGCGTGATGGGGTGCAGAAGCCGCGCCCCGCTACTCGGGAAGGGCGTAGAATCTGTTGATTATGATCGACCGGGACCTGCTCTCGATTCTCGCCTGCCCCGAATGTAAGACGCCGCTCGCGCTCGATGAAGACCGCGGGGTCCTGAAGTGCGGCAAATGCCATCGCGCGTATCCGATCCGCGACGGCATTCCTGTCCTGCTCAAGGACGAAGCTGTGGTCGAAGAGCCTTAAGTGAGCTGAGGGAAGCGTCTCGCCTCCCTCGGTCGTTTACCGCCGCATCTTCTTCGCGATCGGCTCAATCCTCTCGCGCGCTGTGCTGGCCCACTCCGCGCCCTTGTCGATCACGTCGCCCGCCTGGTCGGCGAAATCGTCGATCACCTCGCGCGCGTCTTCGTATTTGCGGCGAAGCTCGCGGCGCATCTGCTTGCCCGACTTCGGCGCGAACAGGAGTGCGGCCAGTGCTCCGGCGCCGAGTCCGATGAACAGGAACGTCAGCGCCATTGCGACGCCGCTGCGCTCCGAGGGCGAATAGTCACCAAAGTGCTCGTAATCAGTCATACGCATACCTCAGTCGTGAGATGCAGGACATCTGCTCTGGGACGCCGGGAGGATTCTACTCCTTGCAGCATCAACTCACGCGCCGCTTTCCCTTGCCTTCGTTGCGGAACGGAACCACTTTGGCCTGGCGGCGGCTCTCCTCTTTGACGTCGCGATTTGCGATGCCCTGGCCCTTTCTTGCACCGCTTCCGATCATGCGCGCGGTTCCGGTCTCGCCGCGCTCCATGTCCTGGCGTACGGCAGCGCGGTTCTTTTCGCTCTGCGCCGGTTTCGCTGCCGGACGAGCCGCAGGAGCTTGCTTCACCCCTTCCGACACTGATTCGAGCGCGTCGCCCGCAGTGTCTTCGCTTTGCTTGACGGCGATGTCGCCCAGCGAGAGCATTCCGACAAGTTTTCCGTCCTCGACGACCGGCAACCGGCGGATCTGGCGCCGCGCCATGATCTGGGCCGCTTCTTCCACGTCGTCGTCGGGTTCGATGGTCTCCAGTTTCTCGCTGATCACGTCTTCGGCCGTGCACTCGGACGCGTCTTTGCCGTCAGCGATGCACCGTACGACGATGTCGCGGTCGGTCACAATGCCGACCAGCATCTCGTCGTCCAACACCGGGATCGCGCCGACGTTCTCGTCCCTCATCAGTACGGCAATCTCCTCCAACGTCGTGTCCGGCGTGGCATAAGCCACGTCGGCGGTCATGATGTCGCGGACTCTCATGGAAACCCCCTCTGGTCTCTCGAGAAACACTTCTCTGCCTCATGTTTCTCATCGAGGTTAGAACGGTCCCGAAATGGGCGAGATGTCCCGTTGCCGAGTCGCTTTTTCTCGTCGAACTATCGGGTTAAGTGCTTAGAATCCAGTTTTGTGTGCTGGGAGAACGCATGCTTCAACACGGAGTCGCGGAGACACGGAGAGAATTAATTTGTGGAGATCTGACCGGGACGATTATCGGGGCGGCGATCGAGGTCCATTCTGTGCTTGGTCCTGGGCTGCTCGAAAGTGCGTACGACGAATGTCTGTGCCAGGAACTGCACCTGCGCAACTTGGATTTCCGTCGACAAGTCGAGTTGCCCGTTGAATATAAGGGTTTGAAGCTCGACTGTGGATTACCGAATCGACATCCTTGTCGCGGACCAGGTCGTGCTCGAGTTAAAAGCCGTCGAGCGGGTGCTCGCGGTTCACGAAGCCCAGCTCATTACGTACTTACGGCTCTCCGGAAAACATGTCGGCCTACTGATCAATTTTGGTGCCGCAGCGTTGAATCGAGGCGGTATTGTGCGAAGAGTTCTTTGATTCCGTGTCTCCGTGCCTCCGTGGTGAGTTACTATGTGTCTGACAGGCGGCGTCCAGTACCCATTTACCCCGGCTGACTACCGGGGTTTTCCTTTGCCCGCCGGAGTTCCTGATTTCCAAATCCCTGCGATACAATCAAATGTTCGCCCTCGCGGGCTGACCAGTTAGGGCGTCCCTGCCCTGCGCGGCCCATCCGCCGCCGAAAGATCCCTGAAGGAGAAATCTCAGCATCATGGCGATTCCAGCCACACAAATGCGTCCGGGAATGGTGATCAAGCACAATAACGACCTGCACATGGTATTCAGCGTCGAGCACCGCACCCCCGGCAACCTCCGCGCCTTCATCCAGGCCAAGCTGCGCAACATTCGTACCGGCGCGATGTTCGAGTACCGCTTCCGCTCCGGAGACGCCATCGACAAGGTCATGGTTGACGAAGTCGATATGGAGTACCTCTACAACGAGGGCGACAGCTACTACTTCATGAACACCGAGACGTATGAGCAGACCTATCTGTCAAAGGACATCCTTGGCGACGCGGTCGATTACCTCACTCCGAACCTGGGCATAAAGGTAGAGTTCTTTGACGGGAAAGCCGTTGGTATCGAGTTGCCGCAGACCGTGACGCTGACCATCGTCGAGACCGAGCCGGGATTGAAGTCGGCGACCGCTACCAACGTCACCAAGGCCGCCAAGACCGAGACCGGGCTCGTCGTCCAGGTGCCGCCGTTCATCAACGAAGGCGAGAAGATCCGGGTGGATACCAGTGAAGGGGCATATCTGTCCCGAGCATAATCTATTGGTGATTGACTGATTTGTGATTGGTGATTGATGGCGAAGAGCCCTTGGCAATCACAAATCACAAATCACTAAATCACAAATGCACCATGACCGTCGCTCAAGAGAAACCCGCACTCCATACCCGCCGCTATATCGTGCGAGGCCGTGTGCAAGGTGTGGGTTTCCGCTGGTTCGTCGAGCGCGAGGCCAGCAAGTTGGGGATCACTGGCTGGGTGCGCAATAATTTCGACGGCTCGGTCGAGGTGCTCGCCACCGGGACGCGCGAGCAGCTCAACCAGCTTCGCCGTAAGTTGCAGGAAGGACCTCGCGCTGCCCGGGTGGATGAGGTGGACGAGAGCGAGGCCCGGCCCGTCGAAGGACTCAAGACATTCCGTATCGAAGGAGCGTGGTGATGCAGCAGCCCAAGGCAGTGGCAGGCAACGATTGCGATTTCCTGAAGTCGTACATCCGCGAGGTACCGGATTTCCCGAAGCCGGGCATCCTGTTTTACGACATCACCACGCTGCTGAAGGACAAGGTCGGCCTGGCAACGCTGACGGATTCGCTTGCGCAACGCTTCATCGTCGGACCGCGCGTCGATCTCGTGCTCGGCATCGAGGCCCGCGGCTTCATCTTCGGTCCCGCCCTGGCCTACCGCCTGAACGCCGGCTTTGTCCCCGTTCGCAAGCCTAAGAAGCTGCCTGCGCCCACTGCCAAGTGGACCTACGACCTCGAGTACGGCAGCGACACGCTCGAGATCCATAAGGACGCCATCCAGCCCGGCCAGAGCGTCATCATCGTGGACGACCTGCTCGCCACCGGCGGCACCGCCAAAGCCACCACCCAACTCGTCGAATCGCTCGGCGGCAAGGTCGCCAGCCTGGCCTTCATCGTCGAACTCGATTTCCTGAAAGGCCGCGACAAACTGGCCGGCTACGAGGTCGTCTCACTGCTGCATTACGACAAATAGCGCAGGCTAAAGGTACAAGGCTCAAGGCCTGAAACGTGGGTTTCCCTGCGCCTTGAGCCTTGTGCCTTGCGCCTGCCTTTGTATTTACAATCTCGATAACTCGACATATAGTTACCCAACTTCGGCAGAAGCGACACTGATCGAGTAGTGTCGCCCGCCTCGACATTCTCGACAGAAGGTTGCAAGTGGAATCTGCGATCGCGCCCAAGCAGGCCCTGACGTTGGAGGAAAGCCAACGGCAAATCAAGCAGCTCTCCGCGCTGTTCGACGCCACTCGCCTGCTCAACTCCACCCTCGACCTGGCCGAACTCTTGGAACTCATCCTCAAGATCGCCCGCGAGCAGGTGGACGCAGACCGCGGCTCCGTCTTCCTCGTCGACAAAGAGCACCAGCAGATCTGGTCGATCGTCGCCCAGGGCTTGGAAAGCCAGGAGATTCGCCTTCCCATTGGCATGGGCGTCGCCGGATCGGTGGCGGCATCGGGTGACGTGCTGAATGTCGCCGACGCCTACACGCTCCCCATCTTTGATTCCAGTTTCGACAAGAAATTCGGCTATCGCACTCGCTCATTGCTGTGCCTTCCCATCCGTCATAAGAATGGCGAGATCGTCGGCGTCATCCAGTTGCTCAACAAGCAGCCCAGCGGCGCCTTCACCCACGACGATCAGGAGTTTCTCGAGAACCTGTCCGGGCATATGGCGATGGCGCTCGAGAACGCGCGCCTCCACCGGGCTGCCCTGGAAAAGCAACGCATCGAGCGCGAGCTCGAGATGGCGCGCGGCATCCAGCGAAGCCTGCTTCCTGACGCACCGCCGATCGTTCCCGGATACGAGCTCGCTGTCAGTAACCAGCCCTGTTATGAGGTCGGCGGAGACTACTACGATTTCCTCTCCTTAGGCCCGCAGACATTGCTGCTGGTCGTGGCCGACGTGGAAGGGAAAGGCGTAGCGTCGGCGATGGTGATGTCGAACCTCCAGGCGACGCTGCGCGCCCTCGTCACGCACCTGCATTCGCTCGAAGTGCTGGCACTGTCGTTGAACGAGATGATCTTCAACGACACCAAGTCCCGCAAATTCCTCAGCGTCTTCATGGGCCTGCTCGATACGCGCCGCAACGGCCTGCACTACATCAATGCAGGGCACGTTCCGCCCATCGTGGTCGACGGTAAGAGCGGCGAATATCGATTGCTCCAGGAAGGCGGAACGGTCGTCGGACTTTTCCCCGACGCTGAATATTCGCGCGGCTCCTGCAAATTGCAGCCGGGCGACATCTTCGTCGCCTGCACCGACGGCATCACCGAACCCTGCGATCTCAACGAGGAAGAATATGGCACGGAGCGCCTGGCGGAATGCGTCTCGCGCAACCGGCACAAGGCGGCGCAGGAGATCATCGACTGCGTACTGACCGAACTCGAGGAGTTCGCCCGCGGCGGCGTTCACATCGACGACAAGGTCCTGATGGTGATGAAGGTCGTCGAGGGTGGCATCGATACAGCAAAGATCCGCAAGATGCACGACCCCGCGAAGATCCAGCGCACCGATGACGGAGCAAATTAATTAAGAATGACGGAGCAAATTAATTAAGAATGAAGAAGTCAGAATGAAGAATGAAACCAAAATGCGCCGATAAACTCGTTTGATCTAACGTACGAGACACGATGAGAAAATGGGTCTGGTTCTTCCTATTCTTCTTCCTTCTCGGTGTCGTTCTCTTCATTTGGAAAGTAACAGTAGTGCAGTGGGATTTTGCAACCGGCTTTAAGGGATGGGCGGTCGTGAAGTTCAGCGACCCGACCTGCACAGGTGGCTCTAACCGGATACTTGTGAACGAGCATGGGCAAGGTTGCGCCTCAATCGACCTTCCTTCGGGATGGTCGATTGATAGGTATTCATACGTTCTACAGGACGGAAAGAGACTGAGAATTCCAGCAGAGTCCGCAGGCGTATCGGTGTGGCCTCTCAGCTACAACCCAGAGCGCAAGACATATGTTTTGTTTGTAGGTACTCGTGAAGAACGTGATCGGAGTTGGCAATCTGAACCGAAGCCGTTCTAATGTGATTTCTTAATTGTTCACTTCTCCGAAGCGTAAATCGCCTCGTTCTGCTTCAGATATCCCTTCCGCCGGAACCAGTCCTCCATGTCCGACTTTAGCCGGTCCAGCGGCACGCGCGCCCCGATCTCCATCAGTCCGTCTGCGATCGGAAGCGTGTCGTCGAAGATCGGGTCGTTGGTGAAATTCCGCATGGCGAAATTGTCCAGCCACTTCAGCGGGGCAGGCTGACGAAAGCCATTGGCTTCGTATTCGATTCTTATTTTGCGGGCGAACATTGAAGATAGTTTCAAGTTGTAAGTTGAAAGTTGCAAGTTGAAAACAGCTGGCGCATGACTCCAGACCGGTGAGCCATGCGCCATGAGCCATGCGCCGGTTTACCACGAATAATGCGCCGTATACGTGATCACCGCCTCGCCATCTGGCTGGATCGTTACCGGGAACTCGATCTGGTTCGCATCCAGCTTCCGGTACGTATGCGACTTGCTCGTGATCTGCCAGTTGCTCCAGCGATACAGATGCTCGACCGCCCGCACCGTGACCGCCGTCTTCTTGTGGTTTCGCAGGTGAATCTCGAACGACTCGTCGCAATTGTTATGCGCGCTGTCGACGTGATAGTTCGTCCGTTTGCGCTCGCCGACGACATCGAACGCATTCCCGGTGTACAGCCGGACCGTTTCGTCCGTCGGCGTGTGGTCGATCATGTTTTCGCCCGTGAATTGCAGCCGCCCTTCTTCGTCGCGGCGATAAAAGCGCATGCGTCCCTTCGGCAGCGCGATGCCCAGGTGGTTCGCCGCCGAGTTCTTGAACTCCTGCATCACCCAGACCTTCGGGTTCGACTGCGTGCCGTAGCTCGGATCGTTACGGATGTTCTCGAACGACCATCCGCGGTACGCGCCCCAGTTGATGTTCGCGCCGTCGTACACGTACAGCTTCTGCGACTGCACGCCCGTGGAGCGCACGAACTCCACCTGCTTCATCTCGTGGTCGCGCAGCGTCACCGGGCGCGCCAGCGTGTACAGGTGGTATTCGTCGAACGAGCGCTCGCTCACGGCCGGGCGCATGACTTCATCGGCAACCTTCATCGCCGCCATCGGCGCATTCATCGCGACTGCGCCGGGCAGGATCTTGTTCACGTCGCCCGCCATCAGCCGCACTTTCGCGTGGTCGAACGTCTTGCCGCTCTGGTTGTCGATGGTGATCCAGCCGATGAAGTCCAGCGTCTCTCCGTTCTCCGGCGCGACGACGTTGTAGTCCGCGTCCCACTTCATCCCGCCCGACACGTACGAAAGCTCCGCGTCGAACTTGCCCGGCTTATCGGTCGCAAGCTGCCAGTGCAGTGTCGGCTTCAGGATCGAATCGTTCGTCAGCGACGGGAATAGCGGCTGCCCGGGCAATCCGAATTGCAGGTGCCCGTCGACTTCGATGATCGGCTGCGCCGGCGGTGTGTACTGCTGGTAGGGATTGCTCGGGTTGTACACGCGCGGCACATACCCGCTGCGGATGATCTTCCCTTGAACGGTCTTGTCCTTATCGACGCGGAATTCGATCGTCTGCCCCTCGAATGCCGACAGCAGCAACTCCTGCGAGACCGGGTCGTTGCGAAAATTCTGCTCGTAGATCTGGAACTGCCGCTGCCCGCGAGGGTCGCGCAGGATCAGCGAGTCCGGTTCGAGCGACGCCGTCGTGTCGGTGAATCGGACATCGTTAACGCCGGCCTTCAGCTCCAGCGCCAGCGATTGCCGCACGACCGCGAAGTTCTGGTTGTAGATTGTGATCGCCGCATCGTCCGCGCCAGGCTGCGCTTCCTGCGCGGGGATGCCGGCGACCAGTGCGGCTGCCGCGATTAGTACAAGGGCAAACGTGATAGCAAATTTCATCTGCGTTCTCCGTGTTCATGGGAAGAACGCGTACGCAGAGGGAACTTGCAGTTACGTTAGTAACGACAGAGAGGTCGTACGTGGTTCGTCGTAGGCGACAAGGGATTCAGATGCCACTCCTTCGTGAGTACTTCGTGGCCTTCGTGTGAACGGCTTTTCCGACCTACGCCCTACCACCTACGACTTACCGTCTTTCGGGTCGAACTTCAGCGACACCGAGTTTATGCAGAACCGCACTCCCGTCGGCGGCGGTCCATCCGGGAAGACGTGACCCAGATGCGAGCCGCAGCGCGAGCACGTGACCTCGACCCGCCGCATGCCGAAGCTGGTGTCCTCGTGCGCGTCGAATACTTCTTCCGACAGCGGTTGGAAGAACGCCGGCCATCCACATCCCGAGGCATACTTCGCATCCGACGCAAACAGCGGCTGGCCGCAGGCGCCGCACTTATAAGTACCCGGGTCTTCTTTTGATTCGTATTCGCCCGTATACGCGCGCTCCGTGCCTTTCTCTCGCAACACGTGATACTGCTCGGGCGTGAGTTCTTTCTTCCACTCTTCTTCCGATTTCCTGATTTTCTCCATAAGAGTTAGAAGAACTTTCAACGCAAAGGTCGCAAGGGTTCGCAAAGGAAATCGGGCGTCCATTTCGAACGCCCGATTCAACTCGCAACTTACAACGTATAACTTACAACTGCTTTACTTTGCTTTTCTTAGCCTCTCCTCTAACTTGTTCAACTCGTCCGTCAATCCCTGCGGCAGGCGGTCGCCGAACTTATCGAAATGGCTGCGGATCGACGACACCTCCCCGATCCACCCGTCCACGTCCACGCTGAGCAGTTTCGCAATATTCGTCGACGACACGTCCAGCCCCTTGGTATCCAGATCGTTCGGCCCGGGCAGGCGCCCGATCGGCGTATCGATGGCGTTCACACGGCCGTCGCAGCGCTCGAACACCCAGCGCAGGACGCGGCTGTTTTCGCCGTATCCCGGCCACAGGAACTTGCCGTTCTCGTCGGTGCGGAACCAGTTCACATAGAAGATCTTCGGCAGCTTGGCGCCTTCTTTCTTGCCGATCTTCAGCCAGTGTCCGAAGTAGTCGCCCATGTGATAGCCGCAGAAGGGCAGCATCGCCATCGGATCCCGACGGAGTTGTCCGACCTTGCCCGCCGCCGCAGCCGTAGTTTCACTGCTTGCGGTCGCGCCGAGGAATGTTCCGTGCTGCCAGTCGAAAGCTTCCGTCACGAGCGGAACGATGCCGCCGCGACGTCCGCCGAAGAGGATGGCGTCGATCGGCACGCCCTTGGGGTCTTCCCACTCAGACGCGATGCACGGACACTGCTTCGCCGGCGTAGTAAACCGCGCGTTCGGGTGCGCGGCCTTACGCCCGCTCTCGGGTGTCCACGGACGCCGCAGCCAATCGACCAGGTGCGCCGGCTTGGTCTCGGTCATACCTTCCCACCAGACATCGTAGTCGGGGGTTAGCGCGCAATTGGTGAAGATGGAATTCTTGGTCGCCGTGAGCATGGCATTCGGGTTCGACTTCATGCTGGTCCCCGGCGCCACGCCGAAGAATCCATACTCCGGATTGATTGCGTATAGCCTTCCATCCGCGCCGAACTTCATCCACGCGATATCGTCGCCCACGGTCTCGACCTTCCATCCCGGAATCGTCGGGATCAGCATTGCGAGGTTCGTCTTGCCGCACGCCGACGGGAAAGCGCCCGTGATGTACTTCGATTTTCCCTCGGGGTTCGTCAGCTTCAGGATGAGCATGTGCTCGGCGAGCCAACCCTCGTCGCGCGCCTGCACTGACGCGATGCGCAGCGCGTGGCACTTCTTGCCCAGCAGGGCGTTGCCACCGTAACCGGAGCCGTACGACCAGATCTCGCGCGTCTCGGGGAAGTGGCAGATGTACTTGTGTTCTGCGTTGCACGGCCACGCCGTATCGGCTTCGTTCGGACCGAGCGGGGCGCCGACCGAGTGCAGTCCTCTCACGAATTCGCCGTCGCGTCCCATCACGTCCAGGACTTTCTTTCCCACGCGCGCCATGATGTGCATGTTCGCCACCACATACGGCGAATCGGTGATCTCAACTCCGATCTTCGCGATCGGCGACCCGATCGGTCCCATGCTGTAGGGGATGACGTACATCGTCCGCCCCACCATGCAGCCCGTATACAGCTTGTTGAGGATCTGCTTCATCTTGGCCGGCTCTTCCCAGTTGTTGGTCGGACCGGCGTCTTCCTTCCTTGCCGAGCAGATGAACGTCCGGTCTTCGACGCGCGCCACGTCGGCCGGGTTTGAGCGCACGAAAATGCTGTTGGGGCGCTTCTTGGGATCCATCCCGATGGCCGTGCCCGACTGGATCATCAGGCGCAGCATCTCCTGGTATTCGTCGGCAGACCCGTCGCAGATTCGGACCTGGTCGGGTTTGCACAGCGTGGTGACTTCCTCGACCCACTGCGACAGCGCCCTGTTCAGGATGGCGTTACTGGTCTGGACCGCCGGCTCGGCAATTTGGGCTGTGGACATGATGGCTCTCCTCGTACTACGAGCTTCTATGAACCCCTCGGGTGGCCTCACCCAACCAGGAACTTTGGGTGGCCAACCCTCGCTGGTGTTGCCAGGTGGGACAACCTAATCATTCTGAAACTCGGCCGCTCGCCTCGATGTGCCGGGGGTCACATCTTTGAGTGATTTGTGACTTCTGATTGAGTGATTGTGCTGCCTGAACACAATCACAAATCACAAATCACTCAATCACAAATGCTCAGACCGCCGCCTCTTCCTTCTTTTTACCCAACCCCCGCCGCAACTCGTCCACGACCGCATCGACGTGACGCAGCGTCTCGCTCACCGTCAGCGTGTGCATCTCGCGCGAGCCGTTCTCACCCTGCTCGATCGCCCATTTCAGGTGGCGCCCGGCCGCCTCGACCGCCAGCGGGTCGGTGATGACTTTGCCGGTGCGTTTGTTGTATTCGACCCAGGCAGGATGGGGCAGCGCGATCCAGACGGGGTGCCCGTCGACCAGGAACTTGATGTCCACCGCGTCGGCGTGGCGGGTTGCAATCGCCACGATCAGCGCCTGGTACATCACGTGAACTTCTTTACCGGACCAGCGATCAATACAGTGAAAGTCTGCGTACATGGCTGAACTAATAATTTTAATTGATAGGGGTATAACGGGGAAGGGAAATGCAGGAACCGGGCGATCACCTGGACCTATACATTGCAATTGCATGCCAAGCGCTGGCGATAACGGCAGCGGCAGCGCCGAGCGCAGCGAGATCTCCAATCAGACCTGTCCATACGACTCCGCGTCCGCCCGCGAAACCGCCCTCTCGGTAGAGAGTGAATGGAACGCCATATGGAAAAAAGCAATCCCAGCATGAAACCGGGCGCAGGAAGTTTCGGGCATTTGCAAATACGAGAATTACAGCTGTCGCAAAGGACGAAATCACGAATTTGCGACTAATCGTCATCACGACGTTGCGCGATTATGGTACCTGAAACATCGAATTTTGCCTCCTGATCACCGACCACTGATCACTGACCACTCATTTCTCGCCCCTCTGCGTTATCTTTATTACGCCATGTCCTTCCGCCCCGTTGACGAGCAGATCGCCTACATCTCCAAAGGCGCCTCCGAGATCATCCGTCTCGACGAACTCCGCGAGAAGCTGAAGAAGTCGCTCGAAACCAACACCCCCCTCAAGGTCAAGGCCGGCTTCGACCCCACCGCCCCCGACCTCCACCTCGGCCACACCGTGCTCATCCGCAAGCTCAAGCACTTCCAGGACATGGGCCACACCGTCCAGTTCGTGATCGGCGACTTCACCGGCATGATCGGCGACCCCACCGGCCGCAATGCCACGCGCCCGCCGCTTTCGCGCGAGCAGATCGACGCCAACGCCGAAACTTACAAACAGCAGGTGTTCAAGATCCTCGATCCCGAGAAGACCAAGGTCGTCTACAACGGCGAGTGGCTGCGCGCGCTCGGCGCCGAGGGCATGATCAAGCTCGCCGCCAAGTACACCGTCTCGCAGATGCTCGAGCGCGAAGACTTCCACAAGCGCTTCCAGGAAGAAAAGCCTATCGCCGTCCACGAACTGCTCTATCCGCTGGCGCAGGGCTACGACTCCGTCGCGCTCGAATCCGACGTCGAACTCGGCGGCACCGACCAGAAGTTCAACCTTCTCGTCGGCCGCGAACTTCAGCGCTCCTACGGCCAACCCAGCCAGGTCGTCCTGACCATGCCGCTGCTCGAAGGCCTCGACGGCGTGCAGAAGATGTCGAAGAGCTACGGCAACTATATCGGCATCACCGAGCGACCGCTCGACATGTACGGCAAGGTCATGTCCATCTCCGACGACCTGATGTGGCGTTACTACGAGCTGCTCACCGACGTGACCACCGCCGAGATCGCCGCCCTCCGCAAACGCTCGCAGACGGGCGAAGTCCATCCCATGGCCGCGAAGAAGGAACTGGCGCGCCGCATCGTCACCGATTTCCACGGCGTCAAGGCCGCGCAGCAAGCCGAAGAAGATTGGGCAAAGCAATTTCAGAAGGATGAGACACCGGAGAACGTTGAGACTGTCGTCGTACCCATGGCTCGTATTGAGTATGAGTTGAATGAAGATGCGCCGATGCGAGGGATCGAGGTGGGGCCGGCGCGGTATTGGATAAAGGTGGACCGACTTCTAGTCGAAGCTGGATTGGCAGCATCCGGTACTGAAGCGAACCGTAAGATTAAAGAGCACGCAGTACGGATTGCAGACCAGATTGTACCGGGAGCTCGGATGTGCTTCGTGGAAAGACCCGGAGATCTGTTGGTTCGAGTTGGGAGACGTCTCAAGAAAGTGCAAGTGTCGCATCAGCGGTAACAAAAGGTCCTTCGACTACGCGGCGGCCTCGCTGCGCTCACCCGCGACTCCGCTCAGCATCACAGTCGTTAGAACGTAGGACAGGTAGAGAGCTTAGGGGTAATCCAAAATATTAACGCAGTGTCATGCTGAGCGGAGCCGCACGCGAAAATGCTGCCGCTACTCTTGCTCTTGACGCGGCGGAGTCGAAGCACCTTTTGTTTCCGCCGCGAACCATCCCTCGCTCAGGTCTTTCCAGTGCGGATTCATTTTCGCAATCAGCCATTCCTTGTTTTCACGCCGCCATCCTTTTAGCTGCTTTTCACGCGCGATGGCGCGCTGCACATGTTGATAAATTTCGTAATACACGAGTCGATTGCATTTGTACTTCTCGGTGAACCCTTCGACGACGTGGTTTTTGTGTTGCCAAACTCGCTGGACCAGTTTCGATGTCACGCCGATATACAGCGCATTCCTCGACGTGCTTTGCATCATGTACACGAAGTAGCGATGTTCTCGCATAGCGCAGGCCGAAACAAAAGGTGCTTCGACTCCGCCGCGCGCTCGCAAGCTCACGCGCGACTCCGCTCAGCATGACAGTTGTTTAGTTTTTAGTATGTGATAACAGCGCTGATATTCTTTCACAAGTTCCAGAACAGGAATTGAATTCATGCGCGCGATTGCCCTGCTCGGGCCGAATGCCGACGCCAACGATGTCGCTGGATTTGCTGCGGCCGCGCGCGTTGCCATTGCCATTCACCCCAGAATCGACCCAACCTCTCCTCCCGATGCCGCGCTCATCTTTGGCGGCGACGGCACCATCCACCGCCATCTCAAATCTCTGGTCGAAACCGGCGTTCCGGTGCTCATGGTCCCGCGCGGCAGCGGTAACGATTTCGCGCGTGCCATTGGTCTGACAACGAACGCCCACGCAACATCCGCCTGGCACAATTTCTGCGAAGGACAACGGAACATCCGCGTCATCGATGTAGGCGAGATTGTTCCCGGAACCCGGACCCCGCACCCCGGAGCCCTCTTTTGCTGCGTCGCCGGCGCCGGCATCGACTCCGATGTCAACCGCCGCGCCAATAGCCTCCCGCGTTGGCTTCGCGCCAATGGCGGGTATGCCCTCAGCGTTCTTGGCGGCGCGCTTAACTTCCGCCCCGAGCGGATCTCCGTCCAGTTCGAAGACGAGCAGGGCAAGCCTGGAGAAATCTCCGAGCCTGCCCTGATGTGCGCCTTCGCCAACGCCAACTCCTACGGCCACGGCATGCGCATCGCCCCCGCCGCCCAACTCGACGACAGCCTCCTCGACCTGATCTTCGTCCGCCGGGCTGGTCCCGCACGCCTGCTGACTGTTTTCCCCAAGGTCTATTTCGGCTCCCACATGGGCCTGCGCGAAGTCGAGCACCGCCGCGTACGCCGCCTCCGCATTGCCTCCGAAACCCCGCTCGACATCTACGCCGACGGCGAATTCGTCTGCCAGACCCCTGCCGAAGTGAGGGTCCGGCCCAAGGCGCTGAAGGTCATCTCGTAATTGATGATTTCGTGATTTGTGATTGGTGATTTAAGGTGTGACCGAAGCGCAATCACCAATCACAAATCGCTAAATCACAAATCCAATCCGCGCTGTAGAATCCACTAGTTATGTCTGACACTCCTCGTTCCCGCACCCTGCTTTGGGTCCTGATCGGCGGCGCGGCGTTTTTCATCTTTGTGCTCGCCGTCTTCACCATCGTTTACGTCAGCGTCAAAGGCGAGCAGGGCACCTACGTCGTCAGCGGCGGGACCGGTGGACGCATTGCCGTCGTCGACGTCGAGGGCGTCATCATTTCGCCCGACGAAACCGTCAAACAGCTGAAGAAGTTCGGCGACGACGATTCGATCAAAGCCATCATCGTTCACCTGAACACGCCCGGTGGCGGGGCCGCGGCGTCGGAGGAGATCTACAGGGAAGTCCGCCGCGTCCGCGACGAGAAAAAGAAAAAGATCGTCGCCTCCATTGAGACCGTCGGCGCCAGCGGCGGCTACTACATCGCCAGCGCCTGCAACAAGATCTACGCCGACGAAGCCAGCATCGTCGGCTCCATCGGCGTCATTATGGAGTGGTACAACTACGGCGACCTGCTGCACTGGGCCAAGATGAAAGAAGTCCTGATCAAGGCCGGCGAACTGAAAGACACCGGCGATCCCACGCGCGACCTTACCCCCGCCGAACGCGACTATCTCCAGGGCATGGCCGACAACATGCACCAGCAGTTCATCGCCAACGTCGCCGCCGGCCGCGGCATGAAAGTCGAAGACCTTACCCCGATCGCCAATGGCCGTGTCTGGACCGGTCTCCAGGCCCTGCCGCTCAAGCTGATCGACCAGGTCGGCGACTTCGAAGTCGCGATCAGAGAAACAGCAAAGGACGTCGGCATCAAGGGCGAGCCGTCCATCGTTAAGCAACAGAAGGAGAAGAAGACGTTGCTGGACCTCGTCTTCGGCGACGTCAGCGAGTACGTCCCCGACCGCGCCAAGCTCATCCAGAAGAATCCCGGCTTTTATTATTTGTGGCGCTGAAGCGAGCTTTAGACTTACTCGGCACTTGGCACTTTGCACTCTTATCGCGTATAACTTCCCTTGCGGCTAAACCCAAGCGGCATTGATACTTGCAGCGGAACGGAGAACCCCGGACATGACCAAGGCCGACCTCATCGATGAGGTCTCGCGCCTGGCGGAACTGACCCGCAAGGACAGCGAGATCATCGTCGAGACCATCTTCGACAGCATCGTGCGCTCCCTGCGCACCGGGGACAAGATCGAGATCCGCGGCTTTGGCAGCTTCCGTACGCGCCAGCGCAAGCCACGCGTCGGGCGCAATCCCAAGACCGGCGACCGCGTCGAGGTCCCGGCCAAGAAGATCCCGTTCTTCAAGCCGAGCAAGGAATTGAAGGACCTCGTGAATGTAGGCGGCAACGGTGGCGGCGCAACTCCTCCTCCGGCCACCACACCCCCGAGCCCCAGCTAGAGGGATTTGTGATTTAGCGATTTGCGATTGAGTGATTGAAGCGCGCTGGCCATCGCGCGCTTGATTTCCCTGCGCCCTAAGCCCCACGCCCTGAGCCCGCGATCGCGATTGCCGCCATCATCCGCCCGGTCTTCCCGTGCTCTTTCCGGTGTGAGAAGAGCAGGTCGTTCCGGCACGACGTGCACAACTCCGAGATCCAGATGTTGTTCTCCCCGACCCCTGCATCGAGCAATTGCCGCCGGTTTGCCTCGACGAGGTCCAGGTGCAGCGTGCAATGCGGATCGCCGTGTCCCGGAGCGCGCTTATTCATGAACAGCAGCGGATATTTCTCGCGTACCGGGTCGGACGAGAACACGTCCTCGAACAATTCATCCGCGTACGCGAACTGCGCGGCGAAGTTCTCCTTGAATTCCTCCGCAACTTCGTAGCAGCAACGATGGATCCCCGGCCCGATCGCCGCCCGCAGGTTCTCCGGCTGCGAACCGAACGCCCGCCGCATCTCGCCCACACCCTTCTCGACGATCCGCGCCAGCGTTCCGCGCCATCCAGCGTGGAAGGCGCCAGCCGCGCGCTCGACCGGATCGACGATCAGCACCGGAATGCAATCCGCCGTACGCACCGTAAGCACGATTCCCGGTATCCTGGTGATCAGCCCATCTCCGCTCAGCGGCTTCTCCGGAAGGTTCGAGATCGGGTGCACGATGCTGGAGTGGATCTGCTTCATCGCCACCGACGGCCAGTGCTCTGCGTGCTTCACCCTGACCGATTTTGGAAGGGTGGGTTGCGGGTGCCCCGCCCTAGCCGGTTTTGCCAGGATGGGTTCACAAGCTCCGATCTCCCGAAAGAACATCTCGCGATTCCGCTCCACTGCCTCGCGCGTGTCTTCTTCCGTGATCCCCAGGTTCAGCGACTTTCCTCCGTAACATTTCGACACGCCACCCTTGCGCGTGCTGAACCCATGTCGCAGCCAACCGATTCCGTCGAACGACTCGGCGCGAATTACATCAAGCTTTGCTGATTTGGGAGTTGCGGCCCGTGTACTCGGCATTGCTACGATTGTAAAGCAGCTGGCTCTTGGCACTCAGCACCGACACTCATTCTTCCCCTTGTCTTCTCCTTGCGCCTTGTGCCTTGCGCCTTGAGCCGGTTTTTTCCTTTCCACAAAACTCGCGCTTTAGGTCGCGCATCGCAACCATGAATCCATCCATTTCGAGGCAGCACATGAACGAGTTTCGTGATTTATGGTCTGAGCAGCAGGAACGCTCTCGCTTGGGCACGGTCGACAGTTGGTTTTCGCTCATCGGAGGCGGCGCGCTGACGGCATTCGGTATGCAACGCGCCATCTCGAAGAAGTCTCCGCTGGGCGTTGCCATGGCGGCAGGCGGAGGCGCTCTGCTCTATAACGGCCTCCGCACGCGCTCCAGCGCTCACGGCATACATATCCAGACAGCTTTCACCATCAACAAATCTCCCGGCGAGCTCTACCGCGAATGGCGCAAGCTCGAGAATCTTCCCCGGTTCATGAAGCACCTGCAGTCGGTTCGGCAGATCGATAACCGCCGCTCCGAATGGACCGCGCGCGGTCCCTTCGGGCGCACCTTCAATTGGCAGGCCGAGATCGTCGACGAGTCCGATGGCCGCTTCATCGTCTGGCGCTCCATGCCGGGTTCTCCGATCGAAACCTCCGGCTCGGTCGAGTTCCGGCAGGCGCCCGGTGGACGCGGTACCGAACTCATCGTTGCCATGCACTACTCCGCCGTCAGGCACGTCGGAGAGACCATTGCCGACCTGCTCGGCGCCGTTCCGGAGCGCGTACTCCGCGAGGAAGTTCGCGGCTTCAAGCAGCTCATGGAAGCCGGCGAGATCCCAACCACCGAAGGCCAGCCCAGCGGCCGCCGTGGTGCTGTCGTTTCCATGGCGGAAAAAGTCATGCGTATGCCGGCACGCCAGCGCATAGCCTGATAAGGAGACAAGAAAGATGAAAGCAGTTTGTTGGATGGGCAAGGAAGACATTCAGGTGCTGGACGTTCCCGATCCGCACATCATCAACCCGCGCGACGTCGTGGTCCGCATCACGCGCACCGCTATCTGCGGTTCCGACCTGCACCTCTACAACGGCTTCATGCCGACCATGATGGCCGGCGACATCCTCGGCCACGAGTTCATGGGCGAGGTCGTCGACAAAGGAACTGAAGTCAAGAGACTCAACATCGGCGACCGCGTGGTTGTGCCGTTCACCATCGCCTGCGGCGGCTGCTACTTCTGCCAGCAGAGATTGTGGTCGTTGTGTGACAACACCAACCCGAACGCCTGGATCGCCGAAGAGATGATGGGCTACACGCCTTCTGGCCTGTTCGGCTACACCCACATGATGGGCGGATACGCCGGCGGCCAGGCTCAGTACGCGCGTGTTCCGCAGGCCGACGTCGGCTGCCTCAAGGTTCCCACCGGCATTCCGGATGAGAAAGTCCTGTTCCTGAGCGACATTTTCCCGACCGGCTATCAGGCCGCCGAGCAGGGAGGCATCAGGCAAGGTGATGTCGTCGCGGTCTGGGGCTGCGGCCCGGTGGGACAGTTTGCCATCCGCAGCGCCTTCCTTTTCGGCGCGGCGCGTGTCATCGCCATTGACCGTTTCGAAGAGCGGTTGCGGCTTGCCACTCAAGCCAAGGCCGAAGTCCTTAACTACGAAGACCTGCCGCACGAGGACGTCGTCCAGGCGCTCAAAGACATGACCGGCGGACGCGGGCCGGACGTCTGCATCGACGCCGTCGGCATGGAAGCGCACGCCGCTACCATCCCCGGACTTTACGACGTCGCCAAGCAGAAGCTGCGCCTGTCATTGGACCGCCCCACCGCCTTCCGACAGGTCATCATGGCCTGCCGCAAAGGCGGGACTGTGTCGGTTCCCGGCGTGTACGCCGGTTTCCTCGACAAGGTCCCGTGGGGGCAGGCAATGAACAAGGCCTTGACCTTCCGCATGGGCCAGACGCACATGATGCGCTACATGCAGCCGTTGCTGGAGCGCGTCGAGCGCGGCGACATCGATCCCAGCGAGATCATCACCCACCGCGTCACCATCGACGAAGTCCCCGAGATGTACCGCGTCTTCCGCGACAAGGAAGACAAGTGCATCAAGGTCGTGTGCGATCCGTGGGCGGAACCGAAAGCAGCGTAACGTCCAGTGCGCTTAACGTGCGACGCGCAAGGGAATGTCGTTCCCTTGCGCGTCGTTACATATCAGCCTGTCCAGCTCAACTAAATCGTACTCCTCGTGCCCGATCGAGCAGCAAATGGGAAAGCCCCGCGTGGCGTAAAGCCATCGCGGGGCTCGCGAGCCTGTCAAGCTTCAATGGAATTGTACAATCATGGTTACTGAAGTCAAGGGAAGCGATCAGAGCAGCAACCGCCTGTCAGAGTCGCCCCTCAGTAGTGCTCGCGGCGAAAGCCGCGGTGGACCCGACGGGATTCGAACCCGCACCTCGAAGCTTGACAGGCTCGCGTGCTACCAATTACACCACGGGCCCACGGCAGCGATTCTAGGCTGGTATCCCACACTTGCCGTGCGGTGCGTCACCTTTGTTCGTGACGTGTTTCCTTCGTGTCCTTTGTGACCTTTGTGGTGAAACCCGCCTGTTTGGCCAACTCTGCTAAAATACGTTTTCGCCCGGTCCTAATCTCCTTTCGGACGGTAGCCCTGCTTGCCTGACCAGCCCAATGCTGTCGTTACCTACGCCGACGCCGGTGTAGATATCGAGCGTGCCAACCGCGCCAAGCAGCGCATCAAGTATCTCGCCCACAAGACCTACACTAAGAGCGTCCTCAGCGAGATCGGCAGCTTCGGCGGCATGTTCGCCCTCGACAAGAAGAAGTACAACAACCCGGTTCTCGTCTCCAGCGTCGATGGCGTCGGTACCAAGCTCCGGGTCGCCTTCGAGATGAACCTGCACCACACCATCGGCGCCGACCTGGTCAACCACTGCGTCAACGACATCGCCGTCCAGGGCGCCGCGCCGCTGTTCTTCATGGATTACTTCGCGACCGGCAAACTCGATCCCGAGATCGCCGAAAAGGTCGTCACCGGGATTGCCGACGCCTGCAAGCACAACGGCTGCGCCCTTATTGGCGGCGAGACCGCCGAAATGCCCGGCTTTTACGAGAAGGGCGACTACGACCTCGCCGGATTCATCGTTGGCATCGTCGAGCAGGAAAAGGTCATCACCGGGAAGAAGGTCGCGCCCGGCGACGTCCTCATTGCTCTTGCCTCAAATGGCCTTCATACCAACGGCTACTCGCTGGCCCGCAAGCTGCTGTTCTCCGTCGCGCACTATTCGCCTGAGACCTACGTCAACGAGATGAAGAACAAGGTCGGCAACGAGTTGATGCGGACGCACAAGAGCTACTGGCCCGTCGTCAAGAAACTCGTCGATGCGGATGCCGTGAGCGCGATGGCGCACATCACCGGCGGCGGCATCACCGGCAACCTGCCACGCGTGCTGCCCAAGGGAACAGCCGCCGTTATCGACATGGGCTCCTGGCCCATCCAGCCCGTCTTCACCCATCTCCAGCACCTCGGCAACATCCCGCAGGACGAACTGTTCCGCGCCTTCAACATGGGTGTCGGCATGATCCTGGTCGTGCCCCCGAAGAAGTTCGCGAAAGTGCAGAGCATCCTCGAACGCGCCGGCGAGAAGGGCTACACCATCGGCCGAATCGTCAAGGGCGACCGCAAAGTCATCTATTCGTAACCATGCAAACACTGAACGTCGGCGCCGGGCGGACCGACGCAGAATACAAGGCGGCTGAGGAAGCGCGACACGCCGAGCTTAGCGCCGACAGCCGGACCGATGCGGACTTCTTTTTCTGGGCGGCCGGCGCTGCTGCACTAGGTACGGGCCTGCTTCCGCTGCGCCTGAACTTTCTGGTCAACATCGGTGCAATTGATCTTCTGCGGGCTTATGGCGCGTCGCTGGCTTCTCTGTATTCGCTCGCGTTGCACGCGGCGGCGGGGCTGTGGGTGCTCGCCTTACCCGGCCTAGGCCTTGCGGCGCGCAGCGGCCGTCGCTGGGCGTTCCTGATCGGCATGGTTCTCTATGGGGCCGACATGATCGCACTCGTGGTCACGTTTTCGATCTGGGCGTTCGGAGTCCATGCGTTTTTCGTTTTCAAATGGTTCGAAGGACAAAAGCGGCTCCACGACCTCAGATCGTAGCACCAGCGTCCCGCCGGTCACTCCGATTCCGCGCGTGATTTACTTGCCGTCTTCTGCTCTTCTTCGTCTTGGTAGACGATCTTCTTTCCCGAACGGGCCTCGATGGACGACAGTAAGGGGTGGATCTCGTCCTTGCCGACCTCGAAAAGCGCCCTCTGCTCCGCGCCTTGCGCGCCCGCGAATTCAATCTCGACAAAGTGGCGTCGTTTCTTCGACAACAGCATGGGAACGACGCCCACGCCCAGCGTCGTCACCCCTAGAGCTACGCTGGACCCGACTCCGCGACCGATATGTTGGCTGTACGAAACCCGGGTGATCTTCTCGAATGGGATCGTCAAAGTTCCAAATCCCATGACGCCATCCCAATGGAAACCCATCGTCTTCGGGTCGTCCGTACTGATAACGCCGACCGCCTTGTCCGGGATTCTGGACGCCGTCCCCCCAAGGTACATCGCGTTGTGCTTCGAGACCGCCTCGAGTGTGGGAATGACCGCAATCAGAATCGCCAGCAGTACACAAATAGGTTTTTTCAATCAGTGCTCCGTCGCGTGACGTTGGGATTTTCGTAAAAGCAGGTCTGACGAAGGAGTTGGAACAGCTTGAAGTTCCGGCGCGCACACAGAATACCGCAATCGTCGGACGCCGACCTGAGGAAATCCGTAGAAAGCCGCCGGCTTTCGTAGCATCGGCGTCCCGCCGGTCACCGGGCGTCAAATAGCACCGGCGTCCCGACCCAAAGTTGGAACGCAACCGTGTTCGGCTACTTCGCCCCATAGTAGTCCGCGACCTGCTGGGCGATGCGGCCGACGGCGTTCTCGATCGCTTCGCCGATAAGCGCCGTCTGCATGCCCTCGCGCATGTCCTGCTTGTCGGTGAAGACGCAGATCACGATTTTGTGCTGCGGGCTGATGAGCAGGCCGACGTCATTGGCGATGTACGGAACGAAGTCGCCGGTCTTGTGCGGCAGGTCGTACCCGCTGACGTAGCGCGGCAGGCGCGTGCGGTAGAGTTGCCCGCGCATGATGTTGAGCATCTGTTCGCTGGCTTGCGGGCTGACCGCTTCGCCGCGCGCGATCTTCTCCAGCAGCCGTCCCATGTCCCGCGGCGACGACAGCCCGAAGGCCGTCTTGCGCGCGTTGTGGAACTTCACTGCGCTGCCGGACTCGCGCAGCGCCGCGAACCAGTCGCTCGCGTAGCCGGTCCCACGGATCGACTTAAGTCCGTAGTTATCCATCAGCGCATTCACCGCCTGCGGGCCGCCGACTTTGGCGTACATCAGGTCGGTCGCGGTGTTATCGCTGACGATGATCATCAGCGTAAGCAGGTCTTTCGTGCTGAACGTCGCGCCCTCGTCGAAGCTGCGAATGACTCCGGTCCCGGGACGCTTGTCGGCGTTCTTCAGCGTGTAGCGGTCTTCGAGCTTGAAACGGCCTTCGCCGATCTGGCGGAAGGCTTCGACCATGAGCGGGACTTTGATGACGCTCATCGTGTCCATCTGCTCGTCGGCGTTGATGGCGATCTCCTCGTTGGTGTCGAGGCACTTCATGTAAATGCCGAAATGCGTGTCGACGCTGGAGGCGATCTGCTCAATGTTCGCCTGCAGGCGAGCGAGCCCAGTAGGAGGCGCGGGCTGAGCGGGCCGCTGAGCAAGCGCTGGAAGTCCAAACACGATAAAAATGGCGACGAGAGTCCGGTTGAGTCTCATGGCGAAAGAGTGTAGCAGCGTCGCTCCTTCGCGGTGCACACGCATCCAAGCGACTTGGATGAAACTCCGATATCCCGACCGGGTAATCTATCCCGTCGCGAAGTTCACCAAGCGCGACGTAGTCGAGTACTACCGCCAGATCGCGCCCGCCATCCTGCCGCACCTGCGCGATCGCCCGGTGACGCTGAAGCGCTATCCGAGCATGGCGCACGAGGATTCCTTCTACGAAAAAGATGCGCCCGCGTTCACGCCGAAATGGGTCAAGACGTTTTCAGTGTGGCGGCGTAGCGGCGAATCGCAGATCCACTACATCCTGATCAACGACCGCCGAACATTGGAATGGGCCGCAAGCGTGGGGACGCTGGAGATCCACTCGTTCCTCGCGCGCGTCGAGGATTTCGATTCACCGACGCAGATCGTCTTCGATCTCGATCCTGGAGACGGCGTTGACATCCTGCGCTGCGCAGAGGTCGCGTTCCGTCTGCGCGATCTGCTGGCGAAATTGGAACTGCAGTCGTTCGCAAAGGTTTCGGGATCGAAGGGACTCCAGGTCTACGTGCCGCTGAACACGCCAGCCAGCTATTCGGCAACGCAACCGTTCGCGCGCACTGTCGCAGAGATGCTGGCGCGCGAGCGTGCGCGCGAGATCGTGGCGGAGATGGAGAAGTCGAAGCGCAAGAACAAAGTGTTCATCGATTGGAGTCAAAATGCCGATTACAAGACCACCATCGCGGCTTACTCGCTGCGCGCGAAGCGCTGGCATCCGTATGTTTCCGCGCCAGTGAAGTGGGAAGAACTGGAGAGCGCAGTGGCTGCGCGCGATCCGAAGGCGCTCGACTTTCCGCCGGATGCGGCGGTGGAACGCGTGCGCGAGATGGGCGATCTGTTCGCAGACGTCGAAACGCTGAAGCAAGAGCTTCCGGAAGCGTTCGTGCGCAGCATTCCGCGGGGTGTGAAGGCGCCGGCGAAGCGGCACTCGATGGCGCAAGATCGTCGCGGCCCCAGCGAGCAAGGCGGACGCAGGACGTTTAAGGTGACGAAGCAGAATGACTTCCAACTCGCGCTCCAGATCCACGATAACGCGACGGCTTTCGCCGTGCCGAAGCTGCCGTTGCGCGCAGGCGAATCGCAACCCGCAACGCCGATCACGACGCAGCGTGGGCAGCGCGATCTGTGGGATAGCGGACCGTAGAACTGATCGAGGGCAATGCCGGCAGAGGCTACCTCGACCTGTATTTCGACGGAGCGAAACTGAGAGGCGAATACATCCTGCGTCGCAACGGCGAGTGGCAATTCATCCGTCCGGCGCCGGACAAGGAGTACGCACCGCACGAGTTCCTTGATCCGAAGCGCAAGCAACCTGCCTCAGCACGCGCACCCCAATGGCTGACGGCGCGATGACCAACTTCGCCGTGACTGGCATCACAGCGCCCCGTACGCAGGCGGCGGACAATCATTCCAGCGAGGTGCCTATGACCAGCAATGTTTCCGGAAACCGTTGCAGACGCTGCGGACGCATCGTGGAAGCGCGCGACAAGTTCTGTCCCGAGTGCGGCATGTTCCTGCGCGATGCCGCTATCGACCAGCGCCTCCTGCTCGCGCTGGCAGAACAGTCCAAGGGTCGCACCGACGAGGCGCGGCAGGAACTGGAGCGCCTGCTGGACAGCGAACCCGAGCATGCTCTCGCCAACCACCTCCTCGGCACCTTCTACTTCCACGACGGCCTGATGGACCAGGCGATCGCGCGTTATCTGCGCGCCGTGGCCAACGCGCCCCTGTTCATCCTCGCGTTTTACGACCTCGGAGTCGCTTACTACCATCGCGGCAACATGCGAGATGCAGCCGTCGCCTTCCGCCGTTGCCTGGAACTCGATCCGCACTACAATGCGGCACATTACCGGCTGGCGCTCGCGCTCTTTCACATCGGCGAACTGCAGCAGGCGCTGGACCACTTCCAGCTCTCGGTGGCGCTGACACCCGAGTACGTGATGGCGTTTTACCATCTCGGCATCGTCCAGGAGCGGCGCGGAGAGGTGGAGGGAGCGGCGATCGCGTTCGAAAAGGCGCAGGAAGAGATGGTCGGCGACCGCAGCAGCACCTGGCATCTGGAAACGCTGACGGCGAAGAAGTAGGTCGCTGCACATCAAACTGCGAGTATGACATCAATTCAATGATATGATGTCAATTATGCCAAGAACTACACTTGATATCGAAGATGATGCGATGCGTGCCGCCAAGGAACATGCAGCGCGGCACGGCATCAGCCTGGGAAAAGCAGTGAGCGAACTGGTGCGGCAAGGCGCCGAGCGGCCGTTGGTGACCGACATGCACAACGGCTTTCCGGTTGTGCGGCTCTCCGGCAAACCGCAAAAAGTCACCTCGGAGCAGGTGAAACGGCTACTCGAAGAGTGGCCATGAAACCGGCGCTGCTCGACGTGAACGTACTGACGGCGTTAATGTGGCCTGAGCACCAGCATCATGCCGCCGCACATGCTTGGTCCCGCAATCGTGGGCAGGCGCGCTGGGCAACGTGCCCACTGACCGAACTGGGATTCCTTCGGTTGGTGACGAATCCGAGCTTTTCTCGTAAAGCCCTCTCGTTCCAGAACGCGCTCGCGTTATTGGGTCAAGCTGTCGTGGGTGAACGCCACGAATTCTGGGGCGACCGCCTGACGGTAGGCAGTGCGATCGGAAAGATCGCGACTCATATACAGAGTTATGGGCAGCTTACAGACGCATATCTTCTGTCCGTAGCGAAGCAGCACAAAGGCGTTCTCGCTACATTCGATTCTGGAATCCAATCGCTCGCGGTGGCGGAGTTTGCCTCGATCTTGGAAATCGTTCCGACGGCGTAGCAAGCTATTTCGGGCTGTAATCCAGCAACTGCAGCACGCCGTGGATCGGAATGCGCACCCAGTCCAGGCGATTCTCCAGTTCGTGCTCGATCTCGTTGAACGATTTCTCCAGCAGATGAACGAGCATAAGGATGCTGAGTTCCTCGCGCGATTGCGGAATGAATTCGGCATCGCCCGCTTCCTGGAGGTACGCCTGGAGGAAGCAGGTGCCGACCCATCGGTTCCAGATCTCCGCCCATTTCTCCAGTTCCGATTCCGGATGCGATTCCGGCGTGATGCCTGGAACTTTTCCGTAAGAGACCGCGTGCGCGACGTAGTGGAACGAACGCATCATCGCCGTGACATCGCGCAAGGCCGAACGCTTGAGGCGCCGCTCGCTGACGGGACGCCGCAGGTCGCCCTCGAAGTCGATGAAGACCCAGTCCTTGCCGGTAAAGAGGGTTTCCCCGAGATGGAAGTCGCCGTGAAAACGGATGCGCGAGGAGGTAATGCGGCGGTTGCGCAGCAGCTTAACGCGGTCTGAAATCTCCGTCTCACGCGCCAGCATATTGTGCGCCTCCTCGCGGGCGTCCGCAGGCAGGAGCGGCAGGCGCGCCCGCAGCAGGTCGAAGCAGCGGCTCATGCCACCGAGGATGCTGTGATACAGGCCCAGGCGATAGAAGTCGGTGAACGGCTCGGGCGCAAACGTCGGGATCTCGGGATGGCTGGCGAGCGCTTTGTGCATCTCGGCGGTGCGGCGGCCAAGAATGCGGATCATGTCCAGGAATGACCCAAGGAGGTCCGAGATGACGCGGGGCACCGGCGCGTCGAGCAATTCTATGGGATGGGCGCGCGGAAGGCCGTCGAAGTCGGACGCCGGCTGATGAGTGAGCGCGCGCTCGACGAAAAGGCTGATGTTGTCGATCGCGTACGTCCAGCCGTCGGTCTCGTGCGGGACGAAGGCGCGCAGTACGCCCATCGTCATGCCTTCGCTGCCCGCGGGCAGGTATTCGAGCGCGCCGATGGCGGGAGCGACGTTGGGGAATTCCGCGACGCGTGAGAGGAACTCACCGACCTCGAGTTCCGGGTTGAGGCCCTCTTCGATCTTGCGGAATAGCTTCAGCAGCAGGCGGTTGCCATAGGAGATGCTGGTATGCGCGTGTTGGGCCGGCAGTAGATTCGGTTCGAGCTGCCCTTGCGCTCCCGCCCAAAGGGCGCGGAAGCCTTTCGCGTGCGAGGCAAGGATTTCGCCGTGCTCGCCCTTGAAACGGCGGCGGCGCGCAATCGCTCCGAGCAGCGCATCGGCAAATTCGCGCTCGCGCACGGCCGCGTGCAGGATACCGATCGAGCCTTCCGGGCCCGACAAGCGCGCAAGGATGAACTGCGGGGTCTCACGCAAAACCTTGTCGGCGCTCTCGCCGCGCGAGACCGCCAGCGGGACGACGTAGTGTTCCGCATCCCCGTCGGTATATTCGACGCGCACGATCAGCACGTACGAGTCGGTCTCATTCACGCGCAGCACGTCGACGATCTCGGTAATGCGGATACGGCGGCTCTTGCCGAAGAACCAATTGCGCCCGCGCAGGAAGGCGGGCATCATGCGCTCTAGCGTGTCGCGGAGACTGCCGGAAAACACGTTGGCCCAATCGCGCACGATGTAGACGGGCAACGTGTCGGGACTGACGGTAAGCGCTTCCTGTCCCGCGCTGGCGGGTTCCAGTTGCAGCCAGTAGAAAGCATGCGGTCCGAGCGTGAACACGTAGGGGCGGTCGGTGATGCGCGGGAATTCGGTCCGGCCGAAGAGTTCGGTGGCGACTGACCCGGCGTACTTGGAGAGGTCGATCTCCGCCGATTGCGCGAAGCGCGAAAGGTTGGCGACGACGAGAATGCGCTCCGAGTCGAGTTCGCGCACGAACGCGAGCACGCGCCGGTTGGGGCTGGAGATCATCTCCAGAGTGCCGCGGCTGAAGGCGCGGAAACGCTTGCGGGTGGCCATCAGGCGCTTCATCCACCAGAGCAGCGAGTTGGAGTTGTTCTGCTGCGCTTCGACGTTGACCGTCTCGTAGTGGTACTCGGGGTCGATGATGACAGGCAGGTAAAGCTGCTGCGGGTTGGCGCGGGAGAAGCCGGCATTGCGGTCGCCATTCCACTGCATGGGCGTGCGCACACCATTGCGATCGCCAAGATAAAAATTGTCGCCCATGCCGATCTCATCGCCGTAGTAGAGTACCGGCGTTCCGGGAAGCGAGAAGAGCAGGGCATTCATCAGCTCGATCTT
>CAZLJE010000028.1:0-69499 GCA_964559835.1 uncultured Terriglobales bacterium
GCCTAAGCGGATGGGAAGTTAAAAAGACAGCTACAAGTTGCAAGCTACAAGGAACCGTGCGGTGATCGAAGGGCACTAAGGCTGTGCGTTCAATGGTTCCAATCCGATCCCATTCCAAAAAGCCGATTTAATGCTATAATTGTTATTGCTCTCACCGCGACTAACATCCTGTATTTACAAGCATTTAGCGCGATTTTGCTGTTCACGATTCTGGCCGGAATCTCGGCTGTTCGTGTGCTTTGAAATACGAGGTGTGAGCGCCTGAAATTTCTAGATCGGTTGTCGATAACTGACAACCTGGAACTGAGAATCAAGCCATGGCTGACGACAACAACCCTCAACTGCCTCTTCAACCGCCGGGCGGCGACGGCGGATTGCCTCCCGGACCGGGTGCAGCGAACATCGTTCCCATCAACATTGAAGAGGAGATGCGGCGCTCGTATCTCGACTATTCGATGTCGGTCATCATCGGCCGCGCGCTGCCCGACATTCGCGACGGCTTGAAGCCGGTGCATCGGCGCATTTTGTACGCCATGCACGACATGGGCCTGTTCTCCAACCGTAAGCACGTGAAGTGCGCGAAGGTCGTCGGCGAATGCCTGGGCAAATACCACCCGCACGGCGACACGGCGCTGTACGACGCGCTGGTGCGCATGGCGCAGCCGTTCTCGATGCGCTACCCGCTGGTGGATGGGCAAGGAAACTTTGGCTCCGTGGACGGCGATCCTCCGGCGGCGTATCGATACACCGAAGCGCGCATGACGGCGATCGCGGAGGAACTCCTCGCCGACATCGATAAAGAAACCGTGGACTGGACGGCGAATTTCGACGACACAACCGTTGAGCCGATGGTTCTGCCGACGAAGGTCCCGAACCTGCTGATCAACGGCTCCAACGGTATTGCCGTCGGCATGGCGACGAACATTCCGCCCCACAACCTGACGGAGATCGTGGACGCGACGATCATGCTGGTGAACAAGCCAGACGCTCAATTGGCGGAAATCCTCCAGATCGTCAAAGGTCCCGACTTCCCAACCGGCGCCTTTATCCACGGGCGTTCGGGGATCGCCGAGGCGTACAAGACGGGCCGCGGGCGTTTCATGATGCGCGCCAAGGCGGCGATCGAGAACATCAACAAGGACCGGCAGGCGATCATCGTCACCGAGATTCCGTACCAGGTGAACAAGTCGCGGCTGATCGAGCGCATGGCTGAACTGGTCACCGACAAGATCATCGATGACATCAGCGACATCCGCGACGAAAGCGATCGCGACGGCATGCGCATCGTGATCGAACTCAAGCGCGGCGCCGAGGCGCAGATCGTGCTGAACCAGCTCTATAAGCACACCTCGATGCAGGAGAGCTTCAGCATGATCTTCCTGGCCGTTTGCAACGGCCAGCCGCGCGAGATGGGCCTGGTGCAGGCGATCAAGTACTTCATCGATCACCGGGTCGACGTCGTGCGCCGGCGCACCGCCTACCTGCTGCAAAAGGCGCAGGACCGCGAGCACATCTTAGAGGGCTACCAGACCGCGCTCGACCACATCGACAACGTGATCGCGATCATTCGCGGCAGCGCGAACCGCGGCGAAGCGCGTGAAAACCTCGTGTCGTTCTTCGGCGGGAAGACGATTGAGGTCAACGTCGGCGGTAAGAAGACGGACTTCAGCATCGGTCGCAAGAGACCCGAGAAGGGCTTCGACGCGCGCCAGGCCGACGCGATCCTCGAACTCCAGTTGCATCGCCTGACGCGGCTCTCGATCGACGAGATTGTCACCGAGTTGAAGTCGATCCGCGAACAGATCGCCGAGTACGAATCCATTCTCGGCTCCGAGCGCAAGCTGCGCGGCGTCATCGTCAAGGAACTCGAGGAGATCAAGAAGAAATTCGGCGACGAGCGGCGCACGCAGATCGTGGACGAAGCCGCCGAGATCCAGCTCGAAGACCTGATCGTCGACGAACAGGTGGCGGTCACCGTTTCGCACTCCGGCTACATGAAGCGGACGCCGATCACCACGTATCGCCAGCAGCGGCGCGGTGGGCAAGGACGCCGGGGAATGAGCACGCGCGAGGAAGATTTCGTCGAGCGCCTTATCATCGCGTCCACACACGCCTACCTGCTGCTCATGACCAACACCGGCCGCGTGTACTGGCTGAAGGTGTACGAGGTGCCGGACGTCGGCGCCGCGGGCAAGGGCAAGCACATCGGTAACCTGGTCGCGCTGCAGCCGGGCGAGACGGTGCGCGCCATCCTGAACGTGGGCGATCTCGAAGAGGACAACAAGTTCGTCTTCTTCGCGACGCGCAACGGCACGGTGAAGAAGACGCCGCTGAAGGACTTCAGCAACGTGATGTCGCGCGGCATCATCGCGATCGGCATCGACAAGGAAGACGAACTGGTGGCGGCGAAAGTCACCGACGGCCAGCACCTGATCTTCCTGGCGTCGCACGAAGGCATGGCCATCCGCTTCGACGAAGAGGATGTGCGGCCGATGGGACGCCCGGCGTACGGCGTGCGCGGCATGGATCTCGACAAGGGCGATTACCTCGTCGGCATGGCCGTGATCCCGAAGGAAGTCGAGAAGGTCAAGGCCGAGAAGAAGAAGGGCGCGGACGGGCAACCGGAAGACGGCGTCGATGAAAGCGGCGAGATCGTCTCGAACCTGGTGCTCTCCGTCACCGAGAACGGTTACGGCAAGCGTACGCAGATGGACGAGTACCGCTTGCAGTCGCGCGGCGGCAAAGGCGTGATCAACGTCAAGACCACGGCGCGCAACGGCAAGGTCAGTGCCATCATGCTGGTGCACGAGGATTCGGAGATCATGATCATCAGCCAGTTCGGAAAGATCATCCGCATCCCGACCAACCAGATCCGCGAAGCGGGTCGCTCGACCCAGGGCGTCCGCCTGCTGAGCATGGACGGGGATGACAAGGTCGCGGCGGCAGTGGTCATCCCGATCGAAGAGAAGGACGAAGCACCGACGCTGCTGCAGTAGACGCGAAACACAAACAGAGAAGCCCGGCTGCGGAGCTGGGCTTTTTCTTGCTTGAACCGTTTAGTTGCCATTGAACATCGTATCCCGCGCTGACCGTCAGGCCTCCCGCCGCTTGGTTTCCTGCATCTCCTCTCTAGGCCAACTGTGTATTTTTCGAGGGAGGAACAATGAAATTCCGGATTCTGCTTCTATTCGTATTCCTGGCTTCGGTAGCGGCGGTGGCGCAGACGCGCACCATCCCCGCCAGTACCGAGATCAAAGTCCGCACCGATAGCGCCATACCGGCGAATCCCGCTCCCGGGACGGTGTACACGGCCACCGTCAGCGACGACGTGCCCGACGGACAGGGCGGTGTCGCCATCCCACGCGGCTCGCGCGCGCGCCTGGTCGCGCAGACCGCACCCGATGGCAAGGACACGGTGCTCGACCTGCGGTCCGTCTCGGTGAACGGCACGCGCTACACCCTCGATGCCGCTGGTACACAGGGCACAAGTTCGAGCGGCTCAGGGCTGGGCGCGAACAAACGCACGGCGAAGTACGTCGGCGGAGGCGCCGCGGTTGGCGCGGTGCTTGGCGCGCTGCTCGGTGGTGGTAAGGGCGCGGCGATCGGCGCGATTGTCGGTGGTGGCGCCGGAGCCGGTGGCCAAGTGCTGACGGGAAAAAAGAAAGGACTGCCCGCGGAAACGCAGCTCATGTTTAAAACGGCTCAGCCCCTGGCTATGAGGGCTTCCGGAGCGTCGTCGCGGCGCAGGGCGGGCGAGCTGCAACAGCGGCCACCACAGTAGAAAGGCATTCGGTTCTGGGCTGTGGGCGTTCGGGAATGCGTGCAGTGACTCAGAATTCCCTAACGCCCAACGCCCGACTCCTACTTGTCGACTGCTCCGCCGTTCTTTTCCCAATCTTTCAACCCATCCTGATACACGACTGCCCTGTATCCGCGGCTGATGAGCACGCGTGCGGCCGATTTCGCCGCTGCGCAGACATCGCCTGCCGCCGCCGTTCCCGCTTCGTACACAACAATGGGTTTGTCTTTCGGCAACTCACTGGCGCGGCGCTCGACTTCCAACAGCGGCAGGTCCTTTGCGGTTTTGATGTGTCCCTTGGAGAAATCGTCGGCAGAGCGCACGTCAACGAATACCGCGCCCGCGTCGAATCTCTTCTGGGCGTCGGCGAAGTGGATCAGCGGCGGCTCCGGGCCTTTCGGCGCGTCGGGATCGCAGTTGGTCGAGGCGCCCTGGACATTGAAGAAACCGCCACTCGACGTTCCGCCACTCACGTTCAGCGCTGCGCCACCGGCGGGAGCGCCAGCTTTCTTGTCCGCACTTTTTTCCTGCGCAGGCGCGGCACTCGTGGCAGGAGCAGGTGCCGAATCGGACTTCAACATTCCTGCCGCTTGCAGGTCGTCGAGCAGCATCGACGCAAACTGGTATTCGGTCAGGGCGCCCTCGACCCTGCGTTTCCCGACGAAGAATGTTGGGGTCGGGCGGACGCCGAGCGCCAGGCCATCCTGCTGGTCCTGCCGGATCTGGGCGAGCGTCGCCTGGCTGAGAAAGCACCCATGAAACTTCGCCTGGTCGAGCCCCAACTCGCCCGCATAGCGCTCGAGCGACGCGTCGGCCAGGTCGCCCTTCGCGTCATACAGGCGGTCGACCATCTCCCAGAATTTCCCCTGCTGTGCGGCGCACTCCGCGGCCTCGGCACTGTGCAGCGCGAAGGGATGGATCTGCTCGAGAGGAAATTCACGGAATACGAACTTCACCCGGTCGCCGTATTGATTGCGCAACGCCTTTACCGTCGGGTAACTGGCCGCACATGCCGGACATTGCAGATCGCCGAACTCGACGAAGGTGACAGTTGATTGCGGATTCCCGGTGACGTGGCTATCGGGCCTGATCAGGCGGGCAGCAATGGCTTCGGGCGGCGGGGGTGGCGGCGCCTCCACCAGTTTCTGTTCCGCGCGCGCAAGCAGGTAGAACGCGACCGATCCCGCCATGATCGCCACCATCAGGACAGTCCAATAGCGAGACGCCATTCGCGGTTGCGGGCGGAGATCGGCTGGGCCGGAGGTCGCGTAAAGAATGAGCACCAGCGTGACCGCGATCGCCTGCCCCACGCACCACGCGCACCAGGCGTGAACGACGAAGGCTTCGATCCCGGTCAGGACGGCAGCTACGACGAACCCGAGCGCGGCAAGAAACAGGATGACGCGGTGCAGCGACCGCCCGGCGGCCTCCGCGAACATCAAGAGCGCGAGCAACGCGTAGAACACGACACCGAAGACCGGTGTGGGAATGCCGAGAACATGGGCGAAGCGGCTGGCGCGCACCTCGTCGCATCCGCCGCCAAGACACACCATCGGGTGGCCCGGCGACGCGTATACCCAGAGCAAGTAGATCGAGATGAAAAGGCCCACGAGGGCCAAGGCGAACGCAATCGTCTTCCGCACGGTCCTTACATCTTAAAGCAGACCGACTTCACTCGCCCGTGGTCCTGTTGTCCGCAGGTTTGTCAATCGACAATCGGTAATCGCCGATCGGCAATGGTTTTGTTTTGGATTTGGGCTACTATAGCTGAACTCTCCAGGATGGCCACCGCACCCCAACCACGCCCGAGCATGAAGAATGCTTTCAAGCTGCCCAGCTTCCGTAAGCTGTGGGTGGCGCAGTTTGTCAGCATCTTCGGGGATTTCCTCGCCCTGTTCGGCGTCATCTCGCTGATCACGTTCCGCTGGCACGGCAACGTGATGCAGGTGACTTACGTCAGCATCGCCTACATGGTTCCGCTCGCTATCGTGGGGCCGGTTGCGGGCGTGTTCGTGGACCGCTGGAACGTGAAGCGCGTCATGATCGCCAGCGACGCCATCCGCGCTGTGCTCGCGCTGATGCTCGTCTGGACGTCGAACGTGTGGCAGGTCGCGGCGATCCTGCTGGCCATCAGTTGCGTGTCGAGTTTCTTTGCGCCGTCGCAGTCGGTGACCGTGCGCATGCTGGTGCCGATGCAGAACATGATGGGCGCGCAAGCGCTGATGTCGCAGGCGTTCTACATTGTCCGCCTGCTCTCGCCGGCGCTGGCAGGAGCGTTGATCGCCGTGCTCACGGAAAGAGCCTGCTTCTACCTGGATTCGGCGAGCTTCCTGTTCTCGGCAATCATGCTGTCGACGATCGCCATCGCGCACAAGCCGCCCGCGCCGCAGGGGAAACGGACGCTGCGCGCCTTCTTCGCCGATTTCACCAGCGGCAACCGGTTCATCTTCACGCACCCGTCGCTCGCGTTCGTGATCACCGCCATGGTCGCGACGATGTTCGTGATGAGCTGCTTCAGCCCGCTGATCTCGATCTACGTCCGCGACACGCTGCACGCCGGAGTGATCCAATTCGGCATCGTGAGCACGATGATCGGAGTGGGGCTGATCGCCGGCACGCAGGTGATCACGCGCGTGGCGGGCAACCGGTCGAAGAAGGAGATCGTGCTCTGGGGACTGTTCGCGGCCGCGATCGGGGTTGGATTGCTCGGCACGTTTAAGTTTTACGCCGCGGCGGTGGCGAGCACGTTTGGGATGGGCCTCGGGATCGCGTTCGTGATCGTAGCGGCACAAACGCTGATGCAAACGGAGACGCCGCGCGAGATGCTCGGTCGCGTGAGTTCCAGCTTTATGTCGGTGTTCTCGTGCGCTCAGGTACTGGGGCTGCTCCTGAGCGGGAAACTCGCGTTATGGCTGAGCGTGCGGCAGGTGTTCCAGTTGTGCGCGCTGGCGCTGCTGCTGATCGCGATTGCCGGCTATCTGCGGCACCAGGCGACTTCGAATCCCGATGGCGCAACCGCTTCTGCCGGCTAGATCCGGTCCAAGTGTTCCTTGGTTCGCTCGTTGCGGACGTTCCCCGTATTCAGGGTCGTCTTGGGCTCGAGCAGCATGAGGTGGACTTCTTCGTCCGCCGCCGGCCGATGCTCTACGCCGCGGGAGATGATGATGAACTCGCCCGGCCGGATGGTCTCCTCGCGCTCGCTGCCGTTTTCGCGAATGCCCATGCGCAGCGTGCCCATCACGACGAAGAACAGTTCGTCTTCTGCGTCGTGATGGTGCCACACGAACTCGCCCCTGAGCTTCACGAGCTTGACGTAAGAATCGTTCAGCTCGCCGACGATCTTGGGAGAGTAATGGTCGAAGAACTTCGAGAACTTTTCTGCCACATTGACTGTGTTCATACGCTCGCTGCCCGCTGCCTTCCCTGTATCTCGATATACACGTTGATCAGCGACACCGCTGCCGGCGTGACACCCGGAATCCGTGAAGCCTGGCCGATCGTCCGCGGCTTCACGCGGCCGAGCTTTTCTTTCATCTCGCGCGAGAGTCCGCTCACAGCCGCGTAGTCGAACCAGTCGGGGATCGAACGCTGCTCGGACTTCTTCAGGCGCTCAATCGCGCGCTGTTGCTGGCTGAGGTAGCCCTCGTACTTGATCTCGGTCTCGACGGACTTGAGTTCCTCGCGAAGTTCGATCGGTAGAGGCGACGCACGCTTCGCGACCGGTTGTTCGCGGAATGCCGGAAGGGTGCGAGTCAAGAGTGTGTCAGGAACCGGGTAATCGGTGATCGGTGATCGGTCATCGGTGGTTAGAACGTCGGGTACAATTCCGGCGACAGATTCTGCCAGATCTTCGATTCCGATTTCCGGACGTTTCAGCAGTTGTGAGAGCGGTGCACCAATGTTCGCCAAAAGATCGGGTGTGTGACTGCCGATCACCGAACACCGATCACCGATCACCTTCGCGATGCGCTCTGCCATTTCCGCTGTGACCTTCGTCCGTTCCAGCAGCCTCTTCACTCGCGCCATGCGCTCCTGCTTTGCCTGAAAATCCTCCCAAGCCTCATCGGTGATCAGCCCGACGCGGCGGCCGTGCGGTGTGAGTCGACGGTCGGCGTTGTCGATGCGCAGGTGCAGGCGGAATTCAGCGCGCGAGGTGAACATCCGGTAGGGCTCGTTCGTTCCCTTGCTGATGAGGTCGTCGATGAGGATGGCTGTGTACGCCTCGGTCCGGTCGAGGATGAGCGGCGCCTCGTTCTTCACCTTCAGCCCGGCGTTGATTCCGGCCATAATCCCCTGGCACGCGGCCTCTTCGTAGCCGCTGGTGCCGTTGATCTGCCCGGCAAGGAAAAGGCCCGCGATCTGTTTCGTTTCCAGCGTGCGCTCGAGTTCGGTTGGGTCGATGGAGTCGTACTCGATGGCGTATCCCGGCCGCAGCATCTCGGCATTTTCGAGCCCCGGGATGGTCTTAAGGATCGCCGCCTGCACTTCATACGGCAGCGACGTGCTCATGCCGTTGACGTAGATCTCGTACGTGTTCAGGCCCTCGGGCTCGAGGAAGAGCTGGTGCGTTTCCTTGTCGGGGAACTTGACGATCTTGTCTTCGATCGAGGGACAATATCGTGGGCCGATACTTTGGATCTGGCCGCTGTACATGGGGGAGCGATGGACGTTCTCGGTGATGATGCGGCGCGTCTCGGCGGTCGTGTACGCGATGTAGCACGGAACCTGCGCATCGGCGTGCGCGACGCGCTTCGTGCGGAAGCTGAAGGGCGTCGGCTCGGCGTCGCCGGGCTGCACCTGGAATTGCGACCAGTCGATGGTGCGGCCATCGAGCCGCGGCGGGGTGCCGGTCTTGAGCCTGCATCCACGGAGCCCCAGCTTCTTCAGGTTCTCGCCGAGCAGGACCGATGGCGGTTCGCCGCTGCGTCCGGCAGGGTATTGTTCTTCGCCGCAATGGATGAGCCCATTGAGGAACGTGCCGGTCGTGATGACCACCGCGCCCGCGCCGACTTTGCGGCCGTCGCGGAGGATGATGCCGGAACAAACTCGGTCGCTAGTCGCTAGTCGCTGGTCGCTAGCGCCCACCCTTCCAACGTCAGTCAGGGTGGGGCACCCGGGAACAGGCTCGACGATCAGGTCCGCGACTTCCGCCTGCTTGATCTTGAGGTTCGGTTGCGACTCCAGCACTTCGCGCATCTTCAGGCGGTACTGCTGCTTGTCGCACTGCGCGCGCGGCGACCAGACGGCTGGCCCGCGTGATGTATTGAGCAGCCGGAACTGGATGCCGACCGCGTCGGTGATCTCGCCCATGACGCCGCCGAGCGCATCGACCTCGCGTACCAGGTGGCCCTTGGCGATGCCCCCAACCGCGGGGTTGCACGACATCTGCGCGATCAGATCGAGATTCAGGGTGAACAGCGCGGTCTTCAGGCCCATGCGCGCGCACGCCATCGCCGCCTCGCAACCGGCATGTCCGGCGCCGACGATCACGACGTCGTATTGTTCCGAAAACTGCATGAATACTGGTCAGAACCCCACTGGCTCTATTCTACAGGGTTCCTCGCAGAGACCCGCAAATGAAGAATGAAGAAGTAAGAATGAAGAATACAGACGTGATGGCTTTATCATTCTTCATTCTGACTTCTTGATTCTTCATTCCATGCGTCGCGTCCTCTTCCTTTACAACCCGGTTTCCGGCAGCGGGCAGGACAAGCGCCTGCGGGCGGTCAGCGGCGCCGCCGAGGTGTTCCGCAGTGCCGGCATCGAAGCCACGGTGGAGGAAATGCCCGCGCCTGGCAGTGCGACCGCTCAGGCCCGAGCCGCGACCGAGGCCGGTTACGACGCGGTCATCGCATGCGGTGGCGACGGCAGCGTCCACGAGGCGCTGCAGGGATTGGTGAACAGCCGAACTGCCTTGGGCGTACTTCCGCTCGGCACCGGCAATGCCCTGGCGAACGATCTTCGGCTTCCGCGCGATCCCGAGCAAGCGGCGCGGATACTGCTCGCGTCGAAGCCGCGAAAGCTCCGCCTGCCGCGCATGGATTTCGAGCATCCCGCGCCCAGGGTCGCCGGCCACTCGCGTTACTTCCTGGTTGGGGCCGGGATGGGCGCCGACGCGCACCTCACTTACCGCATGACAGTGGCGTTCAAAAGTCGGTGGGGGATGAGCGCGTACTACGCGGAGGCATGGCGCCAATGGGCGATGTATTCGTATCCGCTATTCGAGGTGGAGTTCCAGGACGGCGACCGCATGCGGCGCGAGCAGGTGTCGGAGGTGCTGGCGATCCGCATCGAAAACATGGGTGGCCTGCTGCGGCGGCTCGCTCCAGGCGCTTCGCTGTACCGTGACGACCTGCGCCTCGTGTTGATGAAGTCGCGCAGCCGCTTGTCCTACGTTCGGTATGTCGCCGGACTGCAAGTGGACCGCGCGTGGAAAGGCTCGGATATCGAGCTGGTGTATTCAAAAGCGCTCACCTGCAGACCGATCGCCGATGAGACGCGCATCTATTCGCAGGCCGACGGGGAACTGCTCTCCACATTGCCCGTCTCCATCCAGATGACCGACGCGTACGTGAATCTGCTGGTTCCGGGGAAAAGCGGGCGTTAGGCATTGGGCGTTAGGAGATGTCGAGTTGCCCAAACGCCCAATGCCCAGAGCCCAATGCCCGTCTCTAATCCTTTTTCGCCGCTGGCTGTGGCGAGGTGGCCGCCGCCTTGGTGTAGGAGATGGTGCCGGTCTTTTGGTACTTCCCGTTCATCTCTGTTTCCATCGTGAACAGGAATGAATCAGGCTTGATGTCGGAGTACGTCATTCGCATCTTCATTTTTTGTCCGCCCATGTCCGTATCCATGGTGCCGACGAGCTTATCGCCTTCCCATTTCGTCGTGCCGCTGCTATCGCAGCCGGTGGGCGTCATCGTGTCGCACCAGATGCCGCTATACGCTTTCGCCTTGTCGTCCCAGTAGATGACGCCATGGCCGGCGAACTTGCCCATGGCGTTTTGCGAATTGTAGTTTTCAATAATCGACAAGCCACCGGGTCCGCGGGTAAAGACCGCTTTGCCCTTGCCTTCCGTGGCGGGCATTCCCATCATCGGCTCGAATTTCTCTTCCGTGGTCCAGGTGCCCATCAACATCTTCGAGAGTTTCTGCATTTCCGGCGAAGGCTTCGGTGCCGGCGGCATTCCGCCTTGCGTCGCCTCAGCTTTGGGTTTGGCTGCTTTCGCCGGCTTGGCGGCGGGCTTGTCCTGTGCCATCGCGGAAACGGTGATTAACGCGACTGCACAAAAAGCAAGTGTTCTCTTCATGGTCTGCCTCCTCTAACGCGCGAAAGCATACCGCCGTGACCTCCAATTGTCACTTGCCTGAAACCTGACCCCTGAAACCTGAAGCCTTGTTTACAATTCGCCTATGGCCGCGTCCGCCCGCAAGCGCATCGAGGAATTGCGCGACAAGATCGTCTACCACGAACACCGCTATTACGTTCTCGACGACCCCGAGGTCTCCGACGCCGAATACGACCTGCTGGTCAACGAACTCAAGCAACTGGAGAAGGAGAATCCGGAGCTGATCACGCCGGATTCGCCGACGCAGCGTGTAGGAGGCAAGCCGCGCGAAGGGTTCGTGAAAGTGCCGCACTCGTCGCCCATGCTCTCGCTCGACAACGCATACAACGAAGAAGAGCTGCGCGAGTGGGAGCGGCGCGTGCACGAGCTCAGCGGGCGCAAAGAGATTGAATACGTCTGCGAGCTGAAGCTCGACGGGCTTTCGATGTCGCTGCGGTATCAAGAGGGACGATTGCAGCGGGCAGTCACGCGTGGTGATGGCTCGACCGGAGAAGACGTCACGCCGAACGTGCGGACCATCCGCTCCGTGCCCCTGGCGGCTGGCACAAAGCAGGCGAAGATTCCCGGCGATTTCGAGGTGCGCGGCGAAGTCATCATGCCGGCCAAGTCGTTCGAGCGCATGAATGACGAGCGCGAGGCTGCGGGGCAATCGCGTTTCGCCAATCCACGCAATGCCGCCGCGGGTGCTGTCCGCGTACTGGAGCCGAACATCACTGCGCAACGCCGACTCGACTTCTACGCGTACATGTTCCTGGTCAACGGCGCGACCTACTTCGACGAGCACGCCAAAGCCCTACGCGCACTAACGGCGGCGGGGTTCAAGGTCAATCCGAATTGGAAAGAGGCGAGCTCGATCGACGACGTTTTGAAGTACGTCGCGCAGTGGGAGGGCAAGCGCGATTCGCTCCCATACGAGATCGACGGCGTGGTCATCAAGGTCAACCGCACCGACCTGCAGCGCCAGCTCGGATTCACCGGCAAGGCGCCGCGCTGGGCCATTGCCTACAAGTACGCTGCGCGCGCCGGAATGACTGTCTTGAAGAACGTTCGCTTCCAGGTCGGCCGCACCGGAAAACTCACGCCGGTAGCGGAACTCGAGCCGGTCCCGATCGGCGGCACGACAGTGAAAAACGCAACCCTGCACAACGCGGACGAGATCGATCGCTTGGGAGTGCACATCGGCGATTCCGTCAAAGTTGAACGCGGCGGGGATGTGATCCCCAAAGTCGTCGAGGTGGTGAAGCACGGTAAGGAGGAGAAGCCGATCCAGTTTCCCACGCGCTGCCCCGTTTGCGGCGGGCACGTCGTCCGCGCCGAGGGCGAGGCCGACCACCGCTGCGTCAACGCGAACTGCCCGGCGAAGCTTCGGGAGTCGGTCCTGCACTTCGCGTCGCGCGGCGTGATGAACATCGAGGGCTTGGGCGACGTGCTCGTGAACCAGCTCGCCGACCGCGGCATGGTGAAGAACGTAGCCGACCTGTACAGCCTCACGCGCGACGACCTGCTGAAGCTGGAGCGCATGGGGGAGAAGTCGGCGCAGAACGTCATCGACGAGATCGAGAACAGCAAGAAGCTGCCGCTGGAGCGTGTGATCTACGGGCTGGGGATTCGCTTCGTCGGTGAGCGCACGGCGGAGTTCCTCGCCCAGCATTTCGGTTCGCTCGACGCCATTATCGAAGCCGCTGAGCAAGACGACGAGAATGCCGCGCTCGAAGCGTTGCAGGAAGTCGAAGAGGTAGGACCACGCATCGCCGCCAGCATCCGGGAATTCTTCCTCGAACCGCGTAATCGCGAGTTGGTCGAGCGCTTGCGCAAAGCCGGCTTGCAATTTACGGGCGTGAAGAAGGTGAAGGGGACAAAGCTGGCGGGCATGACATTCGTGCTCACCGGCACGCTGCCCACCTATTCGCGCGACGAGATGAAGAAGCTGATCGAAGCCGCGGGCGGAAAGGTCTCGGGGTCAGTAAGTAAGAAGACAGACTATGTGGTCGCCGGCGCCGAACCCGGGTCCAAACTCGACAAAGCGCGTGAATTGGGAGTAAAAGTCGTTGACGAGGATGGCGCGAAAGAACTGCTGGGGGTGTGACCGTCTTGACCACTATGACCGAAGAGCAAGTCACCGGCATTGTTGAGCACGTGGGGTTATACGAAAGCACAGTCGGCGTGCGCGACTGGTGCATCGCGTTCCTCAATGTGAACGGACAATCGCGCATGATCGTGTTCGACGCCGACGTCCGCGACCATCTGCCCATCGGCCGCCGGGTACAGGTGAGCTACCAACCATCGGCGTCGAACAGCGCGGTCACGCTGCTGGACCGGAAATTGTTGTAGCAATTCACTGTGGCGAGGAAACACTTCGCCGATGTCCTCCGGACCGCAGGGCGGGCGCCCTGCTGAACTGAACTTAGAGGAGACTAGCTCTCCAGCTTCGCCAGCTTACTCTCCAAGTCCTGTAACGACCGCGTCAGCATCTGCTGGTAACGCTCGTTGTGCGTGTTCGCAATCTCGTGGCGCACTTTGGCGCGCGCGGCTTCCAGATTGCGCTTTTCGATCTGTTTTTGGACTTGGTCAGCCGTGCGCTGCTTCTTGTCCCGGGCTACGAAGTTTGTAGATTTGGATTCAATCTGTTCTTCGACGGCTTTCGATTCCCAACCTCTGGCCATGTTCATCATTATAGGCCTGTTTTCCACAGCTTAGACAGGAATTCTGCCTGAGTTGTCGGCCCGAAACATAGCCCTAATGAACTAGGTGGAATTGCTTAGAATAACCGTTCCTGCCGGCGTAACGTGCCGAAGGTCCCCACGTTGCTCAGCGACAGCGCAAATCGGAACTGGTTTTCGTTTCGGACCGAGCCCAGTGCGAAGCGCCGGTATTCCACGCTGATCCCGCAGCAGTCCCAGTTGTAGCTGGTCTGAAACGCCGAGTACTGCAGAAAGCCGGAGTGAATGTCGAACCCGACATTCACGGCCGCGTTCACGCCACGCTTGTTCGGATGGCCGTAACCCATTAGCCAGCGCATCTGGTTGAAGACCGTCGGCGCGGTGACGTTATCGGTCGTGACCACCTCGCCCAGGCCATGCAGGAACGCATGGCTGCCGGCGACAAAGAAGTCGCCGAATCGGCGGCTCACCAGCACCGTACTGGCGTTGATGAAGCCCTTCTTCGTGTCGTAATCCAGGGCCCATGTGACATCGGTATTCGTCGATGTGCCCACCCTCATGCGCGAGATCACTGGCGAAAAGCGTCGCGGATCGGTGAGGAACGCGATGCCGGAGAAATCGACGGTCGTGGTAAACACGTTGCGCCGGCCGGAGACCAGCGCGCTGCCGAAGGTCGGGTCGAAGAAGTATTTTTGCGCAATCTCCCATGCGAACACCTCGCGCGCCTGCGGCGGTCCCGGACGGCATTCCGCCTGGACCTGCTCCGCGCCGTGTTCCACGCCGGGCGTGCCGGGCACTTTCCTTTTCGCTTGCGCCAGCGGAGCGAACTCCTGGGGCGCTTGCGGGTTCCGGCACTCGGTCGACTTCGTGCCCTTGGCGAAGATGCGATTCACCACGGCGTACTCGACTTCATTCGTGTCGCTGAGGATATCGGCGACGTCGAAGCGGATGATCTCCGGGAAGTTCTCGACGCCATTGACGTAGCGATACGTGATCCGCGGCTCGACCGTGTGCTTGATGGTATGGTCCGCGATCTTCTTCTCGAAAATGCGCGACAGCACCGGCGGCCTAATCTCGACCGAGGTGTCCAGCGCTCGGCGATTGATGACTTGGTCGATCACCGTACCGATGCCGAAGCCTGTCGGGTTCAAACGCTGGGTGTAGTACGTGTTGCGCAGCCCGACCTCCGGCCGGATATTCCAGTCGCCGAGGTGCAACGGCAGCGCAACGATGGGGTGCACGTCGAAGCGGCCGACCAGCGCTCCGGTAAGAAACCCCGGTTCGCGCCGCGACACGCCATCGGCCGATGCCTCGTACGACCAGTAGACCGGCGTTTTCCAGAGCTGCCGGTCGACACTCCTGGATGCGAAGGTCGGCGCGTGCAGGATCGTGATCACGTCGCCGCGAATGGTGCTCTGAAAATTCTGGTAGCGCGAGGCCGCGAGGTTGAATGAGTACCCGTTGTAATTCTTGGACGCGAACGCGTTTGAGCGGACCTCGGAATTCACCGCCAGCGTGAAGGTCTCGGCAAACGCCAGCCGGAAAACGAACGAGCTCAGGTATTCCAGGGAGGCCACGCCGCGGAAGCCCCAAGGCAGAGGCGATTCGCCGTTGACAGTGACGTCCTCGCCCCCCTGGTCCACCCTGGGGAAGCCGAAGCCACGGTCGAGCATGCCGAAATAGGTCGCATTGAGATATGAATCCTGCGTCGGTTTGGCGCGAAACTCTCCGTGTTGCGACCAGCCGCGGTGCGAGAAGTATTCCGCGCCGACGGTCGCATCCATGCTGCGATTGATCGCCCAGTACACCGCGTCGCCCAGGATCGTCCCCTTGCGCGACGACTGGCCGATGGTGGGGATCAGGAAACCGGTTTGGCGGCCGAGCCTGTCCACCGGGTGTTGCGCGTAAGGAAAATAAAAGATGGGAATGCCGAAGAGCCGGAAATTGCTGTGGTACATCCGCGCCTCTTCGCCGATGTCGACCGTGATCTTTCCGGCGTTGAACGTCCACTTCGGCTTCGGCAACTCGCAACTGGTGACCCACCCGTGCGAGACGACATAGCGCTCGCCATATTTTTCGACCACCGCGCCGGAAAAGAAGAACGGGTTCGACGAGGTCAGCACCACGTGGCTGCCGCGGAAGTGCGCACCGGTCGTTCCTTTCACATCGTAGAAACGCCCGCTCTGCGTTTTGACGTTCATGGTGGCGCGCGATGCTTCCAGGTGCTCGTCATGCGGGCCGCCGTCGAAGGACACGTGTCCGGTGGCGGTCAGTTCGCCCGAGTTCTGGTCGTAGGTGATTTCGTCGGCGCGAACGACAAAACGGCGGAAAGTTATGACCACGCCGCCCTTCAAGTGATACACGTCGCCGATTTTCTCCTGGAAACCGCCCGGCGCCGTCTCGATCGTGACTTCCTCGCCCTCTTCGGCCGGTCCGGCAATATGCGGCTTCGAACGTTGCGGGTCCGCAGCCTGTTGTCCGGTGTTCCCGGAAGCCGGAAACCGGAAACCGGAAACCTCGCCTCGTATCTGGCTGGTAACTAGTGGGACGGTCACGAACACATGACACAGCAGCAACAGCGTGCTAAGTATTCGAGAGCGGAGTGTCATGGGTGCGTCTGCAAATTTACAGCAGCGCGCGCCGCATGGAAAGCCGCGGCTCTGACGACCCGAATCTTCTATGGCGTGTCCCCTATGCGGCGACCGCTGTACCTGCTCCTTCGCGTCCGTGTCTGCGCGCGATGGCGCATCCGCGCCTTCTTCCCTCATCTATGAGTACGACGACGATCACCGGCCGCCGCAAACGATGACTCCGGAGCCCCGCGACACGGTGTTCGTCAGCGAAGACAGCGCTTTCCGTAACGCGTCCAGCGTCTCGCCACCCGCGGAAGATCCGGTTTTTACCGGCCCGACTGCCCCACCCGAAGATTTGACCCTGGACTCGGCACACTCGCCCGAAGAAGAGCCGGGCCCGATGTGGAAGCAGGAAGTCGCGTCGCGCCTGGAGAGCTATCGCGCCCGCCGTGGCAGCCGCCGCCCGCGCTACAACGCGACCATGTCGCTCGACTTCGATCGTGCCGCGAATCGCATGATTGCCTCGGCCCTGGCGCATGAGGAGGTCGAGCAGGAAGATGCCGAAATATGCGAGCCGGCGCACGTCACCGAAGCGCGCAATGAATATTTCGGCTCTGTCGCTGAGCCGGAACGCTCGGAAGAGCCTGAGCCCGCGCGCGCTGCCAACCCGGTGCCGATCACGAAGGTCCTGGAGTTCCCTCGCCTGCCCACGCTGTTCGACATGGCGCCCACCGGCAACGAGCTTGCCGAGCCCGTGGTCGATAAGCCTCGCATCCTGTATGTCCCCGAGGAGGTCCCGACCGCTCAGGCGCCGCTCGCCGACATCCAGATCCAGCCGGCCGAGCTACCTGTCCTGCCCGATTTCGAATTTCCGTTGCTTGTTGCCAACGTGGGACAGCGCGTCTTCGCGACGATGATCGACGGATTGCTCGTACTGGGCGCCGCGGCGATCTTCATGGCCATCGTTCTCCGCGACGTTCCCGCGCCCGATAACAAAGCCGGCTATGCGCTCGTCGCAGTCCTCCCGGCGATTTTCTGGGCCATCTACGAGTACCTGTTCCTGGTGCACTGTGGCACGACGCCGGGTATGCAACTGGCACACCTGAAGCTCGCCTCGTTCAGTCGCGAGCCGATCGGGCGTAAGCTGCGCCGCGCCCGCGCCCTCGCCTGGATGCTGTCGACTTTCCCGCTCGGACTTGGCATCGTTTGGGCAATGTTCGACGAGGACACTCTCTGCTGGCACGACCGCATCACACGCACCTATGTCACGATCCCCATGCCTGAATACGAGGATTAGCTGCTCCCCTTCGTGTCCCTTCGTGTGTGCTTTTGTTGCGTTGGAACCCAGGTAGCTACGAATCATCTAAGTAAAAAGTGGTTAATCCGCCGCAAAATTCACACCGTTTTCATAAACCCTACGCCGTAAGCCCTTCGCGCTGAGCCGGTGTTTCTGGCCTGAGGCGTGCTCCTCAGACAGTGAGTCGCGGTGCGCCTATGTCGCACCGTACCAACATTGAGTGTCCGGATTCTTATGAAGAAGCTCTCGATTGTCGTACTCCTGGTTGCCGCGGTCGTCGGTGTTTCCGTTTTGAGCACCTACATGGTCCGCCGCGACGAGATCGCCTCCCGCCGCGATTCCGTCGACCAGGCGTGGAACCACGTCAACTCAGCCATTCAGCGCCGCGCCGACCTCGTCCCCGCTGTGCTGGCAAGCACGAAAGCCACGCGCAACCGTGAACTGGTTGCCGAGGTTCAACAAGCTCGCGCTGGCGTTCAATCCGCTTCGACGCCCGTTGATATCATCGCCGCCAACCGCCGCCTCGACGCCGCCGTCTCGCGTTTGTTCGCCGCACAGCAGAACGATCCTGATGTGCTCTTCAACCAGAAGTTCTTCGCCGTGCAGGACCAATGGGCCACGGCTTCCAACCGCGTCGCTCCCGAGCGCGTTCATTACGACCAGGCAGTGCAGAGCTATAACGCGTTCATCTCCGACTTCCCGAACGATGTTTTCGCGCGCTGGGCGTCCTTCACGCCGATGGAGAATTACTTCCACGCCGATGCCAACGCCGCCTCGCGCACCACCGCGGAACTAATGCGGAAGTAGTCGTCGGAAAACAAACCGCGGATTTCGCAGATCAACGCGGATCTATACTGCGTGTCATCCTGAGCGAAGCGAAGAGCCTGCCCTGAGCTTGTCGAAGGGATCTATGCATTTCGTTTTTGCGTGTTGATCCGTGTTCATCCCTGTACATCGGTGCCTGCTTTTCTCTTGCAACTTACAACTCGAAACTTGAAACTGCTTTTCATGAAACGAGTGCTCCTGTTTGTCCTGCTGGCCGCGGCCGCGTTTGCGCAGCAAGTTCCGCAACCGGAAGAACACGATTTCACGACCCAGAATTTCAAGTTCCGCGATGGCGGATCGCTCCCCGAGCTGAAGATCCATTACTACACATACGGCAAGCCGCAGACGGATGCCCAGGGCCGCACGACCAATGCCGTGCTCATCTTGCACGGCACCGGCGGCAGCGGACGCAACTTTGTCCGTCCGCAGTTCGCCGGCGTCCTGTTCGGGCCCGGCCAATTGCTGGACACGTCGAAGTACTTCGTCATCATGCCCGACAACATCGGGCACGGAAAATCCAGCAAGCCGAGCGACGGACTGCACGCGAAATTCCCGCACTACGACTATGACGACATGGTCGCGGCACAGCACCTGCTCCTCACCGAAGGCCTGAAGGTCAACCACCTGCGCCTGGTCATGGGGACCTCGATGGGCTGCATGCACTCATGGGTCTGGCTCGAGACGTACCCCGACTTTATGGACGCCTCCATGCCGCTGGCCTGCCTGCCCGTGGAAATTGCCGGACGCAACCGCATGTGGCGCAAGATGACGATCGACGCCATCCGCCTCTCGCCCGACTACAACAATGGCGACTACGCGCAACCGCCTTACGGCCTGCGCACAGCCATTGACTTCCTGATCATCGCCGGCTCGGCGCCGCTGCAGAACCAGAAGGACTATCCGACGCGCGAGAAGGCCGACGCGTTCGTCGACAACTACACCAAGCGCTCTCTGGCAACCATCGACGCGAACGATTTCATGTACGCGGTGGATTCTTCGCGCAATTACAACCCCGACCCGAACCTGGAAAAGATCACGGCGCCCGTGATGCACGTGAATTCAGCCGACGACTTCATCAATCCGCCGGAACTCGGCATCGCGGAAAAAGAGATCAAGCGTGTGAAGAGAGGGAAGTTCGTCCTGCTGCCGATCACCGACCAGACCCGCGGCCACGGCACGCACACGCTGGCCGCGATCTGGCAGCAATACCTGAAACAGTTGCTGGATGAGAGCACACCCTCAACTGCGAGTAATAAGTAACAAGTAATAGGTACCAAGCACTTGGGTTCCGTTATTTCTCATTACTTGGTACTCATTACTTATTACTGGTCTTCACGGAACAATGATCCTGCTCTCTTGTTTTGCCTTCGCGCTTTCGGGAAATTGCGCGTTCAGGAAATCGAGGAACGCCCGCGACTTGGGCCGTCCGCTGGTTTTTCCCAACGCGAGGCGCAGCAGGAACACCATCGCCTTCAGGACGTCCGAGTCTTTCAACCGCGAATAGCCGAGTTGCTTCGTTTCCAGTTGCCGATACTCTTCGAGCATCTTCTGCAATTCGGCGGCGATCGCCTGCTGCGGAAGGCTCGCCATCTTCTGCTCGACCACCAGCCCGGAGTTCACCAGCGTCTCGTACGTTTTCGCCAGCGACGTTAGCGCATGGATCACATCGCGGTCGTACACGTTGCGGTCAGAGCGCGCGCCTTTCGCGATGGCGAAACTCAATCCGCCGACCAGCGGCTCCTGCTGGTAGAGGAACGCGTCGCTCACCTCGACCTGCGGCATAAGCGCTTCTCGGTCCAGTTCCTGCAAATGCTCGGCGTTCTCGTGCTGCCGCGCCTGCTGCAGCCACGGACATTCGCTCGGACAATCCAGCGTCACTTCGCGCTCCGTGCCGCAGCACACGGGACAGATCTTGCCGTGTACCGCCGGGCAGAAGCGTTTTTCTTTCCTCGTTTCGCAAATCGCGCAACTCAATTGTTCGCTCCTGAATTCATTATAGGTTCCGTAAAGAATGAAGAAGTCAGAATGAAGAAGTTAAGACCAGCTAGGCTGCGAATCACGAAATCTCAAGCGAAGATCGCGAATGGCGGGCAGTCGGTTATGTGGCTTTTTCATTCTTCATTCTGACTTCTTCATTCTTCATTTCCTTCAGTTCCCCGCTCCTGTCGCACTTTGGCACTCCGTCCAGAACAGGAAGGAGCGCAAAATGCCCGGATTTCTGGTATTTTTCCACAGGCAAAAGTGTTAAACCCGCATAAAAACTGGCTAAAACGCTTCTCAATGCTTGCTTTCGTGCTATAAGATGGCCCCACTGAGTGCGATTATCGGACTCAATATTGAAGGAGGATGCATGGCAGCTGGCATGACCAAGACACAGCTCGTACGCCACATCGCCGAGAAGGTCGGCACCAACAACAAGACCGCCGCGACTTTCCTGCTCACCCTGAGCGAAACCGCGATCAAGGAAACCAAGAAGAACGGCGTATTCGTTCTCCCCGGTCTCGGCCGTTTGAAAAAGGTCCAGCGCAAGGCGCGCATGGGCCGCAACCCGCAGACCGGCGAACCGATCAAGATTGCTGCGAAGACCACCGCGAAGTTCTATCTCGCGAAGGCCGTGAAGGACTCGATCGCCCCGAAAAAAGCGTAGTTCCTCTTTCAGGCGAAATCATTGGGCCGGCTGCGAAGCCGGCCTTTGATTTTTTTTAAAAAACAATTCCTAGTTGTAAGTTGCAAGTTGTTGGTTCGGTTTTAAAAATCAGATTCCTCCGCCTCGCAAGGAGTGAAAATCCGTTGAGTCTTGCGTGGCAGGCGAGACGCCCGCGTTATAAGCGTCTCAGCGCTTCGGCAGGTCCGCGCGGTTCCACCACCCGCCGCCGAGGGCCTGGAACAGCGCCGCGGTATCCGCATAACGATTGGCGCGGGCCTGGGCCTGGTTGATCAGCGCCTGCTGATAGGTCTGCTCGGCGCTCAGCAGCGCCAGATAATTCGAGTAGCCGGATTCGAACTGCTTGCGCGCGAGATCGAGCGTGACGCCCGCAGCATCTTTCGCCGCAGCGGAGGTCCTAAGCGCGTCCGCGTCCTGCTCCAGCGCGTGCAGCGTGTCCGCGACATTCTGGAACGCCGTCAGCACGGTGCTGCGATACTGCTCATTCGCTTGAACGTAGAACGCGTTGGCAGCCCGCTCGCGGTGCTTGAGCGTCCCGCCGGTGAATAACGGCTGCGTTATGCCCGCGCCGAGGTCCCAGAATCCGGTACCTTCGATAAACATGCGGCTGAACTGGAGCGCCATAGCGCCGGCGTCGGCGGTCAGCGGAAACGCGGGAAAACGGCTGGCGTGCGCAATACCGATTTGCGCGCTGGCGAAATGCAGGTTCTCCTGCGCCTGTTGAATGTCAGGACGCTGTTCCACGAGCTGTGAAGGGACGGTCAGCGGTATCTGTTGCGGGAGTTCAAGCGATGCGAGGTCGAACTTCTCCGCCAGCTCCTGGTCGGGATAGCCACCGGAGAGCGCGGCAAGGAGGTCGCGCTGCAGCGCCAATTGCTTCAGCAGCGGCGGCAGCGTGGCCGTGACCTGCGCCAGTTGCGACTCCTGCTGCGCGAGATCGAGCCTGCTTGCATAACCCGCAGCAAACTGATTGCGCACCGTCTTCACCATGTCGGTGTTGATGGTGATCACTTCGCGCGTGGCGTCGATCTGCGCGCGCAACGACGCTTCCTGGATCGCCGCGGCCGCAACGTTCGAACTCAACGTGATGTGCGCCGCCGCAAGCGCAAAGCGCGCCTGCTGCTCCTGTGCCCGAAGTCCCTCGACTGTCCTGCGATTCAGGCCGAAGACATCCGGCACGAACGACACCGCGACCTGCGGCGTGAAGAGGCTGTAAGTCAACACACCGGACGCAGTCGCAGGCGAGACGACACTCGATGTCTTATTGTGGCTGGCAGCAAAACCGCCGTTCGCGCTGGGGTAGTAAGCGCCGCGCTGCGCCAGCACGTTTTCCCTCGCGACGAGCAATGCTGCCTGCGCGGCTTTGACGTTGGGATTGGCTTTGAGCGAGCGCTCGATCAGGTCGTTGAGCGGCTTGGAGTGAAACAACGTCCACCAGTCGCCCGGGATGTCGCCGGCGACGAACTGCTGCGCTTGTCCGCCGGGGACGTCGGGCGCGTTGCTGGTAGTCGCGACCGGCGTGGGCGTATAGCCGCTGAGGTCTGGAGGCGCAGGCTTCTTGTACTTCGGTCCGACGGCGCAACCCGCAAGCCCCAAGGCCAGTACACCAACGGCAGCGACCGATCTGTATTTCGCAGTCATAAGTCAACTTCCTTAACGCTTGCGCTTGATCGCGGTCCCGTTGAGGGCCCCGCTCCTGTTTGCGTTTGAGTTCGTTGGCCCGCCAACGACGGGCGGATTCGGACCGTGATGCGGCGTGTTGGGGAGCGCCGGTGTCGGCCGCGACATCACGTTCTGGACCGGTTTGCGCGCTGGCATGACGGGTCGGTTCATCGGATGCGCAGCGCGGCCGGGGCGAGTCGGATGCACGACGTGTCGCACCGGCGCGTCTGCGGAACGCTCCTGCGCGGAGATCGTCACGGGCAGCAGCGCTGCACAAGTCGCCAGCACGAAAATGAGCTTCACGAATTTCATGTCGCCGCCTCCGGTGGTGTTTCTCTATTGCGGCGGAACTCAAGAACCGCCATTGTCAGCGCCGGTACGACCAGGAGCAGCATGACGGGCCCGACCAGCATTCCGCCGACGATCACGGTCGCGAGAGGACGCTGCACCTGACTGCCGATGCCGGTGGAGATCGCCGCAGGTAAAAGGCCTAGCGCCGCGGAAAGACTGGTCATGAGCAATGAGCGCATGCGAGTCGACGCGGCGTAAAACATGGCATCACCAGTGGATGTGCGATCGCGCTGCGCCTCGTGAAAATAGGTGAGCAGCAAAATGCCGTTCATAACCGAGACGCCGGACAGCGATATGAAGCCGATCGCGGCCGAGATGCTGAAGTTCAGTCCGGCGACAAGAAGCGCCAAAATGCCGCCGGCGGCTGCGAAACAAACGCCAACGAGCACAAGCAGGCAATCGCGGATCGAGTCGAACAGCGTATAGAGCAGTCCGAGGATGATGATGAGCGTGATGGGCACGATCACGAGGAGGCGCTGCTTGGCTTCCTGGAGTTGTCCGAATTCGCCCGCCCACACAAGACGATAGCCGGTCGGAGGCTTGACGTTCTTCGCGATGCGATCCTGCGCCTCGGCGACGGTACTGCCGAGGTCACGCCCGCGAACGCTGAACTTCACGGGAATAAAGCGCTGTACGCTCTCGTGATAGATCCAGGAGGCGCCAGTATCGAGCGTGATGTTCGCCAGTTCGCTGAGGGGAATGTAGGCGTTGCCGCCGCTCGGGGTGGTGTAGCCGACCTTGATGTTGCGGATCTTTTCGATGTTGTCACGGTAATCGGGCGTGTAACGCACGACGACATCGAAGCTGCGGTCGCCCTCGAGCACAGAAGTCGCAACCGCGCCGGCAAGCGTCGATTGCACGATGGAGTTGACGTCGCCGGCGTTCAGGCCGTAGCGCGAGGCGCGGGCGCGATCAACGGTGATGTCCAGGTTCGGCTGCCCAAGCACGGGTAAGATGCCGAGATCGGCGACACCGCGCACTTGGGCGATCTGATCGCGCACCTGCTCGGCCAGTTTCGTCAGCACTTCCAGATTGGGTCCGACAATCTTTACCGAATTAGCGCCTTTAACACCGGAGACCGCTTCTTCAATGTTGTCCTGGATGTATTGCGAGAAGTTGAACGTCACTCCGGGGAGTTCGTCGTTGAACTCCTTCTGGAGTTGCTCGGTCAATTTTTCCTTGTCCGTGCCGCGCGGCCATTCGTCGAAGGGCTTCAGCGGCGCGAACAACTCGACGTTCGAGAAGGGCGAGGCATCGCTGCCGTCGTCGGGGCGTCCGTGCTGCGAAATAACTGTGATCACTTCGGGATGGCGCAGCAGGATGAGGCGCATCTTGCGTGCTGCTGCTTCACCGTCGGGAAGCGCCAGCGTGATCGGCATGGAAGCGCGGATCCAGAAATTGCCTTCTTCGAGGTGAGGCAGAAACTCGCTTCCGAGCAGCGAAGCTAACAAGGCGCTGATGCCCAGGAATACAACCCCAATCGCCACCATGATGGCCTGGTTCGCCAGGGCGAAGCGCAGCGCGGGAGTGTAGACGCGGTGCAGCATGCGGACGACGAGCGTTTCCACCTCTTTCACCCGCGCCGGCATCAGAAACGAGGCGAGCACAGGTGTGATGGTGAAGGTGCCGATCAGCGCGCCGGCCAGCGCATAGCCGTAAGTGCGAGCCATGGGACCGAAGATCGCGCCTTCCACGCCTTGCATCGTGAACAGCGGCACAAAGGCGGCGACGGTGATCAGGGCCGAAAAGAGCACAGCCTTGTCCACTTGCATGGCGCTGATCAGGATCAGGCGCAGGCGGTGCGTCCATCCGCGTACATGGCGTTGCTCGTGCGGCTCATGGCCGGCATCTTCAGCGCGGCGCGCATGCAGCGGCGGCGACGTCGGGTCCTGCCCCCAGTATCCATCCGCCAGGCGCTGTAGCAGGGCTTCGCGCTCGTGATGGCCCAACTGGAAGGTGCGGAACATGTTCTCCACCAGAATGACGGCAGCATCCACGATGATGCCGAGGTCCACCGCGCCTATGGACAGCAGGTTTGCGCTTTCACCGAACAGGACGAGCAGAATGACGGCAAAGAAGAGGGCGAAAGGAATGTTGGCGCCCACGATGATGGCGCTGCGCAGGTCGCCGAGGAAGATCCACTGGATGAGGAAGACGAGGACGCATCCGAAGATCAGGTTGTGCAGGACGGTGCGGGTGGTGACGGCGATCAGAGTAGAACGGTCGTAAAAAGGAACGATCCTGACACCCGAAGGCAGGCTGCCGTCGCGATTCATGCTGGCGATCTCGGCCTCGACTTGGGGGATCATGTCGTGAGCGCGCTGGTCGCGGCTCATCACCACAATCGCGGCGACGACGTCATCTTCTTTGTCGCGTCCGGCAATGCCTTGCCGCGGACGATATCCCACGGTGACTTTGCCGAGCTCCTTCACCGTTACCGGGATCCCGTTCGATTGTGTGAGCACGACATTCTCGATGTCGGTGACCCGGTAGCCCTGCGTAAGGTCGTCGGCCCCGCCGTCGTTGATTAGTCCTACGCCGCGGATGTTGATCGACTGCTGTCCGATGCGGATCTCGCGCCCGCCGACGTTGATGTTGGCGTTGCCCAGCGCGGTGATGATCTGGGGCACGGTCACGTTAAAGGCTTCCAGCTTATGCGGATCGACCTCGACTTCGAATTCCTTCGTCGGTCCACCCCAGCTGTTGACGGCCGCAATACCCGGGATCGTCAGCAGGCGTCGGGCTACGATCCAATCCTGCACCGTGCGCAGGTTCGTGATCCCGAAGTGCGGCGGGCCGACGATCTGGTAGCGGTAGATCTCTCCCGTTGTGCTGTTCTGCTGGATGGTAGGGGTTAAGTTGCCGGGCAGAGTGACATATTGCGACATCGCAACCGCGGCCTGGCTGTATGCGAAGTGATAATCGACGCCGTACTTGAACGTGACGCGTACAAACGACAGTCCGTAGAACGAGGTCGAGCGGATGATGTCGACGCCCGGCGTGCGGTAAAGCCCGATCTCGATCGGCCGCGTGTAGTACCGCTCCATCTCTTCGGCGGACAGACCGGGCGCCTGCGCCGTGACCTCCAGGATCACGGGCGTGGGGTTCGGGTACGCCTCGATGTTGAGCTTTCGGAAGGCGACGAACCCTGCGATTGCGAACAGGATCAATCCGACGACCACGATGGCGCGGCGGCTGAGACAAAACGCGATGAGCGACTTGAACATGGCTTCTCGTTCCCTAGTCCGACGGCGGCGCGTTCAGCAGGTTGCTGAGAAACACGGCGCCGTCGCTGACGGCCAGCTCTCCGCGTTGCAGGCCGTCCAGAACCTGGACCCAGCCGTCGTCGCGCAGCCCAGTCTTGATGATCCGCTGTGTGAAATGACGACGGTCGCTCGTTACCCAGGCGGTCATCGTGCCATCGCCTTCGCGGACTACTCCGTTCGCCGGCAGGGCGGCTGACTCGGCCGGCTTTTGTACCCGGATGGTGAAGTTGGCGAGCATCCCCGCGCGCAGCTCGTTTTTCGGATCGGATATCTCGGAACGCACGATGGTGCGGTGCGTCGTGGGATCGACGCTGGCGTAGAGCTTGGTGAGGCGGCCCTGGAAGACGCGGTCCGGATACGCCATCACCTTGACCGCAACCGGCTGCCCGACGTGATAAAGCGCGATGTCCTGTTCGGCGATGCTCGCCAGCATCCACTTCACCGTGACGTTAGCGACCGTGTACGGCGCGGTCCCATTCCCCGGCTGAACAAACAGGCCCGGTGGCGCGTTGAACGTTGTCACCTGCCCCGCGATGGGACTGCGCACGATCAGCGCACGATCCACCTTGCGCGTGGCGACGATCTGGTCCATCTCGGCATCGGTCTTCCCGAAGACGCGCACGGCGTCGCGCGCTGCCTTCATGGCGCCTTCCGCGGTCTGCTGCTCCGCCGTCGCCTGGTCCACCTCGCGCTCGGAGACGCCGCCATTGTCATGATTCAGGCCGCGCGCCCGCGCCAGCTCTCTGCTGGTCTGCTGGAACACGCCGGACGTGCTGATCAGGCTCGACTCGGCCTGGATGAGGTCGGGACTGTCGATGGTGTAGAGCGGCTCGCCTTTTTGCACGTGATCGCCCAGCTCCACCAGGGAGTGGATGATCCTTCCCTGGAAGGGCGGGAAAACCTGCACCGTGAGGTCGTCGGCGAAACTGATAGTGCCGACGGTTTCCTTGTCGACGGGAAATTCGTGGGTCCCGACCGGCTCGATCTTGATGGAACTCAGCTGGCTTTGCGACAGCTCGACCGTGTTATTCGGCGCGCCAGAAGATTTCGGATTCGGCGCCTTTTCGGGAGGACCCGATTCGGACCTCAAAAACAACGCCGCCGCAACGAACGCAACGCACACGAGGCTGATGACCACAATCTTCTTATTGCCAAGCGATTGCACTTCCATATGGAACTCCGATTCTTCGTTATGAATCGATCGGCTCCGCAACCTTGCTCACATCCCGAAATCAGGATCGAGAATGATCGTCACGTACGGACCAATGTCTAAGAGAGCTGCTGAATGTTTGAATCGGCCGCAAGCGCGGCGGGGATACTTAGACGAGAACGGCAGGAGGGGCGCGGAGACCGACGGCGGTAAGGAACCCGGCGCGGACGGCGGAGATCAGCCCTTCATTCTTGACGCCAAACGCTACGTTGATTCGCGGCAACGTGATTAGGACGACGGAGATCAGAAGCGCAACGGTAGCTGATAGAGCATGGACCGTGCTGTGGCGCCGCGAACTCACCTCGTCCGCGAGCACGAAATCTACGTGCAAATCGTCGCTCATGGAGATCGCTGGAAACAACACGGCGGAAAGCAGAGCGAGGGTGATGATCACCGTCGCGCGCTTTCTACCCGAGCAGCCGTCGCGTGTGGCAAACCAGCCGATGGCGATCGAGATAGCGATCCAGCCGAGATTGAGTAGAAGTTCCAAGTAAGGCGATTATCCCTTGGATAACGCAATTCTGGCAAACGTCGCAGATGTTGTGTCGCTCGCAGTGCTGGATTTTCGACTCGGCTGAGCGGCTCAGGAGGGCGAGTCCTCGGCGCGAGTGCGGAGGTCAGAGAGAGGTACACGGAGGAGACTGATATCGCGACGGCCGTTCGTGTATAACGTCGGGCATGCGAAATAAGCTTGCTGCAGTCCTGCTGGCGGTCGCGACGGCCGCGTTCGCGCAGACTCCCGATCACACGCTGATGGCGACGCCAACCACTGTTGTGTGGGGATATTACTCGGCGCGGGCGAAACCGGTGTTGACCGTGAAGTCGGGCGAGACGGTTCGCATCCAGGCAGCATCGGCGTGCCCCTCGCCGGAGCGGCTGGAGGCGGCTGGGGTGAAGCCGTCGGATATTCCGCAGTTCGTGCGCGACATCTACGAGAAGGTCACGGACAAAGGTCCGGGCGGGCACATCCTCACCGGCCCGATCGCGATCGAGGAAGCCGAGCCCGGCGACGTGCTGGAAGTCCAGATCCTGAAGATCGATATCGACACGCCGTGGGCTTGCAATGCGTTCGGCGCCGGACGCGGCTTCCTGCCCGACGATTTTCCTTACGGCAAGCTGAAGATCATTCCACTCGACCGTCAGAGGATGGCGGCGAACTTCCTGCCAGGCGTGACCATCCCGCTGCATCCGTTCTTCGGCAGCATGGGCGTGGCGCCGCCGGATTCGGCGGGACGGTTGAATTCCGCGCCGCCGTGGATGCACGCCGGCAACATGGATAACAAAGAGCTTGTCGCAGGTACGACGCTGTACGTTCCGGTGCACGCGAAAGGGGCGCTGTTCGAGGCGGGTGACGGCCACGCAGGCCAGGGGAATGGCGAAGTGGACATCACGGCAATGGAGACGTTCCTGAGCGGGACGTTCCGCTTCATCGTGCACAAAGACCGTCACCTGCTATGGCCGCGCGCCGAGACGCCGACGCACTACATCTCTATGGGTTTCAGCGAGGACCTGAAAGAAGCGACCACATTGGCCGTCCGCGACATGATCAATTTTCTGGTCGAGGTGAAACATTTAAGCAGGGACGACGCGTATATGTTGACGAGTGTCGCCGTAGACGTGGACATCACTCAGTTAGTGGACGGGAAAGTCGGCGTGCACGCGATGTGCCCGAAGAGTATCTTTGGCGATAAATACTGAGTACCGATACCCGGACGCGGAACATGGGAGCGCAAGATATCCGCTAGCAATGGTGCGGCCCCGGTCCGCGGCGATCCACTGAACCATGGAGACCTTCAGCCGGGGTTGGCGGACCACTTGTTAGCAACTTGATTCGTTACTACCTGGATTCGCCGACGAGCAGAACGCGCGAGAGGGACTGCGGGATCGGGAGCGGGTCGGACCAGGCAAACGCCGGAGCGAACTGTTGCGCGGCCAGCACCTGGACGGAGCCGATGAGGAGCGCGAGGCGTCCGCCGGTGGCGATCTGAGCCGCAACGGAGAGGATGCGGTCGAACTTCTCGACCGCGCGCAGGGTGACAGTCGGTGGCGAAAACACAAGGTCCTTCGAGTCGGACTTACGTCCTCGCTCAGGATGACAAGCGATCGAGTCGAGAAGGTCCTCCGCGCGGGAAGTGGAGACGGAGATGTCCTTCAATTCCAGCGCGCGAATCACTTCCTTCAAGAACGTCGCCTTCTTGTTCTGCGACTCGATGAGCGTGACATGGAGTTCCTGAGCCCAGATTTTGATCGGCAAACCGGGGAAACCGGCGCCGGAACCAAGATCGATAACAGCTTCGTTAGCGAGTGAACGGCCGGGCGGAAACAGGTGCTGGGCCGCGAAAAGCGATTCGCCGAAATGGCGCGTCACAACCTGCTCCGGGCCGTGTATGGCGGTCAGGTTCATGCGCGCGTTCCAGCGGTGCAGGATCTCGAGGTAGGCGGCGAGTTGCGCAAGCTGCGCCTCCGCGAGCGGGGAACGCAGGAACGGCGCGAGCAGCTCGGAGATGCGGGACAGATGCACAAACACAGTTTCAAGTTTCGAGTTGTAAGTTGCAAGTTATCGCTGGCTCCCCAAGCTCGGGCTGCAAAAGCATCCAAGCCCTCCAACTTTCAACTTACAACTTCCAACTGCCTTTCGCTTGTCGCAACACTTCGGTAACTTGCCGGACCGAGGGTAGGGCGGTAGCTTAATTATCCGCGGGGAGTCTTGCCACCGTTCCAAAGGCGGTCAGGGTGGGGCACCCGAGCATCCGAGGGAGAACGAGTTATGGCCCAACCGCAATTGGCAGCGCAGGCAGTGCAGGCGTTCCGCACGCTGCGGCGGTGGCCCCGGCTCAAGATTCACGTGCCTGTCACGGTGGTCGTACGCAAGCAGGAGAAAACGGTGTTCGTGCAGGCGCGCGGTCAGGACTTGAACGAGGGCGGCATCGGCGTATTCGTAGGGACGGAGTTGCGCGTCGGCGAGCTGGTCGAGATCAGCTTCACGCCGCCGTACCAGGGGAACCCGATGACCGCGCGCACCATCGTGCGCAACCGCCGCGGCTATACGTACGGAATGGAATTCGTTACCGAAACCAAAGAAGACCAGCAGAAGGTGGAGTTGATCCGCAGCGTGCTGCGGACGATGAAGATCGAATAGACGAGGTCAGTAGTAGAAGAGAGCTCGGCCGAGAGGCTGGGCTTTTTTAATTTTGCGTTCCGAGTTTGAGTTCCGACAACAACGCTCGGAACTCGGAACACGGAACTTCAGTACATCGTGCGAACTGGCGAATCGGGTATGCCGCCGTGGCACAGCCCGCCTGGACGCTCTCCGCAATGCTCCGCTCGATAGTTGGGTGGCATTGTCGGACGACGAGACGCGTGTGGTTGCAAGCGGCAAGACGTACGCCGAAGTTGTCGAGAAAAGCGAGCAGGCCGGTGTCACAGATCCCGTAATCGTCAACACGCCGGCGCAGTGGACACCGTAGTACTTAACGCGACGTGCATTAGCTCGCGAATCGGATGTGCACGACCAGTTCGAGTGTGTCGCGCCCCATCGGCTTAGCCGAAGTGACCTCGATGTTAGAAGGATCGACGCCCTCCAGGAATTCGAACTTCGTCTGTTGTTTGTCTAACGAAATGGACGGGCGGCGGGGATGCCCGAAATCGATGTACTGGAATTTGAACCCCCAGCGCTCGTGCATCCGCCTGAGGATTTCGTACGTCGGTACTGGCGTGTTGTCGCTAATCTCTTTCCGGTAGTTGTAAAGTGTCGCGCGACTCACCTTGAGATCTTCGGCTGCGCCTTCGACCGTCCAGCCTTCCAGCTTTGACAACAACTGGTCCCGTACTTCCTTCATAACGAGCTTTTCAGCGGTTGTGCGCTCCCGTTTTTTGCGGCCACGCTTCGACATAAAAAGGGACTGATTTTACACAACCCTATTGAAATATTCTATTTAATTAGATTTTCTAATAAAATAGAATACACGTTAAAGGTGGCGTCATGCTGCAGCAAACGTTCATTCACATTCCCGGCATCGGTCGCCAAACCGAGCACGACATGTGGGAGAGCGGGATTCGCAGCTGGGATGACGCGGACCGATTCGAAAAACGGTTCGGCGTCCTCGGCGCACGCTTGCAGAAGCGCCTTGACGACTACCTTCCGCTTTCACGTCAGGCAATCAAGAGCAAGAATGCCGCCTTCTTTCAGCGCCTGAGTGCTCTTGGCGAGGCTTGGCGCGTTTTCCCTGAGTTCTCTGACGAGTGCGTTTATCTCGATATCGAGACGACGGGTTTGTCCACTGTCTTCGACTCTGTGACTCTGGTTGGGCTCTACGACGGCCGCCGTTACAACGTCTTCATCCAAGACCGGAATATGGATGCGCTTGCCGAGGCGCTAAAGAAATACTCGGTGGTCGTCACCTTCAACGGGGCTGGCTTCGATCTCCGCTTTCTGCGTTCAGCATTTCCAGGAATCGAACTGCCACCAGTCCATATTGATCTGCGGTGGGTTTCCCGACGGCTCGGTTACAAAGGCGGGTTGAAAGAAGTCGAGCCGCGTTTTGGCCTACACCGGGACGCTTCGATAGCAGATGTATCTGGTTTCGATGCGACTGTTCTCTGGGCAAAGCATCTGCGCGGGGATAAAGGTGCGCTCGCGAAGCTCGTGGAGTACAACACTGCCGATGTCGTTCATCTGAAGGCGATGATGGAGATCTGCTACGACAAGCTCTCGCAGCAAACGGCATCGTTCTTGAAGAAGTCGATTGCTCCGGTGTTCACAGGCGTCGCGGAACTTCCGAAGCGACCGCGTGTATCTGCTGTGCGCGCCGTGACAAAAACTCAATCGGGAAGTGAGATTGTCTCGAAGCTCCTCCAGAGAGTCTCCGCTAGTGGTCGGGCACCGCGAATCGTCGGAATTGATCTGACTGGTAGCGAGAAAAGAGCCACGGGATGGGCACTGCTTGATGGTTCGGATGCGTCCACACTCTCTTTGCGGACGGACGAGGCTCTCATTGGCGAGACGGTCGCGGCCAAGCCGGACATCGTCTCCATTGATTCGCCCTTATCCCTACCAGAAGGCGTCGTTGATCCGGAGAATGTCGGCGAGTACCCGATCTACCGAAAATGCGAGCTTGCGCTGAAGCGCATGGGTATCTCAGTGTTCTGGTGCCTCCTGCCGACAATGAAATGTCTCACGACTCGCGGTATGCGGCTCGCAAGCGAATTGCGCAAGCGGGGGCTGACCGTCATTGAGAGTTACCCCGGGGCGGCTCAGGACTTGCTCGGAATTCCGCGCAAGGGCGCAAGCCTGGATGAACTCAAGAAAGGCATGGGCCGCATTGGCATTACCGGCGCGTACCTCACCGAAAAGGTCACGCACGACGAGGTAGACGCAATCACGTCCGCGCTCGTCGGTCTCTTCTATTTGGCGGATGACTACATTGGTTTGGGAACGCCAACCGAGGATTACCTGATCGTCCCGCGCTCACCAAGCATCAATTACGCGAAGCTGGCTGAGATCATCCATTCGACCGGGCTCGACGAAGTCTGAGTCGGTACAATGCTCGGCATGAATGATCGGGTGCGGCTGGTGATTGGCGTCGCGGGTCGTATTGGCTCTGGCAAAACCGTGGTCGCACGCTACCTGGCTGACCGCCATGGGTTCGAATATCTCCGCTACAGTATCGTGCTGGCCGACTGGTACAAAGAAGATCCTGAAGCAAAGATGCGGCTGCAAACCGTGGGGTGGGAAGTGATGTCGGGAGAAGGCCAGCTGGAATTGAATCGACGTTTGATTTCCCGTATCGATCCTGCATACGACTGCGCCGTCGATGGTCTTCGCCATCCGATTGATTTCGAAAGCCTGAAGAATGCATTTGCTAACTCGTTCTTCTTGGTTTACATAGATACGCTCCACGAAATTCGCTTCGAACGGTTGCGCAACCGGTACGCAACATACGAGGAATTCCTCGCCGCCGATTCGCATCCCGTTGAATCACACATTCAGGAGTTGGTTCCACTTGCATCGGCGACGCTTAACGGCGCCGCGCCGATGGGCGAGCTTGGTCCACAGGTCGACCAGCTTGTGCGCGATTTCCGCGTGCGGTCGGAGGGTTTGTGAGTGTCTGGGTCGTTGTCGGCGGCCAATACGGGTCGGAGGGAAAAGGAAAAATCTCGGCTATCATCACTCTTCGGGAAGAGATAGATTTATGTGTTCGGTGCGGCGGCCCGAATTCCGGGCATTCATTCGATGATCTAGACGGAACACGAAGGCTTGTCCGCCAAGTCCCAACAGGATTTGTTAGGTCGCGAACCCGCTTGTTGATACCTGCGGGCGGTTTAGTAGATCTCGACGTTCTCGAACAAGAATTATCGTTCTTGCGGCTTGGTCCGGATCGCGTTGGCATTGACGCGCGGGCAATAGTAATCGAATCATTCGATAAGCAAAACGAGCGTGAACTCAAACTATCAGAGCGCCTCAGCTCAACTCTGTGCGGCGTCGGGGCGGCACAATCACGGCGGGTTTTGAGAGATAAGACGGTTCGTCGCATCGAGAACATCGTCCGAGACGCCCGTTGGATTGCGCCGTACGTAACCGACGCCGCGTCAGAAATTCACGAAGCGATCGGAACGGGCAAGCGTGTCTTGGTCGAGGGTACGCAAGGATTTGGATTGTCTGTGTACCACTCGCAGCATTACCCATGCGCCACGTCTCGAGATACAACTGCGGCAGCTTTCTTGAGCGAGGTGGGCGTCGGCCCGCTCTGTGTCAACCACGTCGTGGTCGTCTTTCGAACTTTTCCGATACGCGTTGCAGGAAGACAGGCAGGACCTCTTATCAACGAGATTTCGTGGGCTGACGTGCAGGCAGAATGCGGCGCTCCTCACACAATCGATGAGATGACCAGCGTGACGCAAAAGGTCCGACGCGTTGGCAGGTTTGATTGGGAACTTGCAAAATGCGCAGCTAGGTATAACCATCCAACAGAACTCGCGATCAACGGGATCGATTACTTGGAGTTCAAGAACCGCAGCGTGCATGCCCGTGAAAATCTCACTTCCAAAGCTCGTTTGTTCATTAATAGGCTCGAACGCGAAACCGGAGTCCCCGTGAAATATTGTGGCACCGGGCCAGGGTTACAAGATGTTGTCGAGTTATCGGAACGAGTCGTTCGCATCGTCAGTCACGCTGGCGGATACTGACATACTGACATATGGATCTTCGCAAGGAAGCTCAGAGTCGGTTTAAAGAAACCATCCGGAAAGCGATTGCCGCTAATCCAATCACTGCGGGAGCTCGCCGCGACATAGAGCGCGATTATCTTGCATCGCTTCCGGACATTCCTTTTGATCCAACCCGTGCCAGGGGAGTTCTCCTCGCAGATGAAATCGAGCATTTCGCAATCAACTACAAGCTCATTGATCCTTTTGAACCGGAGAAGAAAAAGCTCAGAGCTGCTGGTTACGAGCTGTCAGTTGGAGGCGTCTACGCGAAGGCCGGTGAAATAATTGAGCTCCCCGACAAAGTCGGCCGTGACGAAATCCTTGTTCAGCCATTTGAAGTTGTCATCATTCAGACTCTTGAGCGATTGAACATGCCGGATTTCATGATTGCAAGATGGAATGTTGCTGTTGGGCAGGCTTATCAAGGTTTCCTTTGGGTGGGGGCTGCTCAAGTCGATCCTGGTTTTAAGGGGTACCTCTGCTGTCCGATATACAACCTGTCCGACAAGCCGCGAACGTTGAGACGTGGACAATCACTCGCTGTGATTGACTTCGTCTGGACAACAGCGCCAACGAAGCGAAGTTCCGAGTTTCGATTCAAGTCGTTGGAACGAAAGCGCATTCTATTTGAGGATTACGATCCTAAGTCTCTGACAAGCGCTCTTACTACTCACGCTCAAGAACGCCTCAATCGGATGGAAAAGGAAGTCGCTGAATTGCGAAGCACCGTCTTCAGTTCCATCACCGTCATTCTAACGGCCTTGGGTGCGCTGGTAACGGCCTTAGCTTTGTTCGTTTCGAAACAATATCCAGAGGCGCTGACGAGGTTCTCACCTCCCCTGCTTGTGTCGCTTGCGGCTCTAATAGTCGCATTCGCTGGCGTTATCGTCAGTGTTACGCGCCATTCATGGGTCCGGTATGCGTTGTTTGCTTTGGTGCTGATAGGAATCGGATTTTTCTTGTGGTGGTATTCGAGTACTTACCCGCTCAGTCCTTACTCGGGTGCGTCAGGATTGCTGCTCGACCCTGGACGAAACCAGTAAATTAACGTCCGACCCGAAGCTTGACACCGGTCCATAGCGAACAATACGTTATCTTCGAGACCCTTTCCCTCTTGAGTTTCATTCTCGTCGGCGTACTGGTCATTGCAGCGGAGTGGCATGTTGCCATCAAAATCTGGCACCTGCTGTTTGCATAAATTCGCGTTGTGACATGCGTATCCGGCGTATTGTCTCGATGAAGAAAAGCGCGACTCTCGCCGCGCCCTACCGTCCATCTTGCCTCGGGCCTCGTGCCTCCCTATTTCCCCAGCGCATCCACGATCCGGTCGAAGTCTTCCAGGGTCTTGTACTCGATGACGACCTTTCCCTTGCCGCCTTTGTCGACGATGCTGACCTTGGTTCCCAGCGCGGCCATTAACTGACGCTCGGCTTCTTTCACGTTCGGGTCGCGGAGCTTTTTCGCGGGCTCCTCGCCGGTGACTTCCTTCACCGTGTGGTCCCACATGTGCCGCTTGGCCAGCTCTTCCGTCTGGCGCACCGACAGCTGGTGTTGGATCACCTGCGCCAGCACCAGGTCGATCGCATCTTTATCGGGCAGGCCCATCAGCACCTTGGCGTGTCCGAAGCTCAGCTTGCCGACGGCGAGGAATCCCTGCGCGTCGGGGGGCAGCTTCAGCAGGCGCATGTGGTTGGCGACGGTCGCGCGCTCTTTCCCCGTGCGCACCGAGATCTGCTCCTGCGTCAGGCCGAAGTCGTTGGCCAGGCGCGCGAAGGCGTACGCCATCTCCATCGGGTTCAGGTCCTCGCGCTGCAGGTTCTCGATGAGCGACAGCTCCGCCGCCTGCTCGTTCGAAACTTTCCGCACGAGCGCGGGGACGGTCTCGCGGCCCGCCAGCTTCGAGGCCAGCCAGCGCCGCTCGCCCGCGATGAGCTGGTACTTGACCTTCGCACTCTCGACGTGCGGCCGCTGGTGTCCGCCCCAGATCGCGACCTCGACCGGGTCGAGCTGCTCCTCGGGGACCTCCTGCTGGTAGCGCACGATGCCGGCGGTGACCTCGCGCACGACGATCGGCTGCATCACGCCGCTGACGCGGATCGACGCCGCCAGCTCCTGCAGCTTTTCACTGTCGTTGTGCCGCCGCGGCTGGTAGGGGCTGGGCTCGATCTCGTCGAGACGGATCTCCTGCACGCCCTCGCCCGGGACCTCTTTGATGACTTCGCGCACGACCGGCGCCGTCTGCCGGGCGGCGGGGATCAGCGATTCCAGGCCGCGGCCTAATGCTCTTTTTTTGTCCATGATCGTCGTCATCGCGTTGCCAGAGCTTCCTATTACTTATTACTCATTACTTATTACTGCCCGACAACGAGTAATAAGTATTAAGTAATAAGAAATATATCGTGTCACGATACAATCTCTTCGACTGCCGCGGCCCGCGCTCCTCGTGCCGCGACCCGGTCCCGCGTCATGATCTCTTTCGCGAGCTTGATGTACGCCTCCGCGCCGCGGCTGCGCGCGTCGTACAACAGCGCCGGCTTGCCGTAGCTCGGCGCTTCGGCGAGGCGTACGTTGCGCGGAATGGTCGTCGTGCACAACTTGTCGCCGAAATGGTTCTTCAATTCCGACGCAACCTGCTGCGCGAGATTCGTGCGGTCGTCGTACATCGTCAGCACGACGCCCTCGACGTACAGCGACGGATTGAACGTCTCGCGGATCCGGCTGACCGTGTCGAGCAATTCGCTGACGCCTTCGAGCGCAAAGTATTCCGCCTGCATCGGGATCAAAACGGTGTCGGCGGCGACGAGCGCGTTCAGCGTCAGCAGATCCAGCGCCGGAGGACAATCCAGAACGGTGAACTGATATTTTTCGCGCGCGCCGTTCAGCGCGTTGCGCAGCCGGAATTCCCTGCCCTCGGCTTCGACCAGCTCGATGTTGGCGCCGATCAGGTTCTTGTGCGCCGGGACGATCCAAAGCTGTTCCAGAGCTGTCGGCTGAAGCGCCTGCTCCAAAGACGAGTTCCCGACCAGCAAGTCGTATGTATTGAGGCGCTCGGGATCGCGGACCAGTCCGAGGCCGCTGGTCGAATTGGACTGGGGGTCGCAATCTACCAACAGGGTCTCTACTTCGGCGGCGGCAAACGACGCGGCAAGATTGATGGCGGTCGTAGTTTTACCCACGCCACCTTTTTGATTGGCTACGGCTATGACCCGTCCCATGATTTGTCCAGAGAATCGCCGGAACAAGAGTAGCGGTTCGGCGGGGGCGGCGCAATGAGGGATGGGCGGTTTGAAATTGTTCCACGTGGAACAATCTGTGGAAAACGTATGGATAGCTGTTCTAAAACCGGCAGATTGTTCCACGTGGAACAATCTGTGGAAAAGACGTAAGATGCCGGGCTATGGCGACCAAGACATTAGCTACGCCGATTCAAGAAGATACGACTCTCAGGCCCGGAGCGGCTTCTAATCGGCTGATTTCATTGGATATCTTTCGCGGGCTGACGATTGCCGGGATGATCCTGGTCAACAATCCCGGCGATTGGGGGCACGTTTACTGGCCGCTGGAACATGCGGAATGGAATGGCTGGACGCCCACCGACCTGATCTTCCCCTTCTTTTTGTTCATCGTAGGTATCTCGATGCACTTGTCATTCGAGAGCCGACGGGCGAAGGGGGCGAGCCGCGGCGCGCTCATGAAGCACGCGGCGAGGAGGGCGGTCATCATCTATGGCATTGGGCTGTTCCTGGCGGCGTTCCCGAAGTTTGATATTCACACCGTCCGATTTGCCGGAGTGCTCTCCAGAATTGCGGTCGTGTACCTGGTGGCGTCGGGAATTGTGCTGTACACGGGAAAGAAGGCTTGGGCCGGAATTACGGCGGGGCTGCTGGTCGGATACTGGCTGCTGATGACCAGGGTACCGGGATTCGACCTGACGATGGATGGGAACCTGGCGGCGTGGCTGGACAAGAAAGTCATGTACGAGCACCTGTGGGTGGCGCACCGGTTCGATCCGGAAGGGATCCTGAGCACGCTGCCGGCGATTGCGACGTGTCTGCTGGGAGTGTTCGGCGGAGTTTGGCTGAAGAACCCTCACCACGGTGGACACAGAGGAACACAGAGGAAAGCGGTCGGAATGTTTGTGGCGGGGATTGTCGGACTGGTCGCCGGGAAATTATGGGGGCTGGTGTTTCCGATCAACAAGAATCTGTGGACCAGTTCGTACGTGCTGTTTACGGCGGGGTTCGCGCTGGTAATCTTCGCAATTCTCTATTATGCGGTGGAGCGCAAGACTGCGGCAGCCGAGGGCGGCTGCCGCGCCGCGATTTCCAGTAACGCTGGGAGCAGCCCCGGCGATGGCGCCGGGGCCCACCAATCTCAGAAGATGACTGTGCCGTGGTGGGGACGTCCGTTCGTGTGGTACGGATCGAATGCGATCGTGGCGTACGCCGCGTCGAGCTTTGTGGGGAAGGCGTCGGTCGTGTTCCATACCACGTGGAACAATGAGCGGGTGACGTGGAAGACGATGCTGTACGAGAGATTCTTCGCGCCGCACGCATCTCCGTACCACGCTTCGCTGCTGTGGGCACTCGCTTATGTATTAACTTTCCTGGTGCTGGTGTGGATAATGTATCGCAAGGCGATATTTATCAAGATCTAGGCTCAGGGCGCACGGGCTTAGGGCGCAGGGAAAGACATTCTTGACCACTTGTTACCAGTTTGATTCCTGCTGAACATGGATCCGGAGCAGGGGGAATCAAGAAAATGGCATCTAGGGTTTTCCCACCGCGGGCGCGAAACGGCCCGCGGTTTTGATTTTTTGGGAGCGAATAGGGAGGGAATCCGGGCGCTTCGGACCACCGGGGTAACTACTTTGATTCCTGGGATTGGGATTTCAACAGTGCTTTGGCGGCAAAAAACGGCGAAATCTCACTACCCTTCGACCTCGCTCAGGGCAGGCTACGGTCACGAAGGGACGTGAACGACAACAGAAGTATCAGCGATAATGATTGTACATGCTGCTAACGATCACGAATACCAGGGCGCCGGCGACGGACATGGGGTACCTGCTGCACAAGAATCCGTCGCGGGTGCAGTCGTTCGAACTTTCCTTTGGCAAGGGACACGTGTTTTATCCGGAGGCCACGACACAACGATGCACGGTGGCGTTGCTGCTGGACGTCGACCCCGTGGGTTTGGTTCGAACGCGACGAGGACCAGCCGGAGAGGGTGGGTCGCTCGAGCAGTACGTCAATGACCGGCCGTATGTCGCCTCGTCGTTATTGAGTGTCGCGATGGCGCGGATATTCGCCAGCGCGATGGGTGGCAGCAGCAAGGGACGTCCAGAGCTTGTGGATGAGCCCTTGCCGCTGACGGCGAGAATCGCGGTCGTGCCGTGTCGCGGCGGCGAAGAAGTGCTGCACAAACTGTTCGAGCCGCTCGGATACGTGGTTCGCGCCAAGCGCCAAGGGCTGGATGACAAGTTTCCGGAATGGGGAGACGGTCCTTATTACTCGGTCGAACTCGAACGCGATGTCCCATTGCGCGAGTTGCTCACGCACTTATACGTGCTGGTCCCGGTGCTCGACGCGGACAAGCACTACTGGGTCGGACAAGATGAGGTCGAAAAGCTTCTGAAGCGCGGCGAAGGATGGCTGGCGGCGCACCCGGAAAAAGAGCTCATCGTGAAGCGCTATCTACGGCACCAGAGGAAACTTGAGCGCGAGGCGCTGGAGCGGCTGATCGGCGAAGAAGAGCCTGATCCCGAAGCGGAGCAGGAGAAGAAGGAAGAACAGGAACAGTCGATCGAGAAGCCGATCGGGCTAAACACGATGCGGCTCCAGGCGGTGACGAAAGCAGTGCTGGAAACGGGGGCGGCGCGCGTGATCGATCTCGGCTGCGGCGAGGGGAAGCTGCTGCGGCAATTCATCAAGGAAAAGCAGTTGAAGGAGATCACCGGCATGGATGTTTCGTACAGCAGCCTGGAGAAGGCGAGCGAGCGGCTACACATGGATACGATGCCGCGGGCGAGGAAGGAACGAATCAAGCTGTTCCAGGGTTCGCTGATGTATCGCGACAAACGGCTCAGCGGGTACGATGCGGCGTCGGTGGTGGAAGTCATCGAGCATCTGGATCCGCCACGGCTGGCCGCATTCGAACGGGTGGTATTCCAGCACGCGAAGCCCGGGTCGGTGGTGATGACGACGCCGAACGCCGAGTACAACGTGCGGTTCGAAACCCTACCAGCGGGGCAATTCCGTCATCGGGACCATCGGTTTGAGTGGACGCGGGCGCAGTTCCAGGAGTGGGCGCATCAAGTCGCGACGAATTATGGATACACGGTGGAGTTCCGGCCGGTGGGGAATGTCGATGAGGAAGTAGGAGCGCCGACACAAATGGGCATATTCCGAAGAACGCTCACGACGGAGTTGACAGAGGGACAAAGAGAAAGCGTTCCCACGAAGGACACGATGGCTTCAGGAAGGATCACGACGGACAATCAGAGGGACGCAGGGTAAGTGAAAATCACGATTCCAGAGTTGTCGCTGGTGGTGTTGATAGGTCCGTCGGGCTGCGGGAAGTCGACGGTAGCGCGGACGCATTTCAAGGCGACCGAGGTGTTGTCGTCCGACTACTGCAGGGGACTGGTATCGGACAACCAGAACGACCAGTCGGCAACGAACGATGCCTTCGAGGTGTTGCATTTCATCGCGCGGAAGCGGCTGGCGGCCGGACGATTGACGGTGGTGGATGCGACGAACGTGCAGCCGGAGTCCCGCAAACCGCTGGTGGCTTTAGCGCGTGAACATCACGTGTTGCCGGTCGCGTTAGTGCTGAATTTTCCGGAACGGCTATGTCAGGACAGAAACCGCACGCGGCCCGACCGCGACTTTGGCCCGCACGTGATCCGGAACCAGGCGCAGCAACTACGACGTTCGCTGCGCGGACTGGAGCGCGAAGGATTTCGCCACGTTTTCGTCTTCCGCTCTCCCGAAGAATTGGAAGGGCTGGAGATCGTCCGTGAGCCTCTGTGGAACAACTTGAAGCACGAGCACGGGCCGTTCGACGTGATCGGCGACCTCCACGGCTGCTTTGACGAGTTGTGCTCGCTCTTACAGCAACTCGGGTACGCGGTGGAGACAAATGCGACCGGGTACGTTGTCACACCGCCGAACGGGCGCAAGGCGCTGTTCGTGGGCGACCTGGTGGACCGCGGGCCCAAGATCCCGCAGGTACTGCGGCTGGTAATGGGGATGGTGAAGAGCGGGCAGGCGCTGTGTGTGCCCGGCAACCATGACGTCAAGCTGCTGCGGAAATTGCGCGGCAAGACGGTTCAGATCACGCATGGGTTGGCGGACACGCTGGCGCAGTTGGAGCCCGAAAGCGAGGGGTTCAAGAATGAAGTGGCGGAATTTATCGACGACCTGGTGAGCCACTACGTTCTGGATGACGGCAAGCTCGTTGTAGCACACGCAGGAATGAAAGAAGAGATGCAGGGCCGCGGATCCGGTGCGGTGCGCTCGTTCGCGTTGTTCGGCGAGACGACAGGCGAGACGGATGAGTACGGCTTACCGGTCCGATACAACTGGGCGGCGGAGTATCGAGGCCGGGCCATGGTGGTGTACGGCCACACGCCCGTGGCCGAGGCCGAATGGCTGAACCGAACGATCAACATAGACACGGGATGCGTGTTCGGAGGCAAGCTGACCGCGCTGCGGTATCCGGAGAAGGAGACCGTGTCGATACCGGCGTTGCGGCAGTATTACGCGCCGGCGAAGCCGTTCCTGGAAGCAGCAGCAAAAACATCCACCACGGAGGACACAGAGGGGCACGGAGGAAAGGCACAAACGCTTTCTCAGCAGCAGGAGCTCGATGAGTTGCTCGACATCGACGACGTGGTGGGCAAGCGGATAGTGGAGACGAGCCTCAGCGGCAACATCACCATCCGCGAGGAGAATGCGATCGCGGCGCTCGAGGTGATGAGCCGCTTCGCGGTGAATCCGAAATGGCTGATCTACCTGCCGCCGACGATGTCACCGTGCGAGACGAGCGACCAAGCGGGACTGCTGGAGCATCCTGCCGACGCGCTGGAACATTACCGCAAAGCCGGGGTGACGCGTGTGATCTGCGAGCAGAAACACATGGGTTCGCGGGCGGTGGTGGTGGTATGCCGCAACGAGGAGGAGGCGCGACGGAGATTCGGCGTAGTGGAGGACGAGATCGGTGTCTGCTACACGCGAACGGGGAGACGATTCTTCACGGATACGACGCTCGAGCGGCAGTTCCTAGAGCGCGTGCGCGCTGCTATCGATCGTACGGGACTGTGGAACGAGCTGAAGACGGACTGGGTGTGCTTGGATTGCGAGTTGATGCCGTGGTCAGCGAAAGCGCAGGAGTTATTGCGCTTGCAGTATGCGCGGGTCGGAGCGGCCGCGCGCGCTGCACTGCGCGAGACAGTGGCGACCTTGAGGCTCGCGGTTTCGCGGCAGGAAGAGGCGACGCCACTGCTGGATTGGTATGAGCGACGCATGGAGATGGCGGGCGCTTATGTGGAAGCGTACCGGCGTTACTGCTGGCCGGTCCATTCGCTGCTCGACCTGAAGTTGGCGCCGTTTCACCTGCTGGCAAGCGAAGGCGCGGCCCATACGGACAAAGATCACCAGTGGCATATGGAAACGCTCGCGAGGATTGCCGCAGAGGACCGCGAATTGCTGATGGCAACACCCTGGCATGAAGTGGACTTGGGAGCTGAGGCCAGCACGGCGAAGGCAATTGCGTGGTGGGAGGAACTCACAGCGGCGGGCGGCGAAGGAATGGTGGTCAAGCCCATGGGTTTTGTGGAGCGGGGAAAAAAAGGGCTGATCCAGCCGGCAATCAAATGTCGCGGACGGGAATACCTGCGGATCATCTATGGGCCCGAGTACACGGCGGAGCACAACCTGGAACGGCTGCGGTCGCGTGGTTTGGGGAGGAAGAGATCGCTGGCGGCGCGGGAGTTCGCGCTTGGCATTGAGGGGTTGCAGAGGTTTGTGGAAAAGGAACCGCTGCGGCGCGTGCATGAGTGCGTGTTCGCAGTGCTGGCATTGGAAAGCGAGCCGGTCGACCCGCGACTGTAGCTGGAACATGGCGAAAATCATCCGCAACTACGTCGCGGACCGACGTTCTGAAGGAGAGGTCAGGGGCATGAGCCGGTGGCGCCAGGGGATCCTTACGTTAACGATAACGGCACTCCTCGCCGGGACGGCGTATGGGGCGGATGCGCACATGGTTCAGTCGAAGCTGCGGGCGAAGTTCTCCGGCGAGAAGATCACGGTTAAAGGGAAGGTGGTCGGCAGCGGGGAATGGCCGCTGGGATTGCGGATCGAGCTGGTCGATGGACAGGACAATGAGATCGCGTCGGCGAGCGACAGCCTGCGTGGAGGCGAGTCCTTCCAGATCGAGCTTGCGCCGGCAAAAGGGCAGAAGTTCGAACGCGCCGATTTTTTGAATGCGCGAGTGCGGTATTGGGTGCGGCGCGGAAGAAAAGAAGAGGAGAGCGGGGCGGTAGCGCTGGCTGAGATTTGTCCGAACCTCGTTCAACACAAGCGCAAGTGGTGGCCCTGGTAAAGAAGGGCGCAGGGCATAGGGCTTAGGGCAACCGATGCCCCACCCTAGCCACAATCAATCTCGCCTCTGGAAGCACGCCCCAAAGCTCAGCTAACCAAGTGGAACAGGGTTCGTCTAAGTTGACATCTGACCTGTCGCAGGCATATATGCTTATGACATATATGGCAAAGGCATCTGATATGACATCTTCCATCCTCGACCGGGAATTGAAAAAGGGTAGTGCGGAGCTGCTGATCCTGTCTTTGCTGGCGGGGCGGGCGCGGCACGGGTACGAGATCAGCCAACTCATCGAGCAGAGGTCAGAGGGCACGCTGAAGTTCAACGTCGCGTCTTTTTATCCGCTGTTGTACCGGCTAGAGAAGCGCGGGTGGATCGAGGGAACGTGGGTGGAGAAGGCGGGCCAGCGGCGGCGGCGGTACTACAAGCTGACGGCGGCCGGACGAAAGATGTTGAAGGAGCAGCGCCGGACGTGGGCTGAGTTTGTGACGGCGATGCAGAGGATCACGGGAGTAAAGACAAAGGCATTGCCAATTGCCGATTGAACGGCCTTCACCACAAAGGACACGAAGGCGCACGAAGGAAGTCATGATGGATCTTCAGAAGTCGGTTCGCGAGAAGTTGCGCGGGTGCGAACTCTCGCCGGTGCGCGAGGCGGAGATCGTGGAGGAGGTGTCGCAGCATCTGCGGGATCGCTATGAATCGCACCGGTCGAACGGCGCGACGGAAGAAGAGGCGGAGCGTAGAGTGGCGGCGGAACTCGAGGAGCGCGACCTGGCGCGCGAGCTGCGAAGGGTGGAGCAGCGGTGGAATGACCCGGTCACGCTGGGCGCAGAGGGCGGCAGCTTCTGGGCAGGACTGTGGCAGGACGTGCGCTACGGCGCGCGAGTGCTGCGGCTGAATCCGGCGTTCGCGGCGGTGTGCGTGCTATCGCTGGCGTTGGGGATCGGCGCGAACACGGCGATATTCCAACTGATCGACGCGGTGCGCATGCGCACGCTGCCGGTGAGGAACCCGCAAGAGCTGGCGCGCATTCGGCCTATGCCGTCGAGCCGATCGGGGCATGCGATGGGTCGCTATTGTCAGGTGACCAACCCGATGTGGGAGCAGATCCGCGCGCGGCAGCAGGGCTTCAGCGCGGTGGCGGCGTTCGGAGACCGGCAGTTCAACCTGGAGCGCGGCGGGCCGGCGCGATACGCCGAGGGACTTTGGGTGAGCGGCGAGTTCTTCGACATGCTCGGGGTACAGCCGGTGATCGGGCGCGTGTTCCACGCCAACGACGACCACGCCGGATGCGGCACGCCGGGCGCGGTCATCAGTTACCGATTCTGGCAGCGCGAGTTCGGTGGCAGCGCGGATGTGCTGAACAAGACGGTGTCGCTGGATGGTCACACGGTGCCGGTGATCGGCGTCACGCCCGCGAGTTTTTACGGGGTCGATGTCGGCCACTATTTCGATGTGGCGGTGCCGCTCTGCTCGGAGCCGACGATCTTGGGCGACGGCAGCATGTACACGATGCGGCGCGGATGGTGGCTGGCGCTGATCGGACGGTTGAAACCGGGATGGTCATTGGAACAGGCGACAGCGCAACTGAAGGCGGTTTCGCCCGGAATCATGCAGGATACGCAGCCGCAGGAATTCCAGGGAGACACGTTGAAGAAGTACCTGGAGTACAAGTTGACAGCATCGCCAGGCGCGACGGGATATTCCAACCTGCGCAGTGATTACGAGTCGCCGTTGTGGCTGCTGCTGGCAATCGCGGGGCTGGTGCTGCTGATCGCGTGCGCGAACCTGGCGAACCTGATGCTGGCGCGCGCGAGCGCGAGAGAGAAAGAAATCGCGGTACGGCTGGCACTCGGCGCAAAGCGGGCGCGGCTGGTGCGACAACTGGTGACGGAGAGCCTGGTGATCGCGGTCACAGGGGCGGTGGTTGGAGTGGCGCTGGCGCGCGGGATGAGCCAGTACGTGGTGCTGTATCTCAGCGGCGACGGCAGCACGTCGGGCATCTTCGTAGATCTCACGACCGATTGGCGCGTGCTCGAGTTCACCACATTGCTCGCGATATTGACGTGCCTGCTGTTCGGCCTCATGCCGGCAATGAAGGCAACCAGCGGCGCGCCGGCGCGGATGATCAGCCTGGCAGGGCGCGGTCTGACGGCGACAAGGGAGAGATTCGGTTTGCGACGGGCGCTGGTGGTGACGCAAGTGGCGCTGTCGCTGGTGCTCGTCATCAGCGCGCTGCTGTTCGCGCGCAGCTTGCGAAGGATCTTGACGGTGGAGGCGGGGTTCCAGCGCGAAGGCGTGCTGGTGATGAACGTCGATTTCACGAACCTGAACGTGCCGAAGGGGCAACGGGAGCAATACGCGAACACGATCCTGGAGAAAGTTCGCACGGTGCCGGGGATCGAGTCGGCGGCGGAGGCCTTCATCGTGCCGCTGAGCGGGTTCGGTTGGAACGACCGGGTGATCGTCGAGGGAAACCGAGTCGATATATCCGTCAACATGGATGACGTGAGCGATGGGTACTTCAAAACGATGGGAACGCCGCTGCTGGGCGGACGCGACTTTAACGAACGCGATACGGCGAATGCGCCGCTGGTGGCGATCGTGAACCAGGAATTCGCGCGCAAGGTGATGGGCACAGAGAGCCCCGTCGGTAAGACGTTCCGCATCGACGTGTACAAAGGCGAGACGTCGCACGATTACGAGATCGTCGGCGTGGTGAAGAACACGAAATACGGCGACCTGAGGGACCAGAACGAGCCAATCGCCTACTACCCGTACCTGCAAGGAACGCGGTCGATGTCGAGCGCGAACATCGTGGTGCGCTCGAGTTTGGAGTTCCAGCCCGTGCTGGCGTCGTTGAAGCGAGCGGTCGGCGAGGTGAGCCCGGCCATCACGATCGATTTTACGGTGCTCGACGAACAGGTGAAGGACAGCCTTTTGCGCGAGCGGCTGCTGGCGGTGCTGAGCGGATTCTTCGGAGGCCTGGCGGTGGTGCTGGCAACGGTCGGACTGTATGGAGTGATCGCGTACATGGTGGCGCGGCGGACGAACGAGATCGGGATCCGGATGGCGCTGGGCGCGGCACCGCGACAGATCATGACGATGGTGCTGGCAGAGGCAGGCCGGTTGTTGGCCGTCGGATTAGTAATGGGGATCGTGCTGGCGTTGGCTGCGGGACGGTCGGCGGCGACGCTGCTGTTTGGACTGAAGCCGTATGATCCGGCGACGATGATTCTGGTGTCGGTGGGATTGGCCGCAGTCGCGGTGGCGGCGACCATGGTGCCGGCGAGAAGGGCAGCGAAGCTGGAGCCGATGGTGGCGCTGCGGGATGAGTAGATCAAAACCATTGACGATTGCCGATTGATGATAGTCGATTGGAAGACAGAAGCATTTTCGATTCTTGATTTCCGATTGCCACCCTTCCAACACCGGTCAGGGTGGGGCACCCGCGGTTGAGGAGTACGACATGATCGACTTCCAGCAGATGGTACGCGAGCGGTTGCGGGAATGCGGATTGTCGCCGGTGCGCGAGGCAGAGATCGTGGACGAAGTGTCGCAGCACCTGCGCGATCGGTATGAATCCTACGTGTCGAACGGCGCGACGGAAGCAGATGCCGAGCGCAGGGTCGCGGCGGAACTGCAAGAGCGGGACCTGGCGCAAGAGTTGCGGAAAACCGAGCAGAGGTGGAACGAACCCGTGGTCTTGGGTTCAGAGGGCGGTGCCGGCTTCTGGTCAACCCTCTGGCAAGACATTCGTTACGGGGCGCGAGTGCTGCGCCTGAATCCGGGATTCGCGGCAGTGTGTGTGTTGTCGCTGGCGTTAGGCATTGGGGCAAACACGGCGATCTTCCAGTTGATCGACGCGGTGCGGATGCGGACGCTGCCGGTGAAGAACCCGCAGGAGCTGGCGGTGATCCGGCCGATGGATGATCAGAGAGCAGGAAGGGTGCATAGCCGGTACCCGGAAGCGACGTACCGGATGTGGGAGCAGATCCGGCAGCGCCAGCAGGGATTCAGCGGTGTGTTCGCATTCGGAAACGAACAGCTCAACCTCGCGACCGGCGGCCAGGTGAGGTACGCGCAAGGCATCTGGGTGAGCGGCGAGTATTTCGACGTGCTGGGAATCCAGCCGATCCTGGGACGAGTGTTCCACGCGAACGACGACCACGCTGGGTGCGGCGCGCCGGGAGCGGTGCTGAGCTACGCGTTCTGGCAACGCGAATTCGGCGGCGCGGCGAACGTCGTCGGGAAGACCATCACGCTGGAAGGGCACGCGTTTCCCGTGCTCGGCGTGACGCCGGCGAGTTTCACTGGAGTGGACGTTGGACATCGATTCGATGTAGCCGTGCCGATCTGTTCCGAGCCGCTGATCGATGGCGAGAACAGCCTATACGCAACTCCGCACGCCTGGTGGCTGGGTATCATGGGCCGGCTGAAACCAGGCTGGACGCTGGAAAAAGCGGCGGCGCAACTGGAGGCGATGTCGCAGGGAATGATGCAGGAGACGTTGCCGCCAGCGTATACGGCGGACAACCGCAAGTGGTACCTGGGCGAAAAGGTGAGCGCGTATACGGGAGCGATGGGCGTTTCCAACCTGCGAACGCAATATGAGTCGCCGCTATGGTTGCTGCTGGGGATCGCCGGGCTGGTGCTGCTGATCGCGTGCGCGAACCTGGCAAACCTGATGCTGGCGCGGGCGAGCGAGCGCGAGAAAGAGATCGCGGTACGGCTAGCGCTGGGAGCGGCGCGGGCGCGGGTGGTGCGGCAACTTCTGACGGAAAGCCTGCTGATCGCAGCCGCCGGAACGGTGGCAGGAATGGCGCTGGCACGAGGAATGAGCATGTTCCTGGTGCGATATCTCGGCGGCGAAGGCGATGCACGGCACATCTTCATGGACATCGCAACCGACTGGCGCGTGCTGGGCTTTACCACCGCGCTCGCGGTCCTGACATGCATCCTGTTCGGACTGGCGCCGGCGTTGAAGGCGACGAGCGGTGCGCCGGCGCGAATCATCAGCCTGGCAGGACGTGGACTTACGGCGTCGCGTGAACGCTTCAGCCTGCGGCGAGCACTGGTGGTAACGCAGGTGGCGCTGTCCGTCGTACTGGTGGTGACGGCGCTGCTGTTCGGCGGAAGCCTGAGGAAGATCCTGACGCTCGATGCGGGTTTCCAGCGAGAGGGATTGCTGATCATGGACGTGGACTTCACGCGGCTGAATGTCCCAAAGGAGCAGCGCAACGAATTTCGACGGACCTTGCTGGAGCGGGTGCGTACGGCGCCCGGAGTGGAGAGCGCGGCGGAAACGGACATCGTGCCGCTGAGCGGGTTCGGGTGGAACGATGACGTGATCGTCGACGGCAAGCCGAATCCTGCGCTTGTTTGGATGAGCCACGTCCAGCCCGGATATTTCAAGACCATGGGAACGCCGCTGGTGGGGGGACGCGACTTCAACGAGCAAGACAACGCGTCATCGCCGAAGGTGGCGATTGTGAACCAGGAGTTCGCGAAGAGAATCCTGGGCACGGAAAATCCGATCGGGAAGACGTTCAAGGTCGATGTGTACAACGGCGAGAAGCAACCGGAGTGGGAGATCGTCGGGCTCGTGAGGAATACGAAGTACGACGACTTGAAAAAAGCGTTCGCGCCGATCGCGTACTATCCGCAGATGCAGGACGACAAGCCGGACAATTCTGGATCCATCATCGTCCGTTCGAGTGGGGACGTGCAGCCGCTGGTCGCGGCGTTGAGGCACACGATGGGGAAGATCAACCCCGAGATCGCCATCGATTTCCATGTGCTGGATAAAGACGTCAAAGACAGCCTGTTGCGCGAGCGGCTGCTGGCGGTGCTGAGCGGATTCTTCGGAGCGCTGGCGGTGGTACTGGCGACGGTGGGATTGTACGGCGTAATCGCGTACATGGTGGCACGGCGGACGAACGAGATCGGGATCCGCATGGCACTGGGAGCGGCGCCACGACAGATTCTGGCGATGGTGCTGGGCGAAGCCGGGAAGTTGCTGGTGGTCGGAGTGGCGGTGGGAATCGTGCTGGCGCTGGCGGCGGGCAGGTCGGCGGCGACGCTGCTGTTCGGACTAAAGCCGTACGATCCGGTGATGTTACTGGCGGCGTCCGCAGGGCTGGCGATGGTGGCGGTGGCGGCGACACTGGTGCCGGCACGGCGGGCGGCGAAGCTGGAGCCCATGGCGGCGTTGAGAGATGAGTGAGGCTCCGGGCTCCGGGAAGATACATCAACATCTATTTCGGACAACCACATTCGCGCAATTGAGCGACATTCCTATCCGCAGGAAAGCATAGGTCCTTCGTCGGACTTACGTCCTCCTCAGGATGACACCGCAAGAATGACCGGTGCTACTTCGGAATCAGTTCGAAGACCGGGTAGCGGTCGCTGATGCTCGTGAAGGCGTCCGGGGGCGAGCCGGCTTTGACCGGGAAGTAGCGCTGCACGGTGGTCGCGAACCGGTCGAGATACTCTTTGAGAAGCACAGGTTTGTCGGAGTCGAGGACCGGCACAACTTGATAGTTTTGCCGAAAACTGCCTTTCCGGAGAAGCACCTCGCCTGCGGCTTCGGCGTTGCGCACCCACTGCGTTCGTCCGCGCGGAGCGACGAGGTACCGCCGCGGTCCGATGTCGAGGACGTCGACAGGATTGGAAAAAAGTTTCACGATTATTTACGTGACAAGGAAGGGGACTAAATGACGCTACCTCAGCAAGAAGACCCGATGCAGCAGGCAAGCGCTCTAACCGAGCGGCGTAAACACAACAATCCGCATGCTCAGCAAGGGGTACGCGACCGAGGCGGGCACGCGGCTGCCGATGGATGTTTGGTCTGTGCCCCACACTCAATAGAACGGCGCGTTGCAGCCGTGACACCGGGCGAAAGCAAAGACCCAATGCCTCGCTTCGATGAGGGACGGTTCTCCGGTTTCCATGAATGGCACAACGCGCTTGCCGAGTGGACGCTTCGCCAGTTGCAAAAGATTGGCGACAAGACGGGTTTCCTTGCCACCGCGTTCGATTGTGTCGAATGGGCTGCAAGGAAGTTCTACAAGCAAAGTCCGTGGCGTTCGGAGATTCGTGCTGGTATGTATGGATGGGAAGGCGTTGATTGTCCGCGCTGCGGAAAACCTATCCGGCTTTGTACTGGAGGTGGGGGAAAGGGGCGCTCGCACCCAATCCTGCTAACACATATCGAGAACCAGTCAGCACAATGTCCATCGGCACCAGAGCTTGCGATAGAAATACACGACCCCGATTGTCCCTGCTATGGCGACTACACCGCCGGAGGTGAAAGAGTCATCCATGACAAGTCGTGCTCAAACTGTCAATGCTCGGGTCGAGGTGGGAGAGATGCAGCGCGAAACTCGTCAGGTAAATAACCGTCAAAAGTTTTCCCGACTTGCGGCCGCGGACGACGACCAAATAGTTATGGCGTAAACCGATTCCGGCACGCACGAGCAGGCCGAAAAAGCGGTTGAAGAGCCGCTCGAAAGAACTCGGCTGTTCGAAAGCTCCGCGCTCGGCAATCACAACGGTCACACTCTTTCGCAATTCTACGAGAATTCACCACAAGGCACACCCTTCGACTTCGCTCAGGGCAGGGTAAGGGCACGAAGGAAAAGCATAGATCCTTCGTCGGACTTACGTCCTCCTCAGGATGACGCGCGGTTGAGAGCAGAGTGACCGGCGAGACGCCGGTGCTACCAAGACGGTTATGGCCTCTCGAGCTTGATCTTCTTTTCTTTTTCCGGCATGTGGCGAAGTGTCATGCCATAGATGAGGCGATAGATCTCTTCGCCGATGTTCGTCATGTGGTCGCCGGCCCGCTCGAGGGCCTGGGCCGCAAACAGAAAACGGATGCGGTCGTGCGAGGCTTTGGAGGGAGACATGGCAAGGTGGCGACGGAAGATGGAATTGCGAAGGCGGTCGATATCGTGGTCGGCGCGGATGACGGCAGCGACATGTTGCACGTCGCGGGTGCTCATGGCGAGGTGCGACTCATCGATCATGGTTTTCAGTACGGCGGTCATCTTCAGCAGGTCGGAGCGGTCGCGCAATGACATGTCGGTAGAGACACCGCGCACCTCATGGGCAGTGTGAAGGCAGAGGTCGGCAACGCGTTCGAGTTCGGTGACGACGCGCACGCAGGCCAGCAGCTCGCGGGCCCTCCTCTCCGGAACGTGGGTGATCGCCTTGGGGAGCATCGAGTCGACGGTGCGCTCGATCTTGTCGAGCTCTTTCTCGCAGTCGGCGATAGTGCGGAAGGCCCAGACCGAGCCGTTGGTGATGAAGTCGGTGACGTTGTAGGCCGCGTCCTTGATGACGAGGAAGGCCTGCTCGGTCGCGGCGGTGATCAGGCCAGCGGGCGCCGAGCCGTCGGCGGCGACGTAGGTACTGGGGACATGAATATTCTTAGAACTCGCCATCAGAACCACCACTTCCATCACGGCCGCGGACGACAGAGCTGATGATCGCTAGTGCGGTCATGACGATCGCCAACAACATCACCAACGCGGAAAGTCCCTGCTTGGAGACGATGTCCATCGACACCCCTACGCCGGCGACCTGGAACATCCCCGAATAGCAGTCGTCGGACCGGTCGGGTTCTGGCTCTATTCTGCGCAGCGTACGCGCCGAATGTTAATCCCAAATGAATCCGGAGCCACACGGAGCTTGCTTAGTACTGGCAAGCGGGGGCGGCAGCCGAGGGCGGCTGCCGCATTGGTGTTCGGGGCAGGGACAGAGCAGCCCCGGCGGGGGCGCCGGGGCCCACATATAGGACCGACCCGGGCCCACTATTGCCGGGGCTCAGTTCAAAACGCCTAATTTCAAGCGCTTACAAGGAAGTGGGTGAGCGGGAACACGGGCGAGCAACCATCCTGCGGTAAACGGCAACAAAGAGGCTCGTAGTGATACGACTAGCTAGAGTCTCTGCTCGTCGGTCGCTCGGCCTGTTCTTACCCTCCCTCACTGGAGAGAAAATATGACATTGGCTCGCCGTCGCCTCTGGCAGTGGCTGGTGTTTCCGCTGCTTGGCTGCCTGGTAGTGTGGACAGCCGTTGTTTTCACTTCTCAGCCCGCGTTCGCGGCAACACCTTCCTCGGGAACGATCAGCAGCACAACTCCAAATCTGACCTGGTGCGGAAGCACCGGCTGTTCGGCGGTGATCAACAGCGTCACATCGAGTCCCTTGAGTTCCGACTGCACCAACTCGACCTGCGATGTGTACACGCTCACGGTGGGCGCGGCGCCGGCGAACACGCTGGTCGCGGTGAAGATCGCGTGGACGATCCCGGCGAACGACTTCGACCTGCACGTGTACGACGCGAGCGGGAATGAAGTGTGCTCCTCGACTGGCGGCGCGCCGGAGACGTCGGAAGCATGCACGTTTCCAGCGGTAGCGGGCACGTACTCGGTGAAGGCATTGGAGTGGACAGTGGCGGGTGACAACTACGTCGGGACGGCACAATTGCAGGCCTCGCCGGCAGCGTCGACGCCGAACTACACCACGGGCGGGATCACGTTCAGCCCGAACGTGACGGTGAAGGGTCTCGGCGCGAGACGGCGAGCCGAGCAACCGGACGGATTACCTGGGCAATGCGTACGTGGGCGCGATCCGCGGCTTTCCGGCGGGCGTGGACCTGTGGAAGTTCGATCTGAATTCGAGTTCGGCGACCTACGATCCGAACCTGCGCAACGCGGGGTACAAGGGGCAACCGGACGCGTTTCCGACGAACACTCTGTTTGATCTCGGCGCGGACGGCGGCGGAGATATCGACCTGGCGGTGGGATTCGAGCCGCCGGCGGTCGGCAACGGACAGCCGACGGTGGCGGAAGTGAGCTTGATCGCGGCGAATATCTCGGCGTCGAAGTCGACGGACCTCGGCAATACGTGGACGCTGGACCCGGCGGGGTCGTACATTCCGGCCGACGACAGGCAGTGGATCGAGTTCTACAAGGGCGACTATGTGTTCATGCTGTACCGAGCACCGATTCCGGCGACCCCGCTGTACGTGGCGACTTCGCTCGATGGCGGCCTCACGTATCCGATGACGGCATTGGTCAGCACGAGCGGAACGACGCCGGGATACATCTCGGTGGACCAGAACACCGGATGGGTATTCGCGGCGCATGACAACTCCAGCGAGTTGCTGGTGAGCCGGGCGCAGTTCGATGCAGCGAACCCGCAGAACCCGCTGTCGTTCGCGACGACAACGGTCGACAACACTACCAGCCACGGGCACCTGTTCGACTCGGTAAAGGTAGGGCACGACGGCACGGTGTACGCGCTGTGGTCGGACGATCACAACATCTATTACTCGTATTCGAAAGACCACGGGACGACGTGGAGCGTGAAGACGCAGGTGAGCAATCCGAACTTCACGATCAACGACCGCAACGGCAATCCGCAGACGGTGAAGACGAACATCTTCCCATGGATGGAAGCGGGCAGCGCCGGGCGCGTGGACTTTGCGTGGTTCGCAACGACCGAGGGCAGCAACAACGACAACGCGGACTGGGTAGTGATGTTCGCGCAGGCGACAAACGCCAACAGCAGCACGCCGACGTTCCGGCAGGTAACCGCGAGCGACCACTTCATCCACGCGGGGAACATCAGCGAAATGGGACTTGGCGGAGCATCGAACCGCAACCTGCTTGATTACTTCCAAGTGTCGCTGGATCCGCAGGGTGGAGCGATGCTGGCGTTCGCCGACGATCACAACGACTTCACCGGGCACACGTACGTCACGCACCAGATCAGCGGGCCGAGCGCGTATTCGGCGGCGAACGGCACGGGGTACGTGAAGACCGTCGCTGCCGCGGCGATCCCGCCGCAGAACCCGGCGTTACCGCAGGTGACGGACTTCCGAGACGACGTGGGAGCGGAGACGGCGGCCGTGCCGGGCGATAACGCCTGGGACATCACGTCGATCCGCTACGGCTGCCAGGCAACAGTGGACGGCAGCACGCTGCTGACAGCGGTGATGAGCGTGTCGAGCCTGGCGACGATCCCGCCGGAGTCGAACTGGCGGGTGAACTTCAGCGCCAACACGCTGGCGGGCCTGGCCGATCGCGGCGACCAGTTCTTCGTGATGGCGACGACGGAAACGACAACGCCGACATTCACCTGGGGCACGGCGGCGCGCAATTCGGACGGTAGCTTTACGTATACGACGCGCGCGGCTACCGACGTCGGGTACTTCGATACGACGAACAACCAGGTAGTGATGAAGGTCAACCTCAACCAACTGAACCAATTCGCGAGCAAGCCACTCAGCATTGGAAGCACGCTGATCGGGTTGCGCGGATCGACGTTCGAGATCCCGATCACCGTTAACAACGCGCCGGTGCTAGGGACGACAAGCGTAAGCGCGCCGCGTGATATCACGCGCGGCGGGTCGATCCCGATCGGCAGCCCGTTGCAGGGCGATACGACCGCGGGCATCGGCAATGCGTCGTACACGATCGGCAATTGCGCGGGCACAGCGGTACAGCCGCCGCCTCCACCGCCTCCGGGAACGCAGCAGGTGGCGAGCGAGTCGGGCGACGGTACCATTCCGGCCGGTGCATCAACGGGCAAGTTCCACTTCGACGTCGACAACAGCCCGGGCGGAACGCTGACGTACACCGATAAAACCGCCAATATCAACCTGGTGAGCACGTCGATCACGAGCTTCATGCCGCCAAGCGGAGACCAATGCGTCAGCTTTACCGGGAATGCGCGGCTGAACGGCGAGGCGAACCACATCTTCACCGTCAAGGCGTGCGACAACGGAAACAACGGCGCAACGGATACGTTCACGATCAACATCGACGCGAACTATTCGGCGACGGGCACGCTGAAGACCGGGAACATCAACATCCACGAGAAATAGTTCTTTCCATCCCTCGACTGAATCGCCTGGCCGGTGCCGCAAGCGCCGGCCGATTTTTTCTATTTTTGCTTTTCGATTTTTGATCTTTGAATGTAACCCGAGCATTGCAGGACGGGCAGGCGCGGGTACTTTGGGAAGCGGGAATCGGAGTCGGAGAGGGCGCAGCGAATGAACTTCGAGCCGCGATCGGAGACGACCACTTGCTTGTGAATGCACGTCGCGCACAGCCCGGGAGAGGTGACCACAACACCATTGTCGATTGTCGCTTGCCGATTGTCGAATGCGCAGGAAGACTCACCACAGAGGTCACGAAGGTACACGAAGGAAAACCAAAAAAGATCAGTGCGGAGTGCGCAGAGAGGCAGAGTATAGAATCGTGCACGGGTAAGCGATGGGACTCTTCGACAAATTGCAAAAAAACAATGGCGGTCCGAAACCGGCGGCGATGGAGCATGCCGTGATCGTGCAGTTCAACTATATGCCGGCAACTTTGGATGAACTCTTCGGCTTGGAAGATCAACTGGAGAAGGCAATCGTAGCAGCGGATGCGGGAGAGTTCGACGGGAACGAGGTCGCCCTGGATGGACGGGACACACTGCTCTACATGTACGGCCCTGATGCCGACAAGTTGTACTCTGCAATCGAGCCGGTGCTCCTGATGTGGGAAGCGTTGAGCGAAGCGAGGGTGCTGCTGCGGTACGGGCCACCGGGAATCGACACGCGGCAGAAGACCGTGGTTCTCCCGAAGTACAGCACGACGACACACTGAAAACCGGGCTCCGGGCTCCGAAAAGCTAACTGTTACTCGCGTTATTCCGCCAATCAATCTTCCGGCTTAATCCGATACATATTCTTGACGCTCAATTCCACGCTGGCGGAACCCGCGGCGGTAGTGATGTTCAACTGGCCGGCGGCGGGGAACGGAACGTCGGCTTTGACGCGAATGCTGATGCGGCAGCTGGATGCCGGTTGGAGCTCGCCGCCACAATCGTTCGTCTGCAGGAAGTCGCCGGACGGCGCGTCGATCGATACCGACATCGGTGAGGACAGCTTGTTCGTGAGCGTGATTTCGCGAGCCGGGGGGTCGCCCTTGTGGTCGTCGGCCGTGAAGTCGATCCGCGTTGCCGAGATTTCGAACGCGGCGGGCGCGGGTTCGTCGGACGAGCGGGCGACGCGAGGACCGTTGTCGCCGGCCAACGTGTCGGAGTGTGCGACAGGCCTGCGCGAAACGAGGTTGATGGGAATCGCCAACACGCTGGAGAAGGAATCCGTCTTCGCGAGCACCTGCACGTCGTACACACCGGCGGGAGCGGAGTCCACCGAATCGGCGTAGCGGATACGGACGTTCGCGCGCGCAGGCGAGCCCTTCAGAGTGAGCGTGGACGGCTGGACCTCGCAGGTAGTTCCGGCGGGGGCACCGAAGCAGGCGAGAGTGGCGGCGCCGGTTTCTCCAACGGGCGCGAAAACGATGGGCACGGTGGCAGCGGTCCCAGCGAGGACCGTGGTGGTCCCCGAACGCACCGGGCGCACCGGCCGGGAGGGCGTGAGCGTCGTCGGACCGGCGGCGGTGGTGCCGGCGACAGTGCCGGGGCGGGTTAACGTTTCGGTCGGATTGGCGCCGGTGCCGGAGAGGGAGGCGGTCTGTGTGCCGGCCGCATCCTGCACCGAGAAATTGCCGCTCGACGCCGTCAGCGTAGTCGGATGGAACGTCACTATGAGCGTGCAGCCGGCGCCCGCCGATAGCGATGCCGGGCAGTTGTTCGTCTGCGAGTAGCCGGCGGGCAGGCTGAAGCCGCTGATCGATACCGCGGAAATCGTGGCGTTGCTCAGCGCGACGGGCATCGTCAGCGAACCGTTAACGACCACGTTACCAAAGGAAAGCGAAGCCGGCAGCAACGACACGGCGTTCGCCGCCGGCCCGGAGCCGGTCAGGTTCACCGTCAAGTTCGAAACCGAGCCGGTGTTGTTGACCGTCAGGGCGCCGGTGCGCGTACCGCTCCCGGTGGGTGTGAAGGTGACACTCACCGCGCAACTCCCGCCTCCGCTCAGAACCATCGCGTTACTGCAGGCAGGCAGGCGCGAGTTGTTGCGCACTGGCGAAACCGAAGCCGGGAGCGCGAACTCGGTCGGGTTATTGGTGATTGAAATCGTATTGAGCGTGACCGCGGCACTGCCGGTGTTAGTTACGACGACCGTCTGCGGTGCGCTGGCCAGGCCGAAACCTTGAGCGCCAAAGATGAGCGCGTTGGTTGAAAGCGTCGCGACGCCTCCCACGACCACGCGCCACGCGCTGCGGCCGTGGGTACCGGCGATGAGCGTACGCGAATTGGCGTCCATCTTGAGGCTGAGCACGGCGGACTTCGGCAGTCCGGTGACGAGCGTGTTCCAGGTGGGCGGCGAGGCGTTCGCGTTCGAGGTGTAGAAGACGCCGACGTCCGTGCCGACGTAAAGCGTGTTGGGGGCGGATGTGTCGACGACAATGTCGTTCACCGGCGAATGCGGCAGGTTGCCGGTGAGGTTGGTCCACGTCGCGCCGGTGTTGGTGGTCTTGTAAACGTAGCCAAGACCGTCGCCGCCAGGCCCGAAACCGCTGTTGTACTGGTCAAAGCCGGAGAAGGTGACGTAGGCAGTGGCGCCGCTGGTATCGGAGCGGTCGGGCATGACCTGCGTGATGGCACGGTTGGGCAGGCCGCTGCTACGGTCGGTGAAAGTGGCGCTGGCGCCAAGACTGGCGTTGGTTGTGACCTGCACCTTGGAGTTGCTGGTCCCCACCCACACGGTGTTATTCGTACCGACGCCGATGGCGCTGATCTTGCCGCTGGAGCTGGCGGTGAGGTCGGCACCGCCGGCCATAGCGGTCCAAGTCGAGGCCGAGTTGGTGGTCTGGTAAAGCTTGAACGAACCGAAGTAAAGCGTCGTCGGAGTGGAAGGATCGATGACGAGCGGAGGAATGAACAGAGCTCGGTCTGAGGTCGTGATTCCTGTAGTGACCGCGCTAAAGGTGCCATAGGCGGGAGACGCCGAAGTAGATTTCTCGATGTCGATCGGCCCCGTATTGCAGGCGGTGTACATGGTGTTGTTGTTGCTTGGGTCGATCGCGCTCCAGCCACCATCGCCGCACTCGACCTCGCTCCAGACATAATTTCCCGTAAACAATTGCGTGCCGTTGTCCTGCGTACCACCCAGGGCAAGGTTGGCGGAAGCTACCGACATTCCGGGATAGAACTGAAGGGTGCCAAGAGATTTGGTCGGATCGGTCGCCGAGCCGTTCAGGTTATTCCACACGATGCTTAACGCCGCAGTAGCGGAGCTGGGCGCGTTGGAGCTGCTGTAGATGCCTCCGTCGGAGCCGAGATAGATGGTCGAGCTATCGGGCGAGAACGCGATGGCGTGCATATCGGCGTGGAGTTTCGAGAAGAAAGTGCCGGTGGGCTTGGAGACTTCGGTCCATGTGCTGCCACCATCGGTGGAGCGCCACATCGTGCTGGGAGTGGCGACCTGGTCCCCGTAAGCGCCGCCCGCGAAGACGACCGAGTCATTGTTGGGCACGACGCCGATCACGGTGTCATAAAAGCACTGGCTGGTGCAGTAGTTCGGGGGGTTCGACAGCGCCGCCCAAGTAGTGCCGCCATCGGTGCTCTTGTACATACCGAGAACGTTCTGAGTGGAGCTGTCACCGACGCCGAGATAAATGGTGGTCTTGATGGTGGCGCCGGTGTTGTTCTTGGCCAAGCCCATAGCAATGCGGCCAACGTTGGCGCTGGGATAAGTCGGGATGACGCCGCCGGTGATCAGGGTCCAAGTCTGCCCCGAGTCATTGCTGCGATAGAAGCCGTTGGTCGAATCGCCGCCCCAGTAGCCGATGGTCGCGTAGGAGATGCAGGAGTTGCCGCAATTGCTGGCGTTATTCGGGTCCCAGGCGACGACGTCGCCCGTGGCCGCGGCAAGCACATTGGTCCAAGTCGTCCCGCCGTCAGCGGTCCGCCAGATGCCAGAGTGCGGGCTGAAGCTGGAGGTGCTCTGCTGGAAGAATTGGACTCCGGCAATCGCCACCAGGCCACTACTACCCTTGAGAACAGCCAGCGACCCGATCTTCGCGCCACCGATGGTGGGTTGGATCGGGGCGCCGAACGTGGACTGCGCAAGCAGGGTCCAGGTCGAACCGCCATCGGCGGATTTCAGGATGCCGGCGCCATAGTAGTTATCCGCGCCGAAGTTGGACTCGCCGGTGCCGACCCAGACGTTCTGGGTGTTGTCGGGATCGAGGGCAACGGCGCCGATGGCCAACGTCTCGCGCCCGTCGGTGAGCGGTGTCCAGTTCGCGCCACTGTCGGTGGACTTCCACACTCCGCCCATCGCCGCGCCGATATAGATCGTGCTCGGGGTGTTGGGGTCGATGACGATCGAGCTGATACGGCCGGAGACCGGAGAATTCTCGAAGACATTGGATGTGGGTTGCGGACCCATCGGCAACCAGACCGCGCCCGAGGCGGCAGGTGCTGTACCGTTTGCGAGCGAGAGTCCGCGGACGAGGTTGGGCTTGGCGGTCGTGCGGGACTCGTTGGCGATCATCTGCTCGACTTGGTTGAGGGCATCGAGGCGGACGCCCGCGGGGATGTGTCCGATGGGATACGCGCGCTGCTCGATGAACCACTGGGCGCGGCGATAGGGACGCGTGCGCTGGACGGAGGCGGGGACGCTCGAGGTGTCAGGGGCCTGCTGCGCCGAGAGGCAGGGCGCGAAGGACACGACAGAGAGGACCGCAAACAGCGCCACCGGCGTATAGACAGCCCATCGTCCCATATGTCCTCACCCGCCGCGCAAACGGGAGCGCGGCACTGAATTTCTCACTGCGCAAGGGGTTCGACTGGGGGAAGTCGTATGTGTGCAGATGAATGTGGGCGAATGATACCACCGGGCACGACGGCGAGGGAGGCAAAAAAAGCGCCGAATCAGGCGATGGAGACGTCAGCGCGATCGAGCGGCTGTACATGCTGCGCGATCTTGCGCGCGAGCTTGTCTTCGGCAAGCTCCAGATCGTAGGCGGACTGGAGGTTGAGCCAGAAGCGCGCGCTGGTGTTGAAATATCTCGCCAGGCGAAGGGCAGTGTCGGGAGTGATGGAGCGGCGCTCGTGGACGATCTCCGCGATCCGCGGCACGGGAACGCGCAGTGCCAGAGCGAGCGCGTTCATGCTGAGACCGAGCGGAACCATAAAATCCTCGCGTAGGATCTCGCCGGGGTGGATCGCCGGAAGTTTCTTAAGCGCCCTTTTCTTAGTAGTAGTCGACGATCTCGACATCGTATGCGTCTCCTTCCCGCCAAATGAAACAAATATAAATCGTTACTTGCCGATGCAGAACGTGGAGAAGATGAGGTTGAGGATGTCGTCAGTGGTGGTGGCGCCGGTGAGTTCGTCGAGCGCGCGGAGGGCGGCGTAGAGGTCCAGCAGCAGCATCTCGTGCGGCGTGCTGGTCTCGGCGGCCTTGGTGGCAGCGGCAAGCGACGCGAGAGCGGCGTTGACAGCGGTCTGCTGGCGGACGTTGGTGAGCACGGCGGAATCACTTTCCGAGCCCCTGGAAGTCAGGGCAATGATACGGCGGCGCAGGTCGGCGATGCCGACGCCGGTGAGGGCGGAGGTTCGGACACGGCTGTCAGCTGTCGGGTCTCGGCTCTCGGCAACAGCAGATTCCTCGTCGGAATCACGTCCTCTTCGGAATGACGAGTCATTGGCACGGCTGAAGCCGTGCCCTTCCGAAGACCCAGGGTCCCTCGACTCGGACTGAAGTCCTCGCTCGGGATGACAGGAGGAAGGTGCGCTGGTTGTCGCCGGGCTAAAGCCCGGCGCTTCCACCGAAAGCAGGTCGGATTTGTTGAGCACGACAATGGAGGTGCGGTCCGCTACTTGGGCGAGGAGTTCGTCGTCTTCGGGAGTGTGCGGCTGAGAGGCGTCAAGGACTACGAGGACAAGGTCGGCGTCGGCGAGGGCTTCCATGGATTTGCGGATGCCGATGGATTCGGCTTCGTCAAGGGCGTGGCGGATGCCGGCGGTGTCCACGAGATGAACCGGGATGCCGCCGAGCGAAACGGTTTCGGTGACGAGGTCGCGTGTGGTTCCTGGCGTGGCCGTCACGATGGCGCGCTCACGCTCGACAAGGCGGTTGAACAGCGACGACTTGCCGACGTTGGGGCGGCCAACGATGGCGAGCGTCAGACCGTCGCGGACGAGCTTGCCGAAGGAAAAAGAGCGGCTGAGATCGCGCAGGGGAGCGGCCACCGCGTCGATGCGCGCGCGGACCTGGTCCCACGGCAGGACGGAGACATCGTCTTCGGCGAAATCAATGCCTGCTTCCAGCGTGGCGATCAGCTCGACCAGCTTCTGCTTGGTGGGAGCGATCGTGTGCGATAACGAGCCGCCGAGCTGGCGAGCAGCGACGCGGGCCTGGAACAAAGTCTGCGAATCGATGAGATCGCGGACGGCTTCGGCCTGGGTGAGGTCGAGGCGGCCGTTGAGGAAGGCGCGCATGGTGAACTCGCCGGGTTCGGCGAGGCGCGCGCCACGGGCGAGACACTGCTCGACGATGTATCGCAACACGACAGGAGAGCCGTGGGCGGAGATTTCGACGATGTCGTCGGTGGTGTAGGAGTGCGGCTTGGCGAAATAGGTGACGACGACTTCGTCGATCTTTTCGGCGGGTGTGACCGGCGAGACGCCGATGTTCCGGTCCGAAGTGGCAGGCGAGACGCCCGCGTTACCGTGGATGAGTTCGCCGAAGACGGCGCGGTTCGGCTCGAGCGGATGTTTGAGCCTGAGCAACGGGTCGGCGATGGAGCGCGCTTCGGGGCCGGAGAGACGGACGACACCGATGCCACCGCGGCCGGGCGGCGTGGAGATGGCGACGATGGTGTCGTCGAGATGCACCAGGTGAGTCTAAACGGCGGTAGGTCGTAGGTGGTAGGTCGGAAGAGCTGGTTCACACGAAGGACACGAAGGTAAACACGAAGGCGCTCACCACAGAAGTCGCAGAGGTTCACAGAGTCAGTTCGCGCACGAGGCACGCCGACCTACGACCTACGCGTCCCGGCCTACGGGTTGTTGGGCGCGGCGGCGATCGCATTGACGATGTGAGGCCTCTCCATTTTCGCGAAGTGGGCCTGCATCTGCTCGTAAATCTTGTCCATCTTGCTGTGGAGTTGCGCGACTTCCAGTTCCGCCTTGAGGTTCACCTGGTAATCCTGGTCGGCTTGCAGACGGTCTTTAGCGGCCTGGCGGTTCTGGCTCATCATGATGACCGGCGCCTGCAGAGCGGCGAGGGCCGAGAGAATGAGGTTGAGGAGAATATACGGATACGGATCGTAGGCGCGGCCGGCGAGGAACAGGTTCAGCAGCATCCAGCTGGTAAGAAACACCGAAAAGGTGATGATGAAGGTCCACGAGCCGCCGAAGGAAGCGACCTTGTCGGCGATGCGTTGGCCAAACGTCAGCCGCTCTTCTTCTTCCTCGTTCACGTTGCGGGCAACGTGGGTGCGGAGCAATTCGTCTGTCGCGCGCAGGCGGCGACCCATGACAGTCAGCATGTCGATGGCGGCATGAGGGTGCTTTTGGACGAGGTGGAACAGACCGTCGCGATCGAGTTCGAGCAGCTCGCAGTCGTCGATAACGATAGCGTTCGCGGTGCGTGGTCCGCCGTCGAGGAGGGATATCTCGCCGAACAAGTCTCCGGGCTCGTTCTCGCCGAAGACGATCTTTTCGCCCTCGTTGTTCTCGACAAAAACCTGGATGCGGCCGGAGCGGACGATGTAGAGCGTGTCACCGGCGTCGCCGAACTGGAAGATGGTATGGCCACGATCGTAATGACAAGTCTCCAGCAACTCGGCCAGGGTAGCGCGCTCGTCATCGTCGAGCAGTGAGAACATAGGGATATCCACGAGTACGGCGGCGTTCGTTGACATCGGTGTCTCCCGCAGGAACAAATGTTGGGAGCATGATGACATGAGAGACGTATACGGCATACGAGGAACGCGCCAGAAGTAGGTCGTAGGTCGGGAGATGGGTCTTGGCCGGCGCGAGGAAGCTGCGAGGTGGAAGCCGGTCGGACGACACCTCCGACTTCCGACCTACCAATTTAGATGATGAATTTCTTGCGGGAGCGCGAGGCCGCGGCCTGATAGTTCTTGGGATAGACGACGACGTGGCGGTGCGAGCCTTCGCCGCCGGATTCGGTGCGGAGATCGGTGGCGTCGCGCAGCGCAAGATGGACGATGCGGCGCTCGCGCGAGGTCATCGGCGCGAACTCGTAGGGTGCGCCGGTGCGGCGGACGTTCTCGGCGGCGACGTTGGCGGCTTCGCGTAATTCGTTCAACCGCATGGACCGGAAGTTGCGGCAGTCGAAGATGACCTGGTCGTGCTCCTCGCGGCCGAGGTGGAGCATCTCGAGCGTCAGGTATTCGATCGAGCGCAGCAGTTCGGCGCCGCGTTCGAGCAGAAGGTCGCTGTCGGTGCCGGCAAGTTCGACCAGTATCTGCGGACGTTCCCAATCGCGGTCGGCAGGAGCGGGCGGGTCGACCGTGATGCGGTACTTGAGCTTGAACGCGCCCTTCTCCAGGAGATTGGTGAGGAACCCCTGGATCTTCTTCGCGGCCTCGATCTTGTTGCCCAGCGGCATGGGTAGAAGTTTTATCAGAAACAGTTGCCAGTTGTCAGTTGCCAGTCAAAACATTCACCACAAGGAGCACGAAGGAAATACATGGATCCCTCCGCTTCGCTGCGCTCAGCGTGAGGATGACATCGTTAAAACTCGAGTGACCGGCGAGACGCCGGCGCTACTTGTTCTTCTTCGCGGCGCGCTTTTCGGCTTCGGCGCGCATCTCGCGGCCGAGCGCGCTGTTGTTCATCCAGTACTGCTGGATGATCATGATCAGGTTACCGGTGACCCAATAAACGCCGAGTCCGGACGAGAGCGACCAGGAGATGACGCCGAGCATAAGCGGCATCATGAAAGTCATCATCTTCTGCTGCGCCGGGTCCATGCCCGCCTGCGGCGTCATCTTCTGCACCAGGAGCGTGGAGAGGATGATGGTGATGGGCAGGATGTGGTACGGGTCGAGCGAGGACAGGTCGCGCAGCCAGAGGAAGTGCGCGTGGCGGAGCTCGATCGCGGTCCCGAGCATGGTGTAGAACGCGACCAGGAACGGGAACTGGATCAGCATCGGCAGGCAGCCGCCGACCGGGTTGGCGCCCTCGCGCTTGAACAGCGCCGCGATCTCCTGGTTCTGTTGCTGGTTCAATTCCAGCTTGCGCGGGTCGCGCATGGGCAGGTTCTTGCCCTTCTGCTTGTATTTCTCCTTGATGGCGTTGACCTGCGGCTGCATCTTCTGCATCTTCAGCGCGCTCTTCATGCTGGTGAGACGCAGCGGGAAGAGCACGACGTTGATGACGACCGTGAGGACGATGATGCACAGGCCCCAGTTCGCAACCATGTGGTCGTGCGTCCAGCGCAGCCAGAGGAACAGCGGGCGGGCGATGAAACTCCAGAAACCGAAATCGATGACGCCGCGCAGATCGCCGGGGCCGACCTTCACCGCTTCGAGGACATGCAGATCCTTCGGACCAACGAACACGCGCTCGGAGGTGACACCGTTGACATTGCCGACCGCCGCGCCGAGGACCGGATACTTGTCTTTCTGTGAGTCGGGCTTCTCGGGATCGCGCGGGACCTCGATCGTATTCGACAGCGTGACCATCACCGCCGAATTTGGATCGTCGGGAATGAACACTGCGCCGAAATACTGGTCGACCGGTCCTCCCCAGTAGAACGGGCCGTTGATGGTACCGCCGCCGCTGATTTTCTTGGGGGCCTGGCGTTGAACTTTGCCGTCGGGTGTCTCGTAATCGATGCGCGAGGAGGCGTAGCCGGCGGGCGTGACCTGGTCTCCGAAACCGGCCGGCCAGGCGGGATACGCACGGACGGCAGCGCCATTCTGCGTGACCGAAGTTTCGACCTTCAGCAGGTAGGAGTGATCGAAATGGAATGTCTTGCGGACGACGAGGCCGCCGTTGGAGTACTCGAAGGTCAAGTCGGCGGGAGCGCTCCGCGTAATTTCCATGTGCGAGCGGTCGGCTCCGCCCGAGCCGCCCGTGGTCGTGACATAAAGCGCGGTGCTGAGTACCTTGCGCAGGCCTTCGTCGTAAGTCCAGAGAGAGAGAGGATACCCGAACTGAGAGGCAGATTTCTGGTTGACCAGGTCCAGCGGCTTGCCCGCCTCGTCATCGTACTTCTTCAGGATCCAGGACTTCACTTGGGCGCCGCGGTTGGTGAAGGTGATCTTGTAGAGATCGTTCTCGACGATGGTCTCGCGCTCGCCTTCCGCTTGCCTGGTCGGAACGGCAGGAGCGGCGTTAGCGTTGCTTGCGGCCGGTGGTTTCGCGGGTGTGACCGGCAGGGGCGTTACCGCGGGCTGCTGAGGTTGCGATTGTTCCTGCTTCGCCGGCGCCGGCTGCTGCGGCTTGATGAACTTCGTCAGCAGCGGCTGGGAAATGATCAGCACAGCAAATGTAAGGACGAAGACGAGGAGCAGGCGCTTTTCAGAGCCGGGGTCCTGGTGCGGGTTTTGGAAGTCGCCGTTCATTAGAGGGCTTTGGGCTCTGGGCTTTGGGGGTTAGGCAAATCAGTTTTGGGCAGCGGAACCGGGTCGAAGCCGCCGCGGGAAAAGGGATGGCAACGCAGCAAGCGCCAGGCGGCCATCAGCAGGCCGCGCGCCCCGTGCAGGTCGATCGCGCCGGCGGCGAACTGAGAGCACGTCGGCGTGTAGCGACAGGCGGGCCCAAGCAGCGGAGAGATCCATCGCTGGTAGAGACCGATCACTTTGAGTGCCAGTTCTTTCATTCTGGTAAGTGCCGAGTGCTTAGTGCTTAGTTACGTCTACCCGGATGCTTTGGTTTCTTTCTGCTGGATCACGGCGAAGGCGCGGGCCACTTCGTCGCGCAAAACAGGAAAATCGATGCTCAGGGCCGACTTCTTCGGGTTGAACACCACATCCACAGACACGGTCAGGGACTGCAAGTTCGCCCGGACCGCTTCACGCATGCGGCGCTTGATCCGGTTGCGCTCGACCGCGCCTCCAAGAGCGCGCCCGACGGTGAAGCCGATGCGCGGACCGTCTGTCGCCAGGTCTGGTGTCGCCAGGCAAGCCTGGCTAGTACCCTTTTCGCGGCGCAGGTAGAACACCGTCATATGCGAGCCGAAATGGCGCCGTCCCTGCTTGTACACGCGCTGAAAATCGGCGTGTCGCAACAAACGCGATGATGCACGGAAGCGTCCGCAGCTCGCGCCCGCAGACCGAGCCTCACCCTCTTCGGCGCTGCGCGCGGGCGAGGTTTTTCGGGAGGCGGAGGGCTGAGGCAGGACGTTCACCACGCTTGCTCGCGACCGGCGAGACGCCGGTGCTGCGTTAATCGCGATAGCCGGGCTTAACGGAGACGCGCTTGCGTCCCTTGGCGCGGCGACGAGACAACACGGCCGCTCCGCTCTTGGTCTTCATCCGGCTACGGAAGCCGTGCACCTTGGAACGGCGACGCCGGTTCGGTTGAAATGTACGCTTGGGCATGAAGCGAGCAACTCCTCAGAAAAGAATCATTGCCTCGGGGCAAACCGTAAGTATAGCAGGGGAGAGGCTTAAGGCGCGAGGAGAGTGCGAACTGCCGAAGTGAGAAGTGCGAAGAAGACCACTTTTCAACAGGCCCGTTAAAAAACAGAGAAAAACGACAGCGTCGAAGAAATATTTTCGGTGACGCCATTCGCCGCTCGAGCGACGGAATGTTGTAGAAGTGCGGCAAATTGCGGAACAAAAATTCCCGTCGAAAAAAACTCTGCACAAGTTGCGCGGCATTGATGGAGTTAACACTTGACGTGCGACGGCGATTGCGCGAAATTGCAGACTCTTCCGAAACAAATGGCGTACGGCCCGCGAGTAAGTAGCAGTGGAAAACGTGCTAGTATGCGGGTCAGCCATCGGAAACGATTTACCCTGACACAACACGAAACCGAGGGCCCAAATGGAAGCCGCGCGCCACATCGGCAGCGCGTTCAACCAGAAATGCGGACAACCGCGGTTGCGATACCGCACTGAACGCAGGTCCTACTATTGCATTCTCCGAGGGCGCATCAGGGACGCCGAGCCGCGCTGAACGCGGACATGGAGAAAGCGGAAACAAGCGCGTGGGTAACTCCCACCCTTCGCCAAAAAACGGGCGAAAGGCGTGGGGCAACCGGATTCAGAGAGCGCGCTGCATTCATAAAACTCCGACGCGGTTCCTGTGTTGACGGAACGCCGGGGGATCGGGATCTCAATATGTCAGCGACTGCGGCACAAGCTGCGATCAACCCATGGGCACGGATCCTCGACGCCCTGGAAAAAAAGATTAACCGGCACTCTTTCGATACCTGGCTCAAACCCACGCGTTACAGTCACGCGGACGATAAGGTTTTGTTCATCAGCGTTCCGAGCGCGGAGTTCGGGACGATGGGCGACAAGTACGCGGACGTCATCCTGGAGATCGTCGATAACCTCGGACTTCCGTACGAAGACATCAAGTTCGTGACCGTCCCGGAGCCCACGCCGACGGTGAAACACAACGGCGGCTTCGCACCGGCGGGTTCGACCGTGGTGTCGGGCTCGGGTGCAGCGGCGGCGGCGCCCGCGCGGACGGGCCAGGCGCGATTCGATTTCGATGCGGCCGCGCAACTGAACCCGCGTTACACGTTCGAGTCGTTCGTGAAAGGCGCGGGCAACGAGTTCGCGCACGCGGCGGCGCAGGCGGTGGCCGACAATCCATCGAAGGCATTCAACCCGTTCTTCGTGTACGGCGGCGTCGGCATGGGCAAGACGCACCTGATGCAGGCGATCGGGCACGAGATCAAGCGGCGCTACCCGCACATGTCGATCTGCTACCTGTCGAGCGAGCGCTTCACCAACGAGATGATCAACTCGCTGCGCTACGACAAGATGACCAGCTTCCGCGACAAGTTCCGAACCGTCGACGTGCTGCTGGTGGACGACATCCAGTTCCTGGCGCAGAAGGAACGGACGCAGGAAGAGTTCTTCCATACCTTCAACGCGCTGCACGAGTCGATGAAGCAGA
>CAZLJE010000029.1:0-60461 GCA_964559835.1 uncultured Terriglobales bacterium
TCGGTGGAGCGTTCTTGATCATTAGGCAACGAACAATCTCCTCCTTAACCACTTCATTGTGTATCTTAGTCAGCCAGTAGAGCAGGATCGGCACAGCGTCGGTGTAGTCACGCTGCTGATGACGGAGATCAGCCAGAGTTTCAATATCGCGAAATCCGAGTTCTCGTACTTCTTGGATCAGCGGTTGTGCTGCCCGAAACGCCTCATCATTTCTCATTCCGAAACTGATCCTATCTGGGGCGGGTGGCCCAGGTCTCATTCTGACCATCCTTCCCAAGTTGGTGCCCCACATCTGCCCGGTTTTGGCAGATGTGGGAGTCTACCTTCGCGTCGGATGGCGGTCCAATAAGATTCGATCTCCACGACCGCGGGTTCTGCCGTCAGGTAGTGTAGAAAACTGCTCCATGGCCATTGTTCCGGGCTAGCAACAAGGCCACGCTTGACGGGATTGCGGTGGATGTATCGAAGTTTGTTGACGAAGCTTCTCTCGCTGCGAACGTTGTGATCGTAATAGCGCTTCTGCCAAAACGGCCAATCGCAGTGCCATCCAGCGGAAGGAGCGAGTCTGGCAACGGAGATCTTAAGCGCCTGGATAGCGGTCGCCAACAACTCGATATCCGGCTCGGATACGAGCAGGTGGATGTGCTCCGGCATGACAACGTAACCGAAGACCCGAAAACCGTAACGGCGGCGCGTGTGTTCGAGTGATTCGAGAAAAAGATTGGAACAACGACAGCTCGAACACCCACATCTGCCAACGGCGGACAGATGTGGGGCACCAACGTTATGACCGACATGTATCCAACGTGCGAAGAAGGCGCGACGGTGGTAGCAACTGAAAGTAACGAAGTGTGTTTTGCCGGTCTGCTGGTAACGCTTGAGTCCGAACGGCATGGGAGGAATTTACCATCGTCGTTTGGTGATCGGCGGTAATAAAACGAGATGGTCTTCACTGAGCAGTACCGATTTGGGACACACTAAACCCACATCTGCCAAAGGCGGGCAGATGTGGGGCACCACCGACTTTGTCGAGAAGTGGGCCACCTGCCTCACTATATTGCTTTACCGGACCTAATGGCAGTTATTCAGGTACGTGTTCCGACTGTCACACAATGGGCGGACTGTGCTACTTTGACGGTGATTGTTGCGGCGAGTTGCATTGTGTGCCTGGCGACGGTTGGCACGCCGGTTATTGTTGGAACGATATATGAGGGAGATTTTCGTCGTACACAATAAGACGCTATGGATGCTCGCAAGAAGCCAACCTAGCCGCCCTCTGTATCCGTTCTTATGGACCGACTGAATACCAGCATAAAGGTCGTATGCCTAGCAGCATTGGTGCTGCTAGGCATATCACTGTATGGAGAAGCCGGATCCGGTCTCTCAGCCGATGTTTCTGTGAGGGTGAGACGAAAATCGCACGGGGGGCGCACATATGTGAATGACGAGGTCCGCGCCAAGCTGTACTTCGACGGTCTGAATCGGTGGCGGTTCGACGCGATCACCTGGCCAGATCACACGAGAATCAACGATTATTTTGTAGGAGACTGGACTCGGCACGTCCTTTTTAAGCGACTCTCGCCACCTCCCACCCGCGACGTGTTGTATCACGAACTGGACGTCTCGGCAGCGACACGAACCAGCCCAGAGGCTTTCGGACTAGATATATGGACTCCGGACAATGCCGAACCATCTTGCGCGTCAAATGATTCAACCTGTGAGGAGTTACGGACCGAGAAGATCAACGGCAAGGACTGTCGCGTGTGGCGCATCGTGAAGTCGGACGTGCGCCAGCGCATTAAATCTACGAGAACATTGTGGTTCGCTCATGATATTCGTGCCTTGGTCAAGATAGATGAGCTCGAGGAGTGGTCTGGAACGGAACATGTACACATTACACTCGTCCTAAACAATATTCACCACGGGGTCCAATCGACCTCATTATTCGAACTTCCCGACGCCCCCTCGTCAAAGAGCATCCGCTCCGCGGCGAACCCCGCGGGAGAGAGTTCGGACGGCCAGGACGCGTACTCGTTTCGGTCGCAATCGGACGAGATACTTGTCGACGTATCGGTACGAGACAGTAAGGGGCGCTTGGTCACTGGTTTGGAGAGGGACGACTTTCGTGTGCTTGCCGACGGACAAGAGCGGCCGATCGCGGGCTTCTGGTTCGATGAAGTGCCTCTGGCGATCGCGCTTGTCGTCGATGTCAGCGGCAGTATGAGGGACGCGATCAGCGGGGTACGTAAGACCGCTGTGAGCGTGCTTTCAAGGCTGAAGCCGCAGGATGAAGTTGCGCTGTTCGCGTTACATCAGTCGGTAGATATATTGTCAGACCTTACGCGCGACCGTACCTCCTTATCAGCATCGCTAAAGAATCTGGCTGTCACTGATGACCACAGTATTTTGCAATGGGTGCCACGGCACGAACTGGGAGATGGTACAGACATCGTCAATGCATTGTTCGCGGCAACCCTTTACTTGAAAAATCGCGCTCCTACCATGCGAAGGATAATTATTCTGATATCCGATAACCAAGCTGTGTCCTGGACGGTTACCCGGAACAATGTGCGAAAAGATGAGAACGATTTGATAGAAACAGCTCTCCTCTGTGAAACCGCGATTTACAGCCTTCGGATAAAAGCTGACCTGCCACACGGGCCTGAAATCTCCATGGACAAGGTCACAGAGGTGACCGGCGGTGAAATGGTCACGTCTTCGAATGCGCCAAAGATGCTGGATGAGGTTGTCGCAGCTCTCCGCAAACGATATCTGCTCAGTTTCAGACCTTCACAAACGCAACCAGATGGCAGGCCGCACACGATCGAGGTGGGGCTCGCAGACCGCTTTGGTCAGCGTGCAAAAGACTACACTGTGCTGCACCGTAAGTGGTACAGGACGCCGCAAACCGATGTTGTCCGGCAACAGCCATAATGGGCAGGAGCATATCCGATCAACGGAACGCCTTGATTTATCATGCTCCCCAAGATGCAAGTCGCTCCGCGGGATTTATTCGATTTCACCGGAAAAGTGGTCCTCGTCACCGGCGCCGGCAGCGGCATCGGACGCTCCATCGCCTTGCGCTTTGCGGAGGCTGGCGCTGCCGTCTCCCTACACTATCGCGATAGCAAAGCCGGCGCGCAGACCGCAGCCGAAGAGATCGTGAACAACGGCGGACGCGCCGAGATCGTCCGCGCCGACCTGCGCTTCCCTTCCGCCGGTGAAATGATCGTGGGCCACACGGTTACGAACATGGGCGCGCTCGACGTGCTCATCAACAACGCGGGCGCGTATCCGGTCGCCCCGCTGCTGGAGCTTTCGCCGGACCAGTGGCGCGATGTGATGGCGGCCAATCTCGACAGTGTTCACTATTGCACGCAGGCCGCCGCGAACGTCATGCGGCAACGCGGCGGAGGCACCGTCGTGAACATCGCCAGTATCGAAGCGCTGAATCCGGCACCGGGCCACGCTCACTACACGTCGGCAAAATCCGCGGTCGTCATGTACACGCGCACGGCTGCGCGCGAACTCGGCGCCGATAACATCCGCGTGAACTGCGTCTCGCCTGGACTGATCTGGAAAGAGGGCCTCGAGGACGCGTGGCCCGAAGGAGTGCAGGGGTACTTGAAGGCCGCGCCTCTCGGCCGGCTGGGCCAGGCTGTAGATGTCGCCGACGCCTGTCTCTTCTTCGCTTCGCCCGCCGCGAACTGGATCACGGGGGCAAACTTGGTGGTAGACGGCGGGGTGCTGACCAATAGAGCGTTTTAGCTACACTGAAGCTCCCGTGCAGTGATCAGTGGTCAGTGGTCAGTGTTCAGAATCCTTAGTCCCAGTTTTTCGTGATGCTTGCTGATCACCGAGCACTGATCACTGACCACCTGTTTGAACTATGACTGCTTCCGACATCGTTACACTGCTGAACCTAAAGCCGCTCCCAATCGAAGGCGGTTTTTTCCGCGAGACCTGGCGGTCGAACATTTCCGTCGCTCCCGGCGGGCTGCCGTTGCGTTACACCACTGAAAAGTCGCTCGGGACCGCGATCTACTACCTGCTCACCTCCGAACCGGATTCCTTCTCCGCTCTCCATCGGCTGCCGACCGATGAGATCTACCATTTTTATCTGGGCGATGCGGTCGAGATGCTTTTGCTCGCGTCCGACGGCACCGGCCGCCGCGTCACACTCGGGCAGAACCTCGCGGCCGGCGAGCACGTGCAGCTTGTCGTTCCCGCCGGGACTTGGCAGGGCTCACGGCTTATTCCCGGCGGACAATTCTCACTCCTCGGGACAACGATGTCGCCCGGTTTCGATCCCGCCGATTACCAGCCTGGCTTGCGCGCCGAGTTGATCGCCCAATACCCTCATCACGCGGCTTCCATCCGGGCGTTGACAAGACACTGAACAGTACTGAGTAATGAGTACTAAGTACTAAGACGGGCCTGGATTGCTTCGTCACATTACTCAGTACTCATTACTTAGTACCAAAAAAGCGCCCCTCCCCAAGGGGCGCCATTCATTCAGCGTGTACAAGCTCACGCGATTCATCAGGAGCTAACAGCAAACCTACTCCAGCACGAAGATATTCTTCTTCGCGCACATGTCTTTCAGGATCTTCGGCCACACGGTGACGCTGACTTCGCCCAGGTGCGCTTTGCGGAGCAGCAGCATCAGCGTGCGCGACTGTCCGATTCCACCGCCGATCGACAGCGGGATCTGGTTGTTCACGATCGCCTGGTGATACGGAAACTTCAGGTTCTCGGTCAGCTTCGCCATTTCCAGTTGTTTGACCAGCGACTGCGCGTTGACGCGAATGCCCATGCTGGTCACCTCATGACGCCGCTTCGTGACCGAGTTCCACACGAGGATGTCGCCGTTCAGCCCGTGCATCGGCTTGCCGTTCTCGCTGGTTTCGGTGATCCAGTCGTCGTAATCGGCAGCGCGGTTCTCGTGCGGGTAACCATCCTTCAGCGGCCAGCCGATGCCGATGATGAATACCGCCGGATATTTCTGCAGGATCGCCGTCTCGCGCTGCTTGCGGGGCAGGTCCGGATACATGTCGAGGATCTCCTCCGCGTGCAGGAACGTCAGCTTCTCCGGCAGGTTCGGATACCGCGGGTCCTTCAGCGCCGGGAACAGTTGTTGGGCGAACTTCTCCGCCCCGACCAGCACGTTCCAGATGCGGCCGACCACTTCCTTCAGGAATCCGAGGTTACGCTGCTCGGCCGTAATGACGCGCTCCCAATCCCATTGGTCGACGTAGCAGGAGTGGTCGTGGTCGAGGAAGTAGTCTTTGCGCACGGCGCGCATGTCGGTGCAGATGCCTTCGCCGGTCTTGCACTCGAACTGCTTCAGCGCGACTCTCTTCCATTTCGTCGCCGCCTGCACCACCTGCGCGTCGATGGGATTTTTGTTGTAGTCGTTATTGATGTGGAACTGGATCGGCGTGCGAGAACCGTCGCGGTCCAGCATGTCGTTCACGCCGCTCTCCACGTCGACGATGAGCGGGACCTGCACCATCATCAGGTTCAGTTCCTTGCAGAGGTTCTCCTCGATGTACTGCTTGACCGCGAAAATGGCGTTCTGCGTATCGCGGACGTTCAGCAGCGAACGGTAATCGTGGGGCAGGATCTTTTCCAGGTCGGCGTAATTGCCGATTCCGGGGCCGGCCAGGTCAGCCTTCTTGTCAACGACAGTGGTTGCCATGCGGGGTCTCTCCTCGTTTCTCGAATTCCGACGACTTCTCACTTTCCACCCCGCCCGCCCGTCGGGCAGTGAACGCCATCACATCCGCCTGTGCTTAAGTCCCGAACCGGGAATCGGTACCCACCCAGCTGGTGTTGTCCGGGCGGGAATTGGGAGCTTTTCCGCCGGACCGGTGTCATTATTCGTATGCGGAAGACGAGATTCCATGACGCCCAGTTGATCCGCACGCCGGGCTGGCCGCTGTTCTTTGCTCTCTGCGCGGCGCTGGCCATCATCATTTACATGGCCTTGAAAATGGCGCGCTAGCTGATGGTTGTGCGTCCGCCTCGCTTCGGCATCGTCGAGCTGGCACTGGTGTTTGCTTATCGCGATGCCCTTGTTGTGCGAATGGGTGGGTGGCCCACCCTGGCTGGTTTTTGCCAAGATGGGTTAGGTCAATCGACAATCGGCAACCATCGATGGTTTTGTTTTCAGCCCTCCTGTATCCTTCCCCAATCTTCGTCGAAAGGCATTCGCATGAACGCCATGGACCCTCTGCTCGCAGCCATTCCCGGAGCTGAACACAAGGAACTCGGCGGTGTGAAGCTCGACATCGTCCCCGCCGGCGACGCTCGCGTGAAGCGGTCGATCTACCCCGCAGGCTTCCATTGGGCGCGTGACATCAAGCCGCACGTCGGCACCGACACCTGCATGCACGCGCACATTGGCTTCCTCGCGCGAGGGCGCATCCACATGACCTTCCCCGATGGATGTACTCTCGACTACACCGCTCCGCAGGTGATCGTCATCGAAGCCGGGCATGACGGCCGCGTCGTCGGCGACGAACCAGCGGTCGTTATCGAATTCGACTTTGAAGGCAACACCGCCGCCCGCTGCGGCCTGCCCGAAAAGCATCAGCACAACCAGTAACGCGCGGTCACCATACGAACTTCAATGCGAACTGGATCTGGCGCGATGTGGTTGACGTGCTGCTGATCGCTCCTGCCGTTCCAGAGATTCCCGACGGCGTGAACGTGATCAGATTCGGTGTGTTGAAATTGGCGCGGTTCAGCAGATTGAACATCTCAGCGCGGAACTGCACGCGCAAGCGCTCCCGAACCGGCGTTTCCTTCAGCACCGAGAAATCCCACGTTGCCAGGCCGGGACCGATCAGGGTGTCTCGTCCCAGGTTGCCGTAGAATCCGCTGTTGGCCGCGCTCGCGCCAGGGGCGAGAAACGCGTTCGGGTTGAACCACTGGCTGGATTTGCCGAGGATGATCGGCCCGGTGAAATTCGGATTCACGAAAGGCCGCACTGGATTCCGCGTGTCCCCATTGTTCGAAGGGTTGTAGCTGAGCTGGGGAGTGAACGGGAATCCGCTTTGCAGCGTCACGATGCTGTTCACCGACCATCCACTCACCAATCGATTCCACCAGCCATCCAGTCCGTTTGCGAGTGCCTGCCCGTTTCCGAATGGCAGGGCGTACACCGCACTGATCACTGCTATGTGCCGGACGTCGTACGTAGCCAGGCCGTAGTCGGCGCGCAGATTGAAGGGATTGGAGACGAGTCCCGGCGCGTTACCGGCGGTCGTGCCATTGAGCGAATCGCCGTCGTCCAGCGCTTTCGACCAGGTGTAAACGCCACGCAAGGACAGGGCGTGGCTGAAGCGCCGGTTCACGTCCACTTGCAGCGCGTTGTAGTTGCTGTCTCCGCGTGAAAACCAGGTCCACGTGTTTGCCAGGGCAGGATTGGCCTTCGGCGTACTTGGTGCGACAAAAGGAATGTAGAAAGTTCCCGCGGGAATAGGCGCGTTCGCCAGCGCCCCGGGGAATGTGCTGGGATACGTCGCCGGACAAGGCGAAGCCGGACATACGACCGGGACGGGTTCGTTCGCGTCGAGGCCAATGATCTCGTGATAGCCGTGATTGCCGACATATCCCACCGTCAGCGACGTGTTCGGTGACAACTCCTGCTGCACTCTGAAAGACCACGAGACCAGGGTCGGCATCTTCAGGTCTGGCTGAACTCCGCCCGCAACCAGCTTCGCAGTCGGGGGAACGGGAGCGGAAGGATCGATGGGAAGCGACGAGACTGGAAGTGAAGCGATGCTGTAGACCGGATTGAAGGGTGCGTTCTGATCTGCACGATATCCGAGCGCATCCTGCAGCTCGTTGTAGATCCCGAACGCGGCGCGCACGACGGTCTTGCTGTTGAACGGGCTCCAGGCCAATCCGATCCGTGGTTCCGGCAGGAACTTTGCGTTGTTGACGGTGAAAAGGGAGTTTCCCGTACGCGGTTGGGTCGAGATCACCCCGTTATGGAACGTGTAGTTGGCGGCGCGGCCATGCGCTTCGTTCCATCCTGTCGAGGATTCGCCGCGGAAGCCGAGCGACAGAGTCAATGTCGGCGCCAACCGGATGGCATCTTCCGCGTACCAGGCGCCGAACAAAGATCGCCAGTTCATCTCGGTCGGCGCCGGATCGTAGAGAAAGCTGGAAGTGATGCCTTGCAGAAACGTGGTCAAGCTCGTGAATGTCGCCTGCCCGTATTGGCTGAGCGCGATGGTCTCATTGGATTGGAACGGTTGCAGCCACGCACCGAACGTGAACTGGTGCCGGCCTCGGTTGAGCGTCAGCCGGTCTTCCAGCGTGTACAGGTTTCGCGCGATCCGCAGGTTGCTGCCGTTGTTGCTCCCTGCCAATCCGATCTGGGCCTGGGGATTGGACGCCGCACTGCCGCCGACCACCACCGCGCCGACAGGAAGTCCCTTCAGAAAACCAGGGACGTTGGCAGCCGGCGTCCCCGGAGTCGGCTCGCCGGTAAAGAAATATCCGGCCCGCGAGAACCCCACGCGCGCCACATTCACCGTTGACGCCGAGAACGTGTGCGTTTCCTCTACGCTGACTACCTGCTCGCGCAAGGTGAGGACATCCGAGCTGTAGGGGTCCAGCACCGTCGCCGTCTGATCTCCGCCGTCGTCGACCGTATATACCGCAGCTAAGGAATCTCGCGAGGAAAAGACATGGTCCAACCTCACAGTCCCGAAATCCTCGCGAATCGTTTGCAGCGGGCTGCTGAAGACCTGGGCGATGCCGTTGAAATCGGGAGCGCCTGCCGCAGGGACAGGCCACAGATCCAAGAGCGGCCGCACGTTGGGCACGGCGGCGGCGCGCGATGTTGCGTCGGGAACAAACGCCACCGAAGTCTGGTGCAGGCGCTGGCGCAATCCTTCGTAGTTACCGAACAGAAAGGTCTTGTCCACCCGGAGTGGACCGCCCAGCGCCGCGCCGAATTGATTGCGCTGGAAAGGCGGTGCGGAACCCTGGTCGAAATAGTTCGGCGCATCGAGAGCATTGTTCCGCAGAAACTCATACACGCTGCCGTGCAACTGGTTCGTTGCCGACTGGGTTGCGATGATCACCTGTCCGCCGGGCCGCTTGCCATATTCCGCGCCGTAGGAATCGCGCAGCACGTTGAATTCGCGGACCGCGTCGACTCCCAGCAACTGCTGGCTCGATCCTCCCGGCTGCATGTTGTTCTCGGCTGCCCCCGTGAACTCGACGCCGTTCAGCAGAAAGAGGTTTTGCTGCGGCCGATTTCCGGAGACCGCGAAGTTGTTCCCCGTCGTCGAATTAGAGACCCCGATCCCCCCGGTCTTCTCCCAAGTGAAATTGACAATGCCCGGATTCAGCGTGACGAGCAAGTCGAAGCTCCGTCCATTCAGCGGCAGATCTTTCACCTCTTTTTCGCTCACCAATCCGGAAATGTCCTGGGTTGTAACGCTCACGACCGGAGCGTCCCCCGCAACTTCGACCCGTTCGCTTATCTTTCCGACACGAAGAGCTAAATCGACGTTCGCCTCCTGGCCGACAACGAGACGAATTCCTTTTCGGATCCCTTGTTCAAAGCCATCCTTCCGGACTCGAAGCTCATACTGTCCCACCGGTAGTGCGAACAATCGGTACGCGCCCGTTTGGTCCGTACGCGCCTCTCGCGAAAGTCCCGTATCCAGGTTGATCGCCGACACATTGGCCGCGGAAACCGCTGCTCCCGACGGGTCAGTGATTACGCCCGACAGCGTCGCCGATACCTGCGCCCAGGCGCACGAAGCCGAAACGCAAAATACCAACACTGCCGCAAGCCCCTTGTACATTTGTTGTCCCCACACCCGAACCGACAGAAGTGTATATGGACGACGATTCTGATGTCGAATACAGTGCGGTTATGTGCGGATGTACCAGATTGATTGCGGTAAGGTGTCGCCTGTCTTGATTGACGGACCTGTGGCTTCGCCGTAGCATTCCGTCCGAATGGCCAACAAGAGGGCGTCGCAACGAGTCAAGCAGGACCCTGAGCAATTGCTGAAGCTGCGCGAAGCGGCGTTGGAACTTCGCGTCAGTCTGCCAACCATCAAGCAGTGGATCTACAAACGGAAAATTCGCAGCGTCAAGACCGCGGGAGGACACCACCGCATACCGCAGAGCGAGGTTGATCGCCTTCTGTTTCGGACCAGGGGCAAGACCGCGCCTGAGCGGAATCTTGTCGTCCGGCGCGTGAGCGGACGAAATCAACTCGTTGGCCGCGTCGACAGCCTCCGCATCAGTGGACTGATGGCGGAGGTCGTGCTGTCCATCGGCGACCAGCAGATCACTGCCATCATCACTGCCAGCTCAGCCCGGGAGATGAACCTGAAGCCGGGTCAGACCGCCGCCGCTCTCATCAAATCGACCGAGGTGATGATTCTCCGCGTGTGACACACACCCACTGTCGGGTGGCCCAGCTAGCGGCCTTTGCCATGGTGGGGCAAACCTTGGACCCTCGCCCCTTGTCCCTGTGCCTGTTGTAAACTCAAGGTTTGCAATGGCGACCATCATCCAGGTAGAGAACGTCCGCAAGGTGTACCACGTCGGTAAGGTCGAGGTGCCGGCCGTGCAGAACGTCTCCTTCACTGTGGAGCAGGGCGAATTCCTCGCGGTCGTCGGCCCTTCAGGGAGCGGCAAGTCAACGCTGTTTTACATGCTCGGTGGACTCACTCGCGCCGATACCGGGCGCGTGATCATCGACGGCGACGACTTCTCGAAGCTCTCCGACGCCGAGCGCACTCGCATGCGCAAACGCAAGATCGGCTTCGTCTTCCAGAAATTCAACCTGCTGCCGACCCTGACCGCGCTGGGCAACATCGAGATTGCGCAGGACATCGCCGCACGCAACGGCCAGAACCGCGAGTACCTCGGCCGCATCGTCAAGATGCTGGGCATCGACAAGCGGCTCGATCACCGGCCTTCGGAACTCAGCGGCGGTGAACAGCAGCGCGTGGCGCTGGCGCGCGCGTTGATCAACCAGCCTGCGATCATCCTGGCCGACGAGCCCACGGGCAACCTGGACACCAAGAACTCGGACATCGTTCTCGGCCTGCTGCGCCAGACGAATAAGGAGCTGGGCCAGACGGTCCTGATGATCACGCACAACCCCGAAGCCGCGCGCTTCGCCGACCGCCAGCTTCACATGCGCGACGGCGAGATCGTCGGCGAGGAACGCGCGCCGCAACGACCATGAGCGACCGCAACGAACAGACGAAACCGGTCCTTCCCGGCACCGCCGCCAGCGACTACGAGCGCTACCTGCGCACCGACGAACTGCTCGCGCTTCAGAAGAAGACAGAAGAACTGCTGCATCCGGATGAACTCACGTTCCAGGTCGTCCACCAGAGTTCCGAATTGCTGATGAAGGGCGCGGCGTGGGAACTCACGCGCGCCCGGGACCATGTCGAAGCCGGTGAATACGATCGCGCCTCGCGCCTCATCCGTCGCGCGCTCAAGCTGCTCGAGCCGCCCGTTTCGCTGTTGCAGGTACTGGAGACGATCACGCCTTACGAGTACCACATCATCCGCGCCGGGCTGGGCCACGGCAGCGGCCTCGATTCCCCCGGGTTCGTCGCCTTGCTGCACATCGGTCCGCCGCTCGGCGAAGCATTCATGTCGCAACTGGAGAAGCGCGGCATCGGCGTGAACGACCTCTATCGCCTCCACTCCGAGTTCCTCTCGCTGCATGATCTCGCGGAAGAACTGCTGAATTTCGACGAGCGCATGCAGGCCTTCCGCTTCCATCACCTGAAGCTGGCGCAGCGCATCATCGGCGGCGACGTCGTGGGTACGATGGGCACGCCGGTCGAGATCCTGCAACAGCGCATGGAGCGCGGCGTCCTATACAAAGCGCTGTGGGAAGTCCGCAACGAGATCACGGCGAAGATGAACGCCTCCACGGAACAGGACAGCAAAGGACACGGAAGGTACTAACGTCTTACCTGGTGGTAAGATATGTGCCATGGGCGTATATAAATCAACGGTGAGTTCGAAAGGCCAGGTTGTCCTTCCTGCTGAGATGCGGAAGAGCCTCGGAATTAGCACCGGATCCGAAGTGTTCTTCGCGGTGGACGGCGACCGCGCCTACATTACGACCAGCCTCTACGATCAGATTCGCGCAGTACGAGGGTCTTTCGCACACGTGAAACCGTCGTTGACAGCTGAGTTGCGTCGCGAGCGCAGGAAAGAGCGCATCCGCGAGCACCGCGAACGGTGAAAACATACGTTCTGGACACGAATGTATTGCTCACCTACGTGCAGAATCGGACAGGCGCCGAGGCCGTAGACAAGATATTTTCGGATCGCACCCGCGGATCGGTGGCGCTCATGATGTCGGCGGTGAATTGGGGTGAGGCGTTCTACATACTGCGCCGTCATGCTGACTTGGAGCACGTAAAGCGATCGTTAGCGCCCCTGCGCGCTGCCATCGAAATTTTGTCTGTAAGTACGGAAGCGGCAGAAAACGCAGCCGAACTGAAATCGGTATTCAAGCTCGGCTACGCCGATGCGTTTGCCGCTGAGCTCGCGATCGACTCGAACGCAACGCTCGTCTCTTCCGACCCGGTTTTCAAGAAGCTGGGCAAGAACCTTGACCTGCGGCTGCTCCCATCGAAGATAAGTAATTAGCGACGCTTCTGCTGCTGCCGTTGCATCTGCTGCGTGCGCTTGGTCCGCAGGGACACCGCTTGCACGTACGCCTGGTCGGCCTCTTTGCCCATTCCCTTCTGCTGGTACGCGTTCGACAGCCAGACCCAAGGCTCGGGATCGTCGGGGATGAGCTTCGTCACCTGCCGAAAGGCATTGATGGCGTTATCGTATTGCTTCAGGGACATGTAGCTGAGGCCGAGGTTGTACCAGCCGATCGGTTGATTCGGCTTTAACGCCACCGCACGCTTGAATGACTCGACAGCTTCGGAAGTCCTGTTGAGGCGATTCAGCGCCACGCCGCGGTTGACGTATGCGTCGTAATCGTTCGGATTGATCTGCGTCATGCGCGCCATGACATCGGACGCTTCCTGGAAGCGATTGGTCCGCAGGTACAGGATGGAGAGCTCCGCCAGCGGGACCTCGCTCTTCGGATCCAGTTCCGCCACCTTCTTCAGCGCAGCTTCCGCGTCGCTCGGCTGGTTGGAACGAATGTACGCGCCGGCGAGCAACATCCACGCGTTGGCGTATTTCGGGCGCGCGCGGACAACCTCGTTCATCTCTCGGATGGCGTTCCTGGTGTCGTTCTTCGCCAGCAACTCCTGCGCGTGGGCCAGTCTGACCATCGGCGCCTCGTACCAGCGAACGACAAAGATGGCGATCACGACCATGGCCCCGATCACCGGCATGGCCCAACGATGCACGTGCTGATGCTGTTCGGGAGCGGCGCCGAAGTCGCGGCTGAGGATCGCGCCCATGATCAGGCCTGCTACCAACCCGCCAACGTGCGCACCGTTGTCGATGCCACCGCGCTGGAATCCGTAGGCCAGGTTAAATCCCGCGAACACGAGAAGGCTGATGAGGCTGGCGCGCAATGCCTTGGGCGGCGCGGGGATGCGGCCGAAGTAGAGCGTCGTGATGAGCGCGCCCGCGATGCCGAAGATCGCGCCCGACGCGCCTGCGCTCACCGTCGCAGGATTATAGGCAACGCTCACCAGGCTTCCCGTCAGTCCGGACAGGATGTACACGCCAAGGAACGTCCGGGAGCCGTACAGGTTTTCGGCCATGAAGCCCAGGTCCCACAAGCACCACTCGTTGATGAGCAGGTGAACCAGGCCGATGTGGACGAACATCGCAGTGAACATCCGCCACCACTGCGGGCCAAGCGAGAGTGGGCCGAAGTTTCCGCCGAAACGAAGGACATCGGCGGACGTCGGCTTGAGCAGCGGCGTTCCCTTTGCCAGCATGATGAGGAACACGGCGGCATTGATGGCAACAAGGGCGATGGTCGCCGGCGCGGACAGGTCGCGTGCTGTGGACGTGACAACGAGAGGAGCGGCAGCCGGCGCCGCGCTGAGGCAGGCCTCACAGAGTGGGCCTGCGCCCGAGTGCTCGCGCCCACACTGCTCGCACGTTTTCATTGCGCCTCGGATGTATCTGGGGAACGAACGGTCAGCACCGGACACGCGGCCTCGCTGACAACCGCATACGCCGTCGCCCACCTCAGGCGGCGCGCGAATCCCACCGGCTGTCGAACGCCCATGACGATGGCACCCGGTCGCTGTTCCGATGCGACCGCAAGGATGCGTTCTGCGCCGTCGCCGAATTCCACGATGCAATGTGGCGGCTGCTCCAGATCGGCATCAGGCGGAACCAGAGAGCGCAATCGCGCAAGGGCCTCTGCGCGGATCTTCTCCCGCTCCTCCGCCGAATCCGGAGCGTTCGTCACCACGTGAAGGAGGATGAGTTCCGCGCCCTGGCGTTGCGCGAGCGACAGTGCTAATCCACCGGCGGCCAACGAATGCGCACTGAACCCGGTGCAGAAAAGTAGCTTCTGTATGCCTTTGGCGGCTGGTGCGGGCGCGTTGGGCCCGACCATCAGAACGGGACAAGTGGCCTGCCGGAAGATCTCCTCGGCGATGGACCCGAGGAGCAACTTGCCGATGCGGCTGCGTGCATGCGTGCCGATCACAAGGAGATCGACATGCAGCATCTCGATCTTGTGCGCGAGCACCGGCCAGACTTCACCCTGCTCGACCATGACCTGGTGAGCAACTCCTTGCAGTTGGCCGGCGATCAGGAGATCGGTCATGTGGCGTTGGGCTTCGCGCCAGGCGTCGTCGAGGGTACTGCGGTTCTCCCCGCCAAACAGGTCCGGGCGCACCACGTGCACCAGAAAGATCTTGGCGTTGTAACGACGGGCAATGGCGAGACTGTAGTGCAGCGCCGACTCGGTGATCGGGTCAAAGTCCGTAGCCAGCAGGATGTTGCGAATTGCGATCGGGCTCGGAGCTGGTAACGTACTCATAGTCTGCGCGCCAATGGGTTGGCAGCATGCCAACATAGCACTCCGTATCGTCAAGACTCAACTGCGGGATGAATGAAGAACCTTGCTGGCCCGGCAAGTTTTTCCCGCAGACGGTCAAATTTTTGCCATCATGCGCCCACTTTCAACTCCGTCCGGCCCCCGGTTCCGAACTCCGTTTTAGAGCGAGCACCGAATGCACAATGCAGCGACAGTGCGTGAGAGCGAAACCAGGGTCCGCTCCGCGGGGGCGCGGAGTCCACACTCTTGCAAAACTGCGACAACTACCGTAACGTGCTGCGGACTCTATCCGGCGTAGTGGCGGGGTCAGAGCCGGCGGGAGGAACCGTGGAGATCGATGTTCGCAAACAGGGCAAGGTGCACGTCATCCGCATGAAGGGACAACTCAAGTTGGGCGACCCGGTCGATGAGTTGCGTACGGCGATCGACGGCGTCGTTGCCGAGGGGCATGTCTCGGTGGTCGCCAGCATGGGCGAGGTCCCGATGGCGGATTCCAGCGGCATCGGCGCTCTGGTGCGTTACCAGTCGATGCTCAAACAAAAGGGTGGGGCCATCAAGCTGGTGCAGCCTTCCAAGCTGGTCACGCAGACACTCAAGATCCTCGGCCTGCTGAGTATGTTCGAAATTTTTGACGACGAAAGAGCCGCCATCGCCTCGTTCCCTGACGCGGCCGCCGCGGGATAACCCGGTCAGAGTTACGGACGTCCGGGGCTGCTTTTTCGGCCACCCATTCGAACCGCGACGGGACTATAATTCCCTTATGCGGCGGACCCTCACCGTCGTGCTCCTTACATTCTTCCTGACACTCCCTTTGTGCGCGCAGCGTGGCGGGGGCCACGGCGGTGGTTCCATGGGAGGCCGCGGTGGTTCCGTAGGCAGCCGCTCCGGTGGCAGCAGTTTCGGATCGCATGGCGGTATGGGATTTCGCGGCGGCGGCGCCGGGTTCGGCAGAGGAGCAGGCCGGCCGTTCCGCGGCGGTGGGGTCACCTTCGGCGCCGGGAGAGGCTTTCGCGGCGGCTTCCGATTCCGCGGAAACCGCGGCTTTCGCGGATTCGGGGATCGGCGGTCGTTCCGCAATTCGCGCAGGTTTTTCTATCCCTACTCGTACGTTTATCCGTACTTCTATTACCCCTGGTATCCTCTATCGTTCTACGACGATTTCGACTACGGCTATGCTCCCTCGGAACCGGCGTACGATTACGGCTACGGATCGGGCGGCGATTACTATCCGCCGGACTACGGTTTGAACGAGCAGATGCGGCAGCAGGGTTTGGGCATCTATGCGCAGCCGCGGGCAGCGACACCGGCGCCATCGCAACCGCCCGCGGCGGTGGTCCAGCAGCCGGAGCGTGCAATGCCTCCGACGGTGCTCATCTATCTCGATGGCCGCCGGGTGGAAGTGCGCAACTACGCCATCGTCGGGCAGACACTCTGGACATTTACCGAACGTGCGGCGAACAAGGTGCCGCTCTCGGATTTGAACCTGGACGCCACGAGAAAAGCCAACGAGGAACGCGGCGTCGAGTTCATCGTTCCGCAGTAAGACTCGTCGTATTCAGCCAATTTGCGTCATGGGCGGCGGCGTGCCGCCGCTTTCGCTTCTAGATGACATTAATCGCCGTTCAGATCACCACCGTCTCTTTGTATTCCCCGAACACTCTGCGCATGGTGTCGCTGATCTCACCCACGGTGGCGTAGCTCTCGACGGCCTGGATGATCGCGGGCATCAGGTTGCGGCCATCGCGCGCGGCGCCTTCGACGGCTTTCAACCCTTCCTGCCACGGACCCGTATCGCGCTTCGTGCGCAGCGCCCGCACCCGCTCGATCTGCTTTCGCTCCAGTTCCGGGTCGATGCGCAGGATGTCGATCTGCTTCTCTTCTTCGATCTCGAAACGGTTGACACCGACCACCACCTGCTCCAGGCGATCTACATTCTGCTGGAATTCGTAGGCGGCGTTCTGGATCTCCTGCTGCACGTAGCCGCGCTCGATCGCCTTGAGCATGCCCTCCATAGCGTCGATTTTGTCGAGGTATCCCTGCGCGTGTTTCTCGATCTCATTGGTCAGCCACTCGACGTAATACGACCCCGCAAGCGGATCGATCGTCTGCGCCACTCCGGATTCATAAGCAATGATCTGCTGAGTGCGAAGCGCGATGCGGACGGCTTCCTCGGTCGGCAGCGCCAGTGCTTCGTCGTAGGAATTCGTGTGTAACGACTGCGTGCCGCCCAGCACCGCCGCCAGCGCCTGCAGCGCCGTCCGGACGATGTTGTTCTCCGGCTGTTGCGCCGTTAGGCTGGACCCGGCGGTCTGCGTGTGGAATCGCAGCATCAGCGAGCGTGGATTCTTGGCCCCGAAATGCTCGCGCATGATGCGCGCCCACATACGGCGCGCAGCGCGGAACTTGGCGATCTCTTCCAGGAAGTTGCTGAAGCTGGCGAAGAAGAACGAGAGGCGTGGCGCGAACTTGTCGACGTCGAGCCCGGCGTTCAGCGCCGCCTGCACGTAGGTCATGCCGTCCGCCAGCGTGAACGCGACTTCCTGCACCGCCGTGCACCCGGCCTCGCGCATGTGGTAACCGGAGATGGAGATGGTGTTCCACTCGGGAACGTGTTCGTTCGCGTAGGCAAAGATGTCGGTAACGATCCGCATCGCCTGCGCCGGCGGATAGATATACGTCCCGCGCGCGATGTACTCCTTCAGGATGTCGTTCTGGACGGTACCGCTGAGCTTGCGCGTGTCGCTTCCCTGCCGCTTCGCGACGGCGATGTACAGCGCGAGCAGGATGGACGCAGTCGCGTTGATCGTCATCGAAGTCGAGACTTTATCGAGCTGGATGCCGTCGAAGAGGCGCTCCATGTCCTCGAGCGAATCGATGGCGACGCCGACTTTGCCGACCTCGCCGAGCGCGAGCGTCGAGTCCGAATCCAGCCCGATCTGGGTCGGCAGGTCGAAGGCGACCGAGAGCCCGGTCGTTCCGTTTGCGAGCAGGTATTTGTACCGCTTGTTGGATTCTTCGGCGTCGCCCATGCCGGCGTACTGGCGCATGGTCCACAGGCGCCCACGGTACATCGTGGTCTGCACGCCGCGCGTGTATGGATACTGGCCGGGGTAGCCGAGAGCGCGATCGTAATCGGTGCCGGCGAGATCGGCGGGCGTATATAGCGGGTTGACCGAGATGTGCGACGAGGTCTGCTCCTCGCGTACTCCGCCCTTCAGAACCGGAATCGTCTTTTCTGCCATTAACGGTCCGCCTTCCATCGTGTCCTTCGTGCGGACATTGTGTCGTTCGTGTGAACGGCTCTGTCGTGCGACTAGCGACGAGAGACTAGCGACGCTTCTTTGCCGCCCTCCAGAACGAACTCACCGCAAACCAGAGAAAGAGAGCGCCAAATGCAGCGGCCAGGTACATTTTTCCCGGCCCGATCTGGCCTGCGCTCCACTTGTGGTACTCGCGCCAGGCGGCGATTCCCCCTCCGGCGGCGAAAGCGAGAAAGAATACGCCCGCCACCTGCAAAAACAAGAGGTGAAGCACCTGGGCGACGCGGCTCGCGGTCAACCGCAGGGCGCCCCAACCGGCTCGGAGCACACGGTTTTCTCCCGCCTGCCGCGAAACCACCCGGCCCAGGATGCCCAGTTTTCTGGCTGTGGAGATTACCGGCACACTCGGATTTTATCAGCGCGTGGCCGGCCTTTCCGGACGTAAATCACAAAACCGTGTGATGGACGCAGGCATCCAAACTGATCAGGAGCGGGTTTTGTTCTCCTAATTTTTGGCATCCGGCTTGCGGATGCACCGTTCCGGGTTTGGGGGCCACGCGTGAACCAGCGCTTGAAGCAGCTCATGAAGGAGCTCGGTGAAGCCATTAATGAATCCCTGGCCGAGTCCGAACAGATCGCGGAGGTGATCGGCAAGATCAAAGCGGGCGGGTACGACGTGTTCCTCGTGCTGGAAGCGACGGTCGGGTTCAATAAGGCCGACGAGCAACCGCCCGGCAAGCCTACGCTGGTCGGCAAAAGCGCCGGCTCCGCCGCTGTCGACCCCGAATTCAAGGTCAACGCGCAGGACGTAAAGTTCCTGAAGTCGCTAAGAATCTCATTGGATGATGCGGCCTGAATCGGTCAGTAATGAGTGTCAGTAATAAGTAATAAGTAATGAGCCAACCCAACAGCAGGTTCACTCATTACTTATTACTCAGTACTTATTACTCTTTACTGTTGTAGGATAGTTTTCCTCAGACGCATCGGGCCTCCTAACCGTTCCAACAGCCATCTGTAACGTTTTGGACAGACGACATGAAGGACACCCTGGGAGTCCTGCTGGCCGGCGGCGCCGGTGAAAGGCTCTACCCGCTGACCCGCGACCGCGCCAAGCCAGCAGTCACCTTCGGCGGCATTTACCGGATCATCGATATCACGCTCTCCAACTGCATCAACTCCGACCTGCGCAAGGTCTACATCCTGACGCAGTACAAGGCCCTGTCTCTCAATCGCCACATACGCGAAGGCTGGAATATCGTCGCGCGCGACTTGGGCGAGTTTGTCGAGATCCTGCCGCCGATGAAGCGCGTCAGCGAGAACTGGTATCTCGGAACGGCTGACGCCGTGTACCAGAACATTTATTCGATCGGCAGCGAGCAGCCGCGTTTCGTGCTCATCTTGAGCGGCGACCACATTTACAAGATGAACTACGAGCGCATGCTCCAGCAGCATCGCGACTCGGGCGCCGACGTGACGCTGGCGACCATCCTCATCGAACCGGATGAGACCTTCCGGTTCGGCGTGGTGGAGGTGGCGCGCGACGGCCGCATCACCGGCTTCCAGGAGAAGCCGAAGAAAACCGACCTGCGCTCGCCCTACAACCCGCGCATGGTCGACGGTTCCATGGGCGTGTACCTGTTCAACACCGACGTGCTTATCCCGGTGCTGCTCAAGGACGCCGAGGACCCCGATTCGTCGCACGACTTTGGGCACGACATCCTGCCCAAGATGGTCGACGAGTACAAGATCTACTCCTTCAATTTCATCGACGAGAACCGCAAGGAAGCTTTGTACTGGCGGGACGTCGGCACGCTCGACGCCTACTACGAAGCGAACATGGACCTGATCTCGGTCGCGCCCGTGTTCAACCTGTACGACGAACAGTGGCCGATCCGGACGTTCCAGCGGCAGTATCCGCCGGCCAAGTTCGTCTTCTCCGATCCGAACCGCATGGGCAGCGCCTTCGACTCCATGGTCTCGTCCGGATGCATCATCTCCGGCGGCACGGTCCGGAGCAGCATTCTCTCGCCTGATTCGCGGGTGAACTCATATTCGGACATCGAGGCGAGCATCGTCTTCAGCCATGTCAATGTCGGCCGCCATTGCCGCATCCGGCGGGCGATCATCGACCGCGACGTCCATATTCCGGAAGGCTCCATCATCGGCTACGACTCGGAAGCCGACCGGCAGCGCTATTTCGTCACCGACAGCGGCATCACCGTCGTCACGCGCGACTACTCGCTGTTTGAGAGCCCGGTAGCCGTCGATTACTTCACGTCCGAGTAACGCGGGCGTCTCGCCTGCAAAGATGCGCTGAAGCCCGGAGGAATCCGGGCTTACCTTCGTGTTCCTTCGTGTCCTTTGTGGTGAAAGCCTTTATACTGCCGCCCGCAAAGGAGAGCCCATGCTCCGCGTCACCATCGTTCTTCTGCTTGCCGTAACTTCCTTCGCGCAAACGCTTACCGTCGGTACTGCCTCCGCCGCGCCCGGACAAAAAGCCACCGGCTACATCGAAGTGCCCGCCGGCTCTGACCCGGGCACGCGCATTCCCGTCGTCATTATTCGCGGTCCCAATCCGGGGCCGACGCTGGCCATCGTCTCCGGCGCGCACGGGACCGAGTACACCTCGATCATCGCGGTCGAAAAGCTCGCCCAAACCATGCAACCGGAGTCGCTCCGCGGCACGCTCATCCTCGTCCCGCTCGTGAACATCGCGTCGTTCACGCAGAAGGTCCCGCACGTCAACCCAGTGGACAACAAGAGCATGAACCGCTACTACCCGGGCAATCCCAACGGCACACAGACCGAGCGCGTGTCGTATTACATGACGAAGGAAGTGGTCGAGAAGACGGACAATCTCATGGACCTTCACGGCGGCGATCTCGACGAGAGCCTACGTCCGTACAGCTACTGGGCCCCGACGGGCAACGCGAAGCAGGACGCGATCACCAAGGACATGGTGCTGGCGTTCGGCCTGGACACGATCATCATCTCGAAAGACCGGCCGACCGATCCCAACGCCTCGCGCTATCTCGAGACGACGGCCAGCCTTCGCGGCAAGCCGTCGATTACCGCCGAAGCGGGTTATGCAGGCAGAGTCGAGACCGATGACCTCAATGCACTCACGCGCGGCTGTCTGAACGTGATGCATTACCTCAAGATGCTTGACGGGTGGCCGGCTGGGTGGTCCACCCTAGCCGGTGTTGCCAGGGCGGGTGACCCCATCCAGAACCCTGTCTGGATCGAGCACATCGACAGCGTTACCGGAAACGATGCCGGTGTTTTCTATCCGCTCGTGAAGCGCGGGACGTACGTCCAGCAAGGCATGAAGATCGGCTACGTCACCGACTGGTTCGGTAAGACGATCCAGGAGGCGATCGCGCCCTCCAGCGGCGTCGTGCTATACATCAACGCCCTGCCTTCGATGAAGAAAGGCGACACCATCGCTAACATCGGCGTCGTGGCAGCGAAAGCGCCGTAAGAATTAGAGGAGAGGACTGTGATCAAGCTCACGGTGATTTACGGACACCCGACCGATCCGACCGCATTCGAGAGCTACTACAACAGCACGCACATGCAGATCGCCGGCAAAATCCCCGGCGTTGCGCGTTTGGAGTTGACTCGGTTCACGGGTTCGCCTGACGGCGGGCGTCCCGCGTTCTACCGCATGGCCGAGTTGTACTTCCCCACACTCGAGCAGATGGAGACGTCGCTGCAATCTTCCGAGGGCATGGCCGCACTGCGCGATCTGCCGAACTTCGCGACTGGCGGCGTGACTGTCATGGTCGGCAGAGTCATCGCCGAATGAAACACGCTCCTGGGCTACTTGTCGGTGTTGAAGATGTCGGCTACCGCTTTCCACTGCCCGCCAATCTTCTTCCATACGACAACGTACTTGCCGATGATTGTGGAAGGCTTGCCCTGCGGATCGTTTTCCTTTAGCTCAAATGTGCCGATGTCGTACGCCATGTCACCGGACTTGGCGACTTCAATACGCGTGGGACCGAACTTCAGGGCGTAGCCGGGCGCGGCCATCATCCCCTTCCACATGGCGCGGATCTGTTCGGGCGTCTTGGCGGCGGGAGCGTTGAACGGCATGGCGTACGCGTCGGGCGCGTAGAACGAAACCGCCTTGTCCAGGTCTTTCGCGCCGGCGGCCTGTGACCACTGCTTGTCGAGGGCGCGAATGGCTTCTCGATCGGCAGTGGGAGACTGCGCGACGACAGCCATAGAGGCAAATAGCACGATTACCGCGATGCAAGCTTTCATGCAGCATTTCTCCTAACCGTGGAAGTTGGAGGAATGTACACGAGTTGCAGGCCCGCGGGCAATTCGATCACATTCGCTGCATCTTCAACTAGCGATGGCTGCGCCGGTCGCTGCGATCGCGATCACGGTCGCGGTCGCGCCGCACATAATCGTGCCGATGACCGTATCCGCTGAACGCGCGTGACGACGGCGTGCAGCCCATCTTCTTCGCCTGGCCGGGCGGTACGTCGCAACCGCCCCATCCGTTCTTCTTGCCTTTGTCCCATCCGCGCGGACGCTGGTCGTTGCCGAACGTCCACCGGTCCCGATCTCCGCGCCAGTCGCTATTCCGCCATGCATCGTGGTCGTTGTCGCTTCGCCATCCCTGGTTTGCGGCCGACATGCCGCGGCCGTGTCCGCGACCCTGCGCCCACGCGCTGCCCGACGCCATCAGCGCGCAAAGAGCGATTGCTGCAATCGATTGCGCGATTCGCTTGCTCATGAGAATCCTCCGTAACACCGAAGGATGAGCAGCACACGTGCCAATCGGCCGCATCGCGCAACTCACGCCGCCACAATCACCTGGCTCCGATTGTCACAGAACGTGACTCGACGGATTCCGGAACTTTTTACACGAATTCTCTATTTACAGTTCCTTCGCGAACGAGCAGGCTTGTGACAGGTCCGAAGTTTCGGTGAACAACATATCCCACGGGAGCACGGGGCCGAGACGCTCGATGCGGCCGCTGAAGCCGCGCTTTTTGAGCGCGAGCGAACCGCCGACGAAGCCAGTGCCGATAATGGTGAGCTGGCGCACGAGGGGGGATTTAACCGCACAGAGGGAAAAAACCCCACCCATCCGCCAAAAGGCGCGGAGGCGAGGTGGGGTTCTCTGAAAATCGGCGCGGGCGAGAGGTAAGTCTCTGCTCAGCGTTTCTTTCGGCGCAACCGGGTGCCGAGACCAATCAAGCCAGTTACTAAGAGCGAGACGGTCGCCGGCTCCGGCGTCTGCGAGACCTCATTCGTCAGCGAACTAAGGCTGGCGATGCCGGTCGATGCTCCCAACTCGATCTGCTTCTCAACCAGCACGAACGCGCTCGGAGTGAAGGTGACGCCACCGATCGGGTTCAGCGCATCGGCAGTGAAGGTGTAGAAATTGCCTGACGAGCAGCCAGTTGGTGTCCCGCTCACGCTGGTGGTGAACGACACCCCACCGGTTGCAGCAACACAGGCAAATTCGTTCACTGTCACAGGCCCCAGAGGATTGCCATTGGTGAGGTTCACACCAAGGTCCTCGATTACATTGGCCGTGGCCAGAACGCTGTAATCAATAGTGTAGGTCGTGGGCAGTAAGGCGTTGCCCACGAACGCCCCGGTTAGGGTGAGGAAGTCGTTGTTGCCAATCTGGTTGAAGCTGGTCACGACCCCGGTTGCGGCAAGCACGCCATTCACCGCATTGAACGCAAAATTGGCAAAAGTTTTGTCCGTGATTGTGCAACCGCTGGGTAGGCCGATTGCCCCTTCGAGTGTGGTTACAGTCGAGCAAAGTGGCACAACAGTGTTGGCCAGGGCCATTGTCGACAGGAGGACGACAGCAAATGCGGGAACTATCGATCGCCGCATATCTTCTCCTTTTTTACCGCCGGTTCGGGCTGTTGAGAGGAACTCCGCGTGAAGCGACACGTAGCGGATCTACGTGGTTCACTGAGCCGAAGTACATTGTTCCCGCAGGGAGAACAATGCCTTGGGGAGAACGCTACATTGCTCCTTCCGGTTGCAATTTCGGCCCCAAAGGATGGCGCATGAGGCTGCCAAAGTCGTTTCCCCATAAGTCTCGGATTTTCTGGTAACTTGCTGGCGCCTGCCGCTCCTGCATAAATATCGTTTCACGATATAAACGTGCGCCGCTCAGTGCAAAAGTTTTGTACACACGGCGGAAAGTAACTTCCACTTGGCGCTTGTTGACGCACCTGCGCGACACGCAGCCGTCAACATGGGCCTTAACACTGTCTAACGGGAAGGTTAATGTTGGCGAAGGTAGGGAGCGAAGTAGTGCACCTAGGCCGCATGTGTATGAGTGCCTCCTGGGTTAGGCTGCGTTCGGCTTCCGTCCCAGGCACACTCGACTCGGCCTTAGGGTGGTACGGCCTCTCCGCCAGAACGCAACGCTCCACGTTACGCTCGCGGTGCAAGATACAAGGTGGGCCACCCGCCAGTTAACTATATAATCAACAGCGACTTTTATGCGGACGACACAGTGATCCACAGCGAATGGGTCGCCACGCTCGGTGGACATGTGAGTGCCTGGATCCAGCCTTAACGCGGATCAGTATGTCGGGCGTCAAATCGTATCTAACGAAAGGATTAACATGAAAACGATCCGAATCGTGGCCGTGGCAGTGCTGATGGCCGCGAGCGCGTGGGCGCTGCACGTGCTGCGAGCGGAGCAGGCGGTGGATACGCCGGCCAATGAGAATCGAGAGGAGCAGCCCAATATGGCGAGCGAAAAAGTGATCATGCTGATCGAAGCAAAGATTCAGCCAGAGCGCCGCGCAGAGCTTGTCGAGGCCACAAGCCAATACCTGCCGTTGGTACGGGCGGAGCCGGGCGTGGAAGCGTTTTACGTCACGGCACGAAAAGACGATCCCAATACATTTGTTTTCTATGAGATTTACAGGTCGCAAGCAGCACAGGATTTCCATCTGCAGCAGGACTTCACTAAGAAATTCCTGGCGACGCTAAAGAGCGCGCAGGTCGGCGACCGAGTGCGGACAAATCTGGTCGAGCTGGAAGGACAGACACATCCCATGCGCCAGCCAAGGTGATACTCGGCGCCTCGGCCGCTCAGATTTACCGCGCGCATCTCGGACAGTTCTGTGAACACAACCTCCTAACCCTTCGGAGGGAAATTTATGTCAAGCAACGAAGCACCGCTCACGTCGAATCCTCTCGATGCCATCCCGGACGAAATACCATTCGATGTGCCCTATGGGCCCCCGATATCGCTCGACCGAGCCCAGGCGGTTATTCACGCCGCCGTGGCAGAGGCCAAGAAGCGGAATTGGAAGATGAACATGGCAGTATCCGATTCCGGTGGTAACTTAGTTGCCTTCCAACGAATGGACGGCGCGATGCTCGCCGCCATTCAGATTGCGGAACACAAGGCACGAGCAGCCGCAATCTTCCGGCGCCCGACCAAGGTCTTCGAAGACGGCATCAACGTTATGCATCTCAACTATCTGCTCGCGTTCGATGGAGTCATTGCGTCTCGAGGCGGCATTCCACTCATCGACCAGGGCGTACTTATCGGCGCAATCGGTTGTTCGGGAGGTACGGATTCTCAGGACGAGGTCGTCAGCAAGGCAGGCGCGGCAGTTATTAATCAATTCCCGGTGAGCAACAAATAATCCAAACTTCGGGGAAGCGTTGGAGGCTCTCTGGAGTGCGACGACTGTATCGCACTTTAACCTCAGTAATTGCGGAGCCTGTGGTTGCAAGCTCCGCAAAACGTGCACTCGCGTCCGGCGCCGGCCTAGCGCGGGATTTGGCCGATGTAGTATCCGAGCCGATTTTCGGCATCCCCGGGCTTGTGGAAGCCGCGCGCCATGAGCGCTTTGATCCCATCCTGAGCAGCGGGTCGGCCGAGCGAGGCGATGCACGCATCCCACCCGGCGCCGAGTTCGACGTCCGGCGGCAGGCTGGTGTTAACGAGGCGCTTAGTGTTGCCGATCGCCCATTTGTCGAACTTGGCGATCCGGGTCGCGAGCGCCTCCACGAACGCGTCCAGGTCGGCGTCGGGGAGGGCGCGGTTGACGTAGCCGTAAGCCTCTGCCCGGTCTGCCCTGATGTCTTCCGAGCTCAACAGCACTTCGAGCGCGCGGTTGCGGCCGATGAGTTCGGGCAACCGGGCCATGGGACCGCCCCCGGCAACCATCCCGACACCCACTTCCCATTGCGAGATGATTGCCTTTTCGAGGCTGGCGAAACTCATGTCGCAGGCCAGGGTAAGCTCGCTGCCGTTGCCGGTCGCCCGGCCGCGGATAAGGGCGATGGAGGCGACTGGCAGGCGGGTCAGACGCACGAGAAAGTCCGGCCAAGGGGGCAAACCTGTGGGGCCGGGCGGCAGTGCGGTCAGGTCCTCCAGCTTGGCCGTGAAATCGGAGTGATTCAGAAAGTAGTCGTCGACCGCACTGTCGAAGACCACGACCCTGACATGCTCGTCGCCCTCGAGAGCATCGATTACTTCCTGGAACTGCCGGACCATTTCCGGGCCCATAACGTTGATCGGCGGGTTGTCGATCGTGACACGCCAGTAGGCGGGCGACCGTCGGGCCAGGCGAATCTGTGCGGGTTTGGTAGGTGCGTTCACGGTTGCCATGGGATTCTCCTTCTTGATTGGTAGTCTCGGAAACCGGTTGATTGAAGCTGACAATGGCGGTCAGCCGACTGTAGTTCGTTCGTCGCAGCAAATGCACACGAGCGATCCCGGTGTGTCTTACGCATTAGATTTGGAAGCTTTGATTCCGCTCGAGTTTTGGCACTCAGTGTTCGAGATCTGCTTCGACCTGCGCGAAGGTTTTTGCCGATCGTATAGTGACGTGCTCGATCTGAAGGGCTCGCTGGGTTATAGAAGTCTCGGGCAAGGAATCTCACCTCCGGACAGGCAAATCGGCAAGAAGTAAACAGTATCTCGAAACTGTAAACCTCACATTGTCAAGACGACGCAGAACCGTGGCGGGGTGGCCCAGCTAAGCGATTTTGTCGGCGTTCATTCGTAATCCTGAGAGTGCCCCGCGTAAGGCCGGTGTTGGCTTCGGCGGGGAACCCGAAATCATTTTTTGGTTTTCGTCTTCAGATGTGCACCGCCAGCCCGCATCACGTATTCCCATGTACACTGTTCCGAATCCGGGATTGCGCGTGGGGCTGCGATTCGGGTCTCGACTCTGGGATGAGTTTTCTACCGGAGGTAGCGAATGAAAAGGTTGTTGAGCTCGCTGGGCCTTTTTCTTTCTGCATCTCCGCTCTTCGGTGCCGATAGCGCTGCCGCCCAGACCTACCATCAGAATTACAACCCGCTCGGCAATGTCGCATTATCGACGCTGGTAGCAGCGGTCCCGATCCTGACACTGCTGTACTTCATCGCGCTCCACCCGCACCGGGACAAGCGCGGGGAGCGCCACCTCGGCATCAGCGCTCCCTACGCTGCGTTCTTCGGCGTTGTCGCCGCTTTTCTCATTGCGTGCCTCGTCTTCCGCATGCCCTTCAAGTCGGCATTCTCAGCGTTCGCTTTTGGATCGCTCTCCGGCTTTCTGGGCATCATCTGGATCGTGCTGGCGGCGATGTTCCTCTACACCATGACGGTGATCACCGGAAAGTTCGAGATCGTCAAGGACTCGATCATCCACATCTCTCGAGACCGGCGGCTGCAGGTACTGTTGATCGCCTTTTCCTTCGGCGCGATCATCGAGGGGACATCGGGTTTCGGCACTCCGGTGGCAATCGCGGGCGCAGTCATGGTCGGGATCGGCTTCTCCCCGTTCGAGGCGGCTGTACTCAACCTGCTGGCCAATACTGCCCCGGTGGCGTGGGGAGCGATCGGTACCCCGATCGTGACCTTGGCCGCGGTAAGCGGTCTCGATCAGGTCACGCTCTCCGCAATGGCCGGCAGGCAGCTCCCGTTCGTGTCCGTCCTCATACCTTTCTGGCTGGTGACAACATTCGTGTTCATGCAAGGCGGCAAGTGGAAAGATGCGTGGGAGGTGTGGCCCGCGACCTTGTGTTCCGGATTGTCCTTTGCCGTGATGCAGTTCTTCGCCTCGCAAACTCAGACTTTCCACTTGGTGACCGACGTAGTCTCGGGCGTTTTTTCGGTGATCTGTACGGCGCTGTTCCTGCGCTTTGTCTGGCATCCGAAGACGCGTTTTCTGCTGAAGTCCGAGCGTCAGGCGGTGGCAGCTTCGTCCGATGGAGTCCCCACAGGTGCGACACAACCAGCCGGGGAGTGGAATTATCGATATACCGCCGGTGAAACCGCATATGCCTGGCTGCCGTGGGCGATCCTGATCGTGTGCTGCGCAACCTGGGGCATGCCGTGGTCCAAGAATCACCTCAACGCCCTGTTTGCCGGCATTAAGCTCAAGACCACGCTGCTGGGCTCGACGTTGGCCGGCACGCTCTCGGTGCCCACGTGGCAGATGCCCGCGCTACACAACCTGGTGCAGCGGATGCCGCCGGTGGCGCCGCCGAACGCCAAGCCCGAAGCCGCCGTGTTTTCCATTAACTGGCTGTCCACCGCCGGCACCGGCGTGTTCGTCGCCGCCCTGCTCACCGGCTTGTCCTTGGGGCTAAGCGCCGCGCAATGGAAGGAAGCGACTTCCCGCACGCTCCGGCGCATGATCATTCCCGTGCTGGTGATCGGACAGGTACTTGGCCTGGGTTTCCTGACCCGATACTCCGGCACCGATGCGGTCCTCGGACTGGCCTTCACCAGCGCCGGCCCACTCTATCCTTTCTTCTCCGCCTACCTGGGGTGGCTGGGCGTCTTCCTGACCGGCTCCGACACCGCGTCCAATGCACTTTTCGGAAGCCTGCAACGGATCACGGCGCAGCAGCTTCACCTCAACGAAACATTGATCGTGGCTAGCAACTCGACGGGCGGAGTCATGGGTAAGATGATTGACGCCCAATCCATCATGGTCGCCTGCGCCGCCTGTTACGACGATCCGCACGAACGCTCGCATGCCTTGGGACCGATCTTTCGCAAGGTGTTCTGGCACTCGATCGTGCTCGCAGGCATGATCGGTGTCATCGTTCTCCTCCAGGCTTACGTCTTTCCCGGAATGATCCCATCTCCTCCCCCGAAATAGAGGGAGCGCGTTAAACGAAAATACAAATCTTTTCGCGGCTGCGCCGGCATCAAACAGGTCTATAATCCGCGCCAGGGCGTGGGGACTTTATGCATCTTGAACCCAGCGGCATTCCGCATCCGAACCTGAGCGATAAGGTGAACAACAACATCGTCTGCTCGGAGATCGAGGGTGGGGTTTACTTGCATCGGGTCGCCAGCAACACGCGGCTGGAAGTCGAGACCCAGAACCGCCGCTACACCCTGTGGATACGGGAAAACGGCGAGGTGCTGATCTGGGGCCACCCGGTGTATTGCCCGGCGCCGACGGCGGTCCGCATCGCGGGCTCGAACTGGGGCGGGTCGATGCTGAAGGCCGGGTTCATCGGTCGCGGCATGCACATGGAGTTCCGGCATCCGCAGCACCAGACGGTGGTCACGTCGAGAGTGCGCGAGATCAAGGAAGTGCAGTCGCCAGTCGCTAGTCATCAATCGCCAGTAGCCAGCCGCCAGTAACTATTCATCACTGCGAGATGCATAGATCCTTCGCTGCGCTCAGGATGACACCCATTTTCCCACTGCGCTCAGGATGACACCGATTTTCCGCCCAGGATGACACCCATTTAGGCTAATCCCTGTAACCTTCGAATATCCGCCACTTCCTTTCAGTTGCGATAGACTCGTGTGTTCACCGCCATGTTGAGCACAGGGACCAAGCTCGGGCCCTATGAGATCCAGTCCGCGTTGGGCGCGGGCGGGATGGGCGCGGTATACAAGGCGCGCGACACACGACTGGACCGCACCGTCGCGATCAAGGTCCTCTCCGGCGGCCCGATCTCCACTTCCGAATTGCGCCAGCGATTCGAGCGCGAGGCGAAAGCAATCTCGGCGCTGCATCATCCCCACATTTGCGTCCTCTACGACATCGGCACCCAAGACGGGATGGACTACCTCGTCATGGAGTACGTGGAGGGCGAGACGCTTGCTCAGCGCCTGAAGCGCGGGTCGATGCCGATGCAGCATGTGCTCAAGATGGGCGTCGAGATCGCTGACGCGCTCGACAAGGCGCACCGTGCCGGGCTGGTGCATCGCGACATCAAGCCGGCCAACATCATGCTGACGCGCGGCGGAGCGAAGCTGCTCGATTTCGGATTGGCGAAACCCATGGGTGTGCAGACTCCTTCGACCATCCGTCCGGCCGATCTTTCCGCCATGACGGCGCTGTCGCAAGGCCAGCCGCTGACACAGGAAGGCATGATCGTCGGCACCTATCAGTACATGGCGCCGGAGCAGATCGAATCGGGCACCACCGATGGCCGGACCGACCTGTTTGCGCTCGGCTGTGTACTGTACGAAGCCGCCCTCGGACGTCCTGCATTTTCGGGCAAGACACAGGCGAGCGTGATCGCGGCGATCCTCGCGTCGGAGCCGCCGGCGATGTCCACCGTCCAGCCGTTAACGCCTTCGTTATTGGAGCGTACGATCCGGGCTTGCCTGGCCAAAGATCCTGAGGATCGCATCCATTCCGCGCACGATCTGAAGCTGCAACTGGGATGGGCGCTGGACACCGACGTGGACACGCAGGCGCTCTCGATCCGGCGCCGCAAAGGGTTACCGTGGATTGCGGTGCTGGTGACGGCCGTGGTAGTCGCGGCTACCACCATGATCGGAACGGCTGCATACCAGCGGTCGCGCGAAACGAAGCCGGTCATCCGGGCTTCCATGGACCTGGGCGAGGGCGTGGAAATGCCGCTGGTGAACTCGATGGCGCTGTCGCCGGACGGGAAGATGCTGGCCTACGTCGCGCAGAGCGGCACCGAAAAGCCAATGCTGTGGATACGGCCGCTCTCTTCGGCACGCGGCCGGCGCGTCGATGATACGGAGGACGCCTCGTATCCGTTCTGGTCGCCGGAAAGCCGCCAGGTCGCGTTCTTTGTACCCGGCAAGCTGAAGAAGTTAGACACTGCGGGATGGTCGGTGCAGACCATCAGCGATGCTGAGAGTGGGCGAGGCGGGACCTGGAATGCCAAGGGCGTCATCGTGTTCTCACCGGCGCCCGTGGGCGGATTGATGAAGGTCGCCGAAGGCGGTGGGCAACCGGCAATGCTGACGAATACCGGGCAAGTCCCGGCCAACATGCCCCCTTCCGCTATCTCCAGGGCGACTCAGGAACTCACGCACCGCTGGCCACAGTTTTTGCCCGATGGCGAGACGGTGCTGTTTCTCTCCATTCGCAATAACACCAGCGAAGGCGACCTGCTTTCGGTCAACGTCGGCACCGGCAAGATAACGAAACTCCGCTCCGGTGTCGCGAATACGTGGTTGTCGGGCGACCAGCTTCTGTTTATGAAAGCGGCCATGTTGGCCGCGCAGCGAGTCAAGGGAAGTTCATTGCAGCCCGCCGGAGAGCCGCACACGATCGCGGAGAACCTCACCCTTGATAACGACCGCTGGGCCGCCGACTTCACCGTGTCCGACACCGGGATGCTCGTGTATCGCTTGAGTGGGTCGTCGGACAAGATCCAGTTGTCTTCGATCGACATCAACACCGGCAAAATCCTTGGCCCCGTCGGCGAGCCGGGACCGTACGCCAACCCGCAGCTCTCGCCCGACGGAACGAAGATCGCCGTGCTTGTGCGCAACCAGCGTTCCGACAGCGCTTCGCTGTCCATCATGGACATTGCGCGCGGCGTCGTGACCCCACTGTTGAACCCAAGCGGGCGAACGCGAGTCAACGGCTACATCTGGACTCCGGACAGCAAGTCGGTCGTCTTCTCCGCAAATTTGGGTGAGGTGAATCGCTATGACCTGTACATCAAGCCCGTGAACGGCGGCGAGGCGGAACGACTGCTGCTGAAGATGGATTCCGATGTGTATCCGAACGCCGTGAGCAGCGACGGACGTTACCTGATGTTCACGAAATACGGCAGCAAATCGACGAAAAATGATGTCTGGCTGCTTCCGCTGCGCGGTGACGGCAAGCCACTTCCGCTGGTGGCTACGCCGGCCGAGGAGGCGGGAACTGACATCAGCCATGATCGAAGGTGGATGATGTACCTGTCGGATGAGAGCGGCCGTCCCGAACTCTACCTGACAACATTTCCGGTTCCGCATGGTAAGTGGCAGATTTCGACCAACGGTAGCCGCGGGGGCGGCTTCCAGGCGAACAACAAACGGTTGGCCGTCGTCGATGCCGATGGAAGTGTCCGCGTGATGACATTCGACGGCAGCGGCGAGGAGCCGAAGTTGGGCAAGCCGGAACCCGCGCTCGGGGGCGGATCACTCAGCGCTTTCGTCTCTGGTGGGGCAACCGTTACGCCGGATTGGAAGCGCATGGTGGTCGCTCGAAGGCTCGAGGCCGGGGCCCCGCGAATCACGCTGGTGACGAACTGGACGGAAGAACTGAAGAAGTAGTCGTTTGTGCCCCCATCTGCCCGGTTTTGGCAGATGTGGGACTCTACTCGCTGCTCGTCGCCTTCCGCGGACGTTCCCCGGCAATCACGAAATCGATCGAATCGACTTTCGCGACCGGGCGGTAGGCGGCGATGTACTGTCCGACAAATGCGCTCAGTTCGGAGCGCCAATTCTTGTCGGGAACTTCGATACGCAACACGCCGTTCGCGAACTCCAAAGCCTTGGTCTGCGAAGCGACTGCGCGCCCGACGATCACTGGCCACGCGAGCAGCGGCGCCTGATCCCGTGGCGCCTGGCGGATGGCGTCGAGCACGATCTTCTTCAGCCCGCTGGTGGCGCGTTCCATCGCTCGATTCTAACAACGTCCGGAGGTAACGAGAGCTGGTTACTGACGGCAGTTGCGGAAATCTCAGGGCGCGATAGGATGTGGGCAATTCGGGGGTGACGTAGTGAAGCGATTCAAGGCACGTACGGCAACGATGGAAACGCGAGTGTGGGACGCGGTGACGCTCGCCATCTTTGTGAGTGCCGTGCTGTACGTTCTCACGATCACCGGGCGCTAAGCCCAAATATTCGGCGGTGGGGGCCGCCACAAGTTTCCACTTCGTCTGATTTGAACAGGCTCCGGTCAACCAGCCGGGGCCTATTTTTTGCTGTGACACAATGAAAAAAAGGACGGTGGGGAGCGGTGCGCCCACCGTCCTTTAGCTACCGTGAAGTTCTAATCTCGCTCTGCGGATGCGGTCTGCTTCGCGGACTGCACGGCATCCACGAAGGCACGCGCCTGAGCATTCGGAGTGCGCGCATTGCCCATAAGAATCTCGCGGATGCTCACGTCTTTTCCGTACCAGTCGCGAGTAGCGCTGTCGTCCTGCTGCAAGACAGCCCCGTTGAGGCTCGCACCGACGAAAGCGCCCTTGGACCGGGAGTAGGTCAAGATGGCGGCCTTCCACCCGGCTTCCGCCGAGGCTTGGCGTCCAACCGGTCCGGCAGCGGCAGACACGTCACCGCCGACCTTGAAGTGACCGGACATCAAGCTGTTCATGCCTTCCTGATTCATGACAAAGAGAAGCAGGTCGGTGCTCTTGCCGCCGATCTGCGGCCCGAAGCTGATGCCCGAAACCGCAAAGGGAGCCGGCGAACTCCACCCGCCCGCCTTGCGGCAGGTCGCGACGCCGGTACCATGTTCGCCTCCCACGACGAATGCTCCCTTGATTAACTCAGGGATCACGGCGACGCACTTAGCGCCTTCGAATACCTCCTTGGGTACACCCTTATCGGGAGCAGCCGATGTCATGTTCTGCACAATCTCGGTTGCCCGTTGCAGCTCAGTCTGGCCTTTTGGCTTGTCCTTGTCGGAACCTCCAAATGCGAACGCGAACGTCGCGATGGCCAGAAAACACACTAATATCCCGCATTTCCTCATGACTCTACCTCCTGTGAAGCGGCTAATCAGGTTGGAACTCCGAAGCGGACGCGGGGTTGCCGGCAATCGAGAGTAACGGCGGGCCCGCAGCTACTCCGCCGGCAACTCGCGGCGAACGTAATCGAGAGCCTGTTCCCGCGTGGTCAGCCTACCTTCCAGTTGAAGGTCTTCGATGGTGGTGAGGATCTCGCGAAAACGCGGCCCAGGCGGATGTCCCATCTCGATCAGGTCATGGCCGGTCACGAGCGGTTGCGGGCGGATCTCGCTCGCCGGCGTGTCCGCTAGTTTCTGCACGAGGAATTGGTGCACCGCGAGGTTTCCGTGCGACGCAAGGCAATCCATGCGGTGCATCTCGAGATGTTCCTCGAAAAGCGGCAGGCGCAGGAAGCGCTTGAGCGTCGACGGCTTCATCTTGAAGGTGTCGCCGAAGCGCATATGGTTCCCGACGAGCGCGACTATCTGTTCCGTGTCGTCGTTGGACATGCGCAGCCGATGGCAGATGTCGGTTGCGATCGCCTCGCCGACGTCCACATGATCGTCAAAACGGATGCGGTCGGGCGCCACGCGGAATGTCGGCGGCTTACCGACGTCGTGCAGCAGCGCCCCCCAGGCCAGCGTCCGCGGGCAGCCCGCCTTGAGCTGTTCGAGCAGCATGAGCGTGTGCACCCAGACGTCGCCTTCGGGGTGATACTGCGGCGGCTGTTCAACGCCCTTCATCTTCTCGATCTCAGGCAGGACTTCGTGCAGCAGGCCCGATGAATCCAGCAGTTCGAAGGCGCGCCGGGCGTGACCCTCGGTGAGCATCTTCGTCAGCTCATCGCGCACACGCTCGCGGCTGACCTGGTCGATCTGCGGCGCCAGGCGCTGAATGGCCGCGAACGTCTGCTCGTCGATCTCGTATTCGAAGCGGGCTGCGAACCGGATAGCGCGCAGCATGCGGAGCTTGTCTTCGCCGAATCGCCGCTCAGGCGCGCCGATAGTGCGGATGATGTGGTTGCGGAGGTCGTCCTGACCGCCGACGTAATCCAGCACTTCGTCCGTCATCGGATCAAGAAGCAGGCCGTTGATGGTGAAATCACGGCGCTGCACATCTTCCTTGGCCTCTTTCGAAAACGTGACCTGGTCGGGATGGCGGCCGTCGGTGTACAGGCCGTCGGAGCGGAATGTGGCGACCTCGATCGCGTGGGCGCGGTTCGCGAGTTTGTCGGCTTCCGCAGGAGTTACGCCGGAGCTGGAGATCTGGAAATCTGGATATCTGGAAATCTGGTCATCCATTGGTACAAGCACCACGCCAAACTGTGCGCCCACGGCCCAGGTTTTTGGGAAAATGCGCATGACCTGGTCGGGTGTGGCATCGGTCGAGACGTCGTAATCGGCAGGCTCTCGGCCGAGCAGGATGTCGCGCACGCATCCGCCGACGAGGTACGCCTTATGTCCGTGCTCGCGCAGAGTACGGATGATTGAGATCGCGGCGGATTTTTCGACGTCAGCCATTAGCTTTTAGCTCTTAGCTGTTGCCTCTTAGCTATGAACGTGGTCAGAAATCATTGCGGATCAACAACAATGCTGGCTAAAAGCTAAGAGCTAACGGCTAACAGCTTATTGCTAGTATAGATATATGTCCCCCGACGCCTACATCCTCGGCATCGAGAGTTCCTGCGATGAAACCAGCGCTGCCGTAGTCCGTTCGGGCGCGCAGACCATCTCGAACGTCGTGCTCTCGCAGTTCGCCACGCACCGGCCCTATGAGGGTGTGGTGCCGGAGTTGGCGTCGCGCGAGCATCTGAAGGCGATCATTCCGGTGGTCAAGACAGCGCTCGCCGAAGCTGGACGCGATTACAGTTCGATCGACGCCATCGCCGTTACGCGCGGTCCCGGACTTGCGGGAGCTTTGCTCGTGGGCATCAGTTTCGCCAAGGCGCTGGCGTTTGCGACCGACAAGCCGCTGATCGCCGTCAACCATCTCGAGGGCCACATTCATGCCGTGCTCCTCGAAGAGCGACAGAAGGGAAGCCAGCAGGTCGAATTCCCGGTACTGGCGCTGGTAGTTTCCGGCGGGCACACGCATCTGTACCTGGCGCGCATGGACGGGGAGAGCTGGCGTTACAAGAACGTCGGGCACACGCGCGACGATGCCGCAGGGGAAGCATTCGACAAGGTCGCAAAGCTGCTGGGCCTCGGATATCCCGGCGGCCCGGTCATCAATCGCCTGGCGGAGCATGGAAATCCGCAGGCAGTAAAGTTCACCTTCGCGCAGATCAAGCACCGTGACCGCAATGAGAAATTGCCGGTCGAGGGCGACCGGCCTACATTTGATTTCTCTTTCAGCGGCATCAAGACCGCGGTGCTCCGCTACGTCGAGACGCACGACATGAAAGACGCGATCGAGCAACGGCGAAAGCAGTTGGCGGCAATGGCAAAGCCGACGACGGAGCAGTACCTCGCGCTCTGCGATCGCAAGACGCTCGACCTGATCGCCTCGTTCCAATATGCCGTGGTCGAAGACCTGGTCACCAAGACGCTCGCTGCCGCGCGTGCCTACGATGCGCGCACCCTGTTTGTCACCGGAGGCGTGGCTGCGAACACTTATCTGCGCGCCCGTTTCGAACAGGCTGCCGCCGACGAGGGCATGCCCGCTAACTTCCCTTCCCGTCCGCTCTCGACCGACAACGCCGCGATGATCGCAGCTGCGGCGTATCCGAAGTTCCTGGCCCGCGAATTCGCTGAACCGGAACTATCCGCCGAGGCGGCGTTGCAACTGCGGTAAGTCGGGCTCCGGGCCGCGGGCTCCGGGCTCCGCTCAAATTCTTCGTGTGTTCCTGATTACCCTTTTCGATTCGCCGCGTCCAACCCGAAACCGGGGCGGTGTGCGCAAACCCTACCCGGTCTTCGGGGAGGCCGTAGATGCTTACAAGCAGTTATGCCCGCACAGCCACGCCGACCGACACGCGGTCGCTCCTGACACGAGTGATGGTGACGCTGCTGGTCGCGTCCGTCCTGTTCGCGATCTCAGCCTGCGCACAGGAGACGTTCACCGGACAATGGATGATCGAGCGCCGCAGCGCCGACTCCGTCCAATTCACGCTGCGCTATTCCAGCGATGGCTACCGCAACAACGGCTGGTGGAACAGTTCGTGGTCAACCGACACGGCGCTCGCCTCGCTCCAGGGGCTCAACACTGCGGACCTGAACTCGTCGGCGGGCACGAACATCAATTTCAAGCTGGTGCGCGACGCCGGCACCTTCGACTGCACCGGTTGGGCCCGTAACGGCGACGCTTCGGGACACTGGACCTTCGCTCCCAATCCGAACTTCGCGGCAGAACTGAAAAAGCGTGGCCTCTCGACGCCTGCGCCGAGCGAACAATTCGATATGGCGATGAGCGACGTGACACTGGCGCTGGTCGATGAACTCAAGTCGCAGGGCTACCAGCTCGACCTGACTGACCTCATCCGCGCCGGCAAACATGGCGTCTCGGTCGAGTATGCGCGCGGCATGAAGGCGGCGGGCTACCGCTTCGAAGATGTTGATACGCTCACCAAAATGCGAGACCACGGCGTCACTCCCAAGTACGTCCAGGAGATGGCGTCGTATGGCTACAAGAACCTGTCGGCTGACGACCTGCGCCGAATGCGCGACCACGGAGTCACCGCCGAATACCTGCACGGCATGGAACAGGCCGGCTTCAAAGGCATGAGCAGCGATGAGGTCGTGCGTCTGCGAGACCATGGAGTCAATCCGGAGTACATCGCGGACATGGCGAAATCGGGCATCAAAGGCCTGACCATCGACGAGATGGTGCGCCTGCGGGACCGCGGCGTGAACGCGGAATACATCAGCGGCATGGTGCAGGCCGGGTACAAGGACCTGGGTCCCAGCGAACTGATGCGTCTGCGCGACCGCGGAGTCGGGCCGCAGTACGTTCGCGACCTCGGACAGGCCGGCCTCACGAACCTGACCACCTCCGAACTCTCGCGCCTGAAAGACCATGGCGTCAGCGCCGAGTACATCCGCGACCTGAAGTCGGCCGGCGTCACGACCAAAGATCCCGATTCCCTCGTCCGCATGAAAGACCATGGAGTAAGCGCGTCGTTCGTGCGGGAAGCGAAGGACCACGGGTTCCCGACCACCGATCCCGAAGAGTTGATCCGCCTGCGGTCACGAGGCTTCGACGCCTTTGGACGGTCGATGTACTGATCCATTCTGAAATAATTCAGGCCCGGCCCATGGCCGGGCCTAAATTATTTTGGGGAAGGGACGTTTAGCTTCTGCCCGCCGGCTTCACTGCGGCGAGAGCGGTGGCCAGCGCCTGGTCGAGTTGGCTGATGATGTCTATGTCTTTATAGATGGCGCAATCCGCGCGGTGTTCGTTGGCCTTCGCTTCCCGCTCACTGTTGCGTCCGCATAGGATGATGATCGGGATCGCGGCGGTATCCGGGTCCTTCTTGAGTTCGGTGATCAGTTCGCTCCCCGTCATGCGCGGCATCATCATGTCGGTGACGATCAGGTTCGGACGAAGGTATTGCAGGGCCTGGACGGCTTCGGCGCCATCCGTCGCGGACTCCACGCTCCATCCCCTCTCTTCGAAGTACCGGCATACCGTGTGCCGGATGAGCATGGAATCATCCACTACCAGTGCCAGCGACATTTCCCCTCCACTGCGCGGCACGCTTGTTCAGCGCAATCGCTTTCTAGTCATGCGACAGTAACAAAGCCGGCTGCGGGGAACAAGGTAACTCCGGGTACTCGTTATTACCTTGGTCACGGGCGAAAATTAGGTCCCTTGCACTCGATTTGACGCTTGATTTCCTGGCCCACTTCTTTAGCCGGCGCCCTCGCACGCGGGCAGGTCAGGTTCCGCTTCCAGCGCGCCGCGCTTATTCTTCACCTTCGCGCTGGTCACCAGCGCCACGCCCGCGATGATGATGGCGCTGCCGGCCAGGATGTAGGCGTCCACTCTCTCGTGCAGGATCAACCATCCTAGGAGTACGGCGACGATCGGATTCACGTAGGCATACGTCGCGACCTTCGGCATGGGGACATTCTTCAGCAGCCAGATGTATGCGCTGAACCCCACCCATGATCCGAAGATGATGAGGTAAACGATCGCGCTGAGTCCCCGGATCGTCCAGACGGCATGGCCGTAGTCGCCGAACACGGCGGCGACGCCGAAGTTCACGATGCCCGCGAACGTCATCTGCCACCCGCTGCCGACAAACGCGTCGGCTGACGTGCTCCAGCGCTTCGACAGCACCGACCCGACCGCCCACGCCAGAGACCCTCCGAGCAAAGCCAGACTTGCCCACAGCTCCTTCTGCCCGAGGGCGGTGGTGGCGTGGAGCTTGGGCCAGAGCAGCACGACGATGCCCCCGATCCCTAAGATCAACCCGGCAATGCCGCGCCGGGACAGGTGATCGCCCCGCATAATCCATGTGTCGATCACGAGGAACCACAGTGGAGTGATGGACACGATCAGGGCGGCCAGCCCGGTCGGCACCGTCTCCTCCGCCCACGCCAGCACGACATTGGCGATGCTCAGCAGCAATATCCCAATGACCGCCAGCCGGACCGCCTCGGCGAGAGTCACGCGGACGCGCCGTCCCGTAAGCGCGCACCAGGCCAGCATCAGCACGCCCGCCGTCGTGAAGCGCAGTCCGCCCATGAGCGGTGCGCCGATGTGCTCTACGGCGATCGCGATTCCCAGGTACGTCGAGCCCCAGAAGAAATACACAAGCGCAAAACAGAGGATGGTATTGCGTCGGAGATGCCGCGCGGCCGTATCCATAAAAAAAGTGAGAAGTACTTACCTTAACAGAGACGGCGGCGTTAAACGGGACCGCGAAAACACTGTGTTAAGTGTGAAACGGTGAGCTGTAAATCCAATGGGTTACAAGATTCCGTCACTTGCTGACAACCTGATTTATGCCTGCTGCACCCAATCGAAGTAAAGGCAGAGTCCTTCGGAGCTGAGGTGACTGTATGCTGTGGTTCATTTTTGCCGTCTTGCTGATTGCATGGATTCTCGGCTTGGTCGGCACCTACACGATCGGGGCTTGGCTGTGGTTGCTGCTTGTGGCTGCGGTGATCGTACTGATCATCCAGTTGGCAACCGGTCGGCGCGTAGCCTGACGTCGGAATAAACAGAAACGACGCGGTGGGGTGGCGTTTTGCCGCCCCGCTTCGTTTTCCCTGCTACACTCAGGGATTCGGAGTCCCCCGCATGTTCCGGCGCATTGTCGCAGTCTTTTCCGGGTTGTCCCTGCTCGCTTCCGCGTCTGATCTCAAGTACAGCAAGAAACTCAAGGATGCTTCCGGCGACCACGCCGCCATGACCCTCTACTTCCAGGGACAGCGCATCCGCATCGATCATCGGAACGAAGTCGGCTATGGATGGAAAGACGGCCGTCCCGAGACCATCGCCTACGGACCCCGGGTCGCCACCATCTACCAGTGCGACATGCACCGCGTCCTGGAACTCGATTTCGACCACCACCAGTACACCGCGACCGAGCTCGACCGCAACGGGATTCCGGTCGATACGCAAGTCGACCCCCCCAAGGTCCGTCATAGTGGGGTGAAGGTCAAAGTAGTGGTTGAAACGCGCGATACGGGGGAAACAAAACAAATCTTCGGTCAGACCGCCCACCACTTCGTCACCACACGAAAAGAAGAACCCGCGGCCGGAGCCTGCACCAGCGCCGGCGAGAGCGTCGAGGACGGATGGTATCTAGACCTGGAGCAGCCGCAGGACAGTTGCGCGCAACTGCCGAAGCCCACGGCCGGCGTGAGGGTAGCAACGTTGGTCGCCTCCGGCGGCTGCATCGACGATTACGAAGTGCAGCACGTTGGCCCGCAACTCCTGCCATTTCCCGTCGAGGTCACCACGACCAGCAATGTCGCGCGGAACAAGAGCGTATCGAGCGGGTTTGTAGTCAGCGAGCTGTCCCGCCTGCCCCTCGATCCGCAGATCTTCGACTTGCCCACCGGCTACAAACACGTCGATGAACTCGATCAATCGCCGTCGTTACCCTGGCTCCTGCGCGGCAGACTCATGTGGCAGAGCGTCAAGAGCACGGTCTGGGGCTGGACGCCCTGGGGAAGATAATCAGTTGTGAGTTGTAAGTTGTAAGTTCAAAGTTGCAAGTCTACGGCTGGCATATGCCAAATCTTGCAACTTTGAACTTACAACTTACAACTGCTTTACGCCGGCACCGGCGTCTGCTGTTCCACGCTTGCTTCACGCAAGAATTTCGCGGCTTCTTCGGGCGGAGTCGGATTGATGTAGAACCCAGTGCCCCACTCGAAGCCGGCAGTCTTGGTCAGCTTCGGCATGAACTCGATGTGCCAGTGGTAGTAGTCGTTGGTCGGGTCCTGCACCGGGGAGGTGTGGATCACGAGGTTGTAGGCAGGATTATCGAGGACGTTGTTCGCCTTCGCCAGCAACGTCTTGATCGACTTCGCCAGCCCTTCGAACATCGCCGACGAGGAGTTCTCGAACGCCGATTCATGACGCTTAGGCAATATCCAGGTCTCGAACGGAAAACGCGGCGCGTAGGGAGCGAGTGTTACGAAATTCTCGTTCTCGCCCACGATCCGTGAGCCGTCCTCCAGTTCCTGGCGGACGATGTCGCAGAACACGCAACGTTCCTTATAGACGTAGTACTGCTTTGCGCCTTCCAGTTCCTCGACCACCTGCTTGGGCACGATGGGCAGCGCGATCAGTTGCGAGTGCGCGTGCTCCAGCGACGCGCCCGCCGCCTCGCCGTGGTTCTTGAAGATCAGGACGTACTTAAACCTTTTGTCCTGGCGCAGGTCGAGGATGCGGTCGCGGAACGCCCACAGCGTGTCTTCGACGCGCTTGTCCGGCATCGTCGCCAGCGAGAGGTTGTGGTCGGGCGTCTCGATGATGACTTCGTGCGCCCCGATGCCGTTCATGCGGTCGAACATGCCTTCGGCGCGCCGGTTGAGATTGCCCTCGATGCCCAGCGCCGGAAATTTGTTCGGCACCACGCGCACGGTCCACCCGGGTGAGTCCTTCTGCGGGCCGCCATTCTGGTTCGGGCGATACGCCAGGATCTCCGGCGGCGTCTTATTCTCGTTGCCATAACAGAACGGGCAGAAGCCGCCCTTCATCTTGTTCTGTTCGCGAAGGAAGTCGGTCGGGCGTTTGGCGCGGTCGGTCGAAATGATCACCCATCGTCCAACGATGGGATCTTTACGTAATTCGGGCAATGAACTCTCCCCCGTGGCGGAACTCCTATTTTACGGCACGGAGAAGGCGTTCTTAAATAGGGTGATTTCCGCAGGCGCGCCTGTGGAAAAATAAACGCTCACCACGTCGAAACGATAAGGCGGCGGATCCTCGCGACGCAGCCGGCGCATGAAATTTCGCGCCATCAGCGCCAGTTCCCGCCGCTTGTGCTCGTCGACTGCCGCCTCGGCGGGCTTCACGTCGTGCGTGGTGCGAGTCTTCACCTCAATGAAGCAGAGCACTTCGCCGTCCCACGCCACCAGGTCGAGTTCGCCCTTGCACTGAGGAATGCGCCAGTTGCGCGCCACCATTACGTATCCGAGCTGGCGAAGGTGGAAGTAAGCCGCGTCCTCGCCCGCCTGTCCGGTCGCAAGATGCGCCGCGGTTGTTTCTTTGTGACCGACGGTGTCGGAGAGTTTGTCGATTACGCTTACTGCGGCATGGACCAGGGTACCGTTCATCACAGACCAGTGTAGGTCCGAACTTCGCGGATGAAGCAACAACATTGCCGATTTTCGATTGCCGATTGCCGATTTGGGAGAGGACTACAAAGTTTTTGGCCATCGGCGCGCGCCGTGAATGACACGGATGATCTGAACTACGTCACCACGGACGTGATAAGGAACGACGTACGGGGTATCCGGCACCACCAACTCTCGCGTGCCAGGAACGCGCCCAGGTCTGCCCATGGCTGGATGTTCTGGCAACATGTGCACCGTGTGGACGATCTTGCGTATGACGCGCTTCGCCGCGACGGGATCCTCCGCGCTGATAAATGCTGAGATTTCTTCTAGATTGCGCAACGCCTTCCGCAACCATCTAACGCGCACGTCGCCCCGTTAACTTCGCTATCGTCTTCTCGACTTCTTCGTCGCTCGCGAAGTCACCCGCTTCTGCCTCCGCAAGTCCTTTCTTGATCTCCTCAACCTGCCATTCGTTCACGTCGACATATTCCCTAATCGCTTCCGCCGCTAGGAAGGCTCGGCTCCGCTGCGTGGCTGCAGCGAGCTTGTCGAGTTTCTTTCGGAGCTTGTCGTCGATTCGTAGTGTCAACACTGAACCAGCCATACCTTCCCCTCACTCCACGTTTGTAACGATTGTAATCATCTGTATACACGGCGAGCAAATCATAAATACAGCGGCGATCGCCGGCCGATAACCTGACGACGTATGCGCCATCCGGATGTCGATTGCATTTTTCTGAATCCCTTTTCGGCCACTTGCAGCCTTTCTCTCGGGAACCGGCGGATAGTTCCGCTACTCTCAATTCTGTTTACTCCTGTGACAACTCTGTCCTGACCTGCTGAATCGGAGTAGATGCCCCTGGTCCGGAGTCTGCATGCGTCACTGGGCCCGTTTCTCGCTTCCTGCTTTGTTCACCTTGTTCCTCACCGGTTGTGCCGGAATCGTGGGGACTCAGCCTCAATCGGCCACGGCGAGCGCTCCTCAAGTCAGCGCGATCGCACAACAAACGAACGGCTTCGCCACCAACCGTGCCATCGAAGTCCAGTTCAGCACGGACATGAATCCGGCGACGATCAATGCACAGACGTTCCTGCTGAGCGATTCGAATTCGCAACTTGTCGCCGGCGCCGTCTCCTACGATCAGCCTAACCGGATCGCCAGTTTCAAACCCTCTGCGGAATTACAAGCCACCACGCAATACACGGCGACGGTCACTACCGGCGTCGCCGATTTGAGCGGCCGCCACCTCGCCCAGAATTACGCGTTCCAGCTGACCACGCGCGCTTCCACCGATACCTCTCCCATCGGCGTCACCAAGACGCAGCCGGGCAACGGCGAAACCTGTGTATCGCAAACCACCAATGTCCAGGTGTCGTTCTCGGAAGGCGCTACGGCGTCCAGCGTCAACTCGACAGACTTGTTCCTCACCGGACCTGCCGGAAACGTCGCCGCCACGGTGACCTACGACGCAGCGCTGATCATCGCCACGATCACGCCCAATGCGGCTTTGACCGCGAACACGTCATATACGCTTACCGTTCAGAACGTGCAGGACCTCGCCGGCGTCGCGATGACGGCCCCTTACCGCGCACAATTCACGACCGGACCGTGCGGCACGCTGCTCGCGGCTTACTCGGCGACCTACACCTCGTTCGACGTGCCCGGCGCGATCTCGACTGTTCTCTACGGCATCAACAACCAGGGAGCGCTGGTTGGCGTTTACACCGACTCGACTTCAAGCCATGCGTTCTTCCGCAGCTCGAGCGGGGTGGTGACCGAGATTGCCTACCCCGGAGCGAAGTACACGATCGTAAACAAGGTCAATAACAACAACGCAGTCGTCGGCGAGTACGCGGATACCGCTGGAGCAAACCACGGTTTCATCTGGAACACCGGCACGTTCACCACGTTCGACTACCCGGGCGCAGGGCAGACCTACGCCATGGACATCAACAACAACGGCGACGTGGTCGGGTTCTTTGCCGAATCGAATAATGCCAACCAACGCGGATATATCCGGCATGCCGACGGGACGTTCGCGCTCGTGCCGGATGCCGCAAGCTCCGGCGCCGCGACGCTGGGCAACAATGACCTCGGCCACCTGATCGCGGATACCAATTTCTTCTACGACGGGTCCACCTGGTCGCAGTTCAATATCGCGAACGCTCAAATTCGCGGTGTACGCGGACTTAACAACAACGACCAAATCGCGGGCATCTATCAATCGGCTTCGATCAGCGGTTACGTAAAAACCCGGAACACTTTCCAGTCCGTCTCGGTTGCGAACTCGATCGAAACGCTCCCGCAGGACATCAATGACTCCGGCGTGGTGGTGGGCTGGTATACCGACCAAAACCATCAGACGCACGGATTCATCGCAACTCCGGCGGCGCCATGATGTGATCCGCAGAAGGGCTCTCGCACGATGAGAGCCCTTCCTCGCAATCAAAAGGCCCGGCGCTCGCCGGGCCAAATCACCAATCACAAATCGCTAAATCACCAATGACTACGCTCCCTGCGGCTTGCCGCTCTTCGCGATTTCCGACTTGTCGCTGCTCCCGACGTACTTGATGCTGTGCTCGAGGATGTCGAGCCCGGCATCGGCTTCTTCCTTGCTGATCACCAGCGGCGGGCAGATACGGACGGAGTTTTCTCCGGCGCCGAGGAACAGGCATCCGTGGCCGAACGCCAGCTCGACCACCTTGTCGCGCGCCGGACCCGCGGGAGCCTTCGTCTTCTTGTCGGTGACGAGTTCGATGCCGATCATCAATCCGCGGCCGCGCACGTCGCCGACCATCTCGTACTTGTCGACCCACGTTTTCGCCCGGTCCAGGATGTGCTTTCCGACTTTGGCGGCATTGTCGATCGCGCTCTCTTCGAGCACGTCCATGGTCGCCAGCGCCGAAGCGATGCAGACGGGATTCCCGCCAAACGTGGACGCATGTGAACCCGGGACCCAGTCCATGATGTCGGCCTTGGTGATGCACACGCTCAGCGGCATGCCGCTGGCTATACCCTTCGCGACGGTGATGATGTCAGGCTCCACGCCGCTGTGCTGCACTGACCACCATTTGCCTGTGCGTCCGCTGCCTGCCTGGACTTCGTCGCAGACCAGCAGGATGCCGTACTTGTCGCAGATACGGCGCAGTTCCTGCATGAACTCCGCCGGCGCGACCAGGTATCCGCCTTCGCCCTGGATCGGCTCGACGAAGATCGCCGCCGTTTCTTCGGGAGGAACGGTGGTCTTGAATACCTTGTCCTCGATGAACCGTGCGCAGTCGATCGCGTATTCCTTCGCGTCCGTCCCTTCCGGCCGGCGATAAACATTCGGATACGGAACATGCGTCACGCCCGAAACCAGCGGGGAAAACCTGCGGCGCTGCTGCACCTTCGACGCCGTCAGCGACAGCGCGCCCATCGTGCGGCCGTGGAAGGCGCCGTAGAACGCGATCACGTGCTGGCGGTTCGTGTGGTAACGCGCCAGCTTCAGCGCTGCCTCGACCGCCTCCGCGCCGGAATTGCCGAAGTAGAAGCGATGCGGCCCCTTCATGGGCGCGACCTTGGTCAGCCGCTCGGCGAACGTGGTCATGTTCTCGTAATAAAAATCCGTCCCCGACATGTGGATCAGCTCGGCAGCCTGTTTCTGAATGGCCGAGACCACCTTGGGATGACAATGCCCTGTCGAGCAGACCGCGATTCCGGCGGCGAAGTCGAGGAACTCGTTGCCGTCGACGTCTTCCACCATCACGCCGCGGCCGCGCTTGGCTACCAGCGGATACGAGCGCGTGTAGGACGGCGAAATGTAAGTCTTATCGGCTTCGAGAACGCGGCGAGCTTTGGGTCCAGGAAGCTCGGTGATGATCTTTGGACCGACCTTGGTTTCAGTGGCGGTGTTCATTGTTTCTCTCCCGCAGCAACCAGGGGACTACAACTGGCGACTGCCGCTGGCACGCTGACGCGTGCATTGAGATGCTCCGAACCGGAATTCGGAAATCCAGCGGATGAGAGAAGAACTAATCTCCGCCGAAGAGGTTAGGGCGGGAATTGTGCGGGACAGTCTTGAGGCCTGCACGGGGCCGAGCCAGGTTGTCGCGACCAGCATTCATGGCACTCAGTCCAGCTTTCATTATACTCTGTGTTCCTCCTCCGTGTTCCTCCGTGTCCTCTGTGGTAAATCTTCGTGTTAACCTTCGTGTCCATCGTGTGAACCCTCTCGATGCAGTCCAGGAGCCTGCTTGTCGAACCACGTTGACCTGACTTCGATCGCCCGCGCCGCAATGGTACGCAATGGTTTTCAACCTGACTTTCCGCCCGCTGTATGCGCTGAAGTCGCCTCCCTTCCCACCCGCCCAAGCGCGGATGGAGTTCGCGACCTCCGCTCGCTGTTGTGGTCGTCCATCGACAACGACGATTCACGCGACCTCGACCAGATCGAGTATGCGGAAGACCTCGGTGATGGCCAGACGCGCGTGCTGATCGGAATCGCCGACGTGGACGCGTTCACCCCGAAGTCATCGCCGATCGACCAGCACGCGCAATGGGAAACCACGACCGTTTACGCCGGCGTGGTGAACTTCCCCATGTTGCCGAACGAGCTTTCCACGGGGATCACCTCCCTGCTCGAAGGACAGGAACGCCTTGCAGTCGTGACGGAGTTCACCGTCTCGAGCGATGGCAAGATCGGCGACCATTCTGTCTATCGCGCGCTGGTGCAGAACCGCGCGCAATTGCATTACTCCGACATCGGCCCGTGGCTCGACGGTTCGGGTTCGCCAACACCGAAAGTCGCCGCCAGTGCAGACCTCCAGCAGCAGCTCAGACTTCAGGACCTTGTAGCAACGGCGCTGAACCAGGACCGCTTCGCCCACGGAGCGTTGAACATCGACAACCCTGAAACGCGCCCTGTCCTCGTCCGAGGCGAGATCACCGACATAAAGACCGCCGTCAAGAACCGCGCCAGCAGCCTGATCGAGGAGCTGATGGTCGGGGCGAACGAGTCCGTAGCGCGCTTCTTTCGCGAGAAGCAGGTCCCGTCGATCCGGCGCGTCGTGAAAACTCCGGAACGCTGGGAGCGGATCGTCGAACTGGCGGCGAAGTTCGGGGAGAAACTTCCCGCCGATCCGGACTCGAAGGCGCTGAACGACTTCCTGACGCACCGCAAAGCCGCCGACCCCGATCACTTCCCCGATGTGTCGCTCGCGGTCATCAAGATGATGGGACCCGGCGAATACGTCGTGCAGAGACCCGGCGATCCCGAACAAGGCCACTTCGGCCTCGCCGTCCAGGGTTACACACAGTCGACCGCCCCGAACCGGCGCTACGCCGACATCGTTACGCAACGACTGCTCAAGGCCGTGTTGAGCGGAAGTGCGAGCCCTTATCAAGAAGACGAACTGGACGCGATCGCGCGCAACTGCACCGCAAAGGCGAGCGCGGCGCGTAAGGTGGAGCGCCAGATGTCGAAGAGCATCGCTGCCGTCGCCATGCAGAAACACATCGGCCAGCTCTACGACGCGATCGTCACCGGGAAGACCGACAAGGGGACGTTCGTGCGCGTGCTGGATCCGGCAGTCGATGGGATGTTGCTGCATCCGCGCACGACCGACGACGTCGGCGAGAAGCTGCGCGTAAAGCTCGTCGGGGCGGACCCACAGCGCGGGTTCATCGACTTCGTAGTCGCGTAACACGCATTGTGTCTTTCCTTCGTGTTCCTTCGTGTCCTTTGTGGTGAGATTTTCTTATAATCTCGCGCATGAAACTCGCACTGTGCATCGTTCTGGTCCTCGCCGCGCTCCCGCTCGCCGCGCAAACGCAGTTCATCAATCCCGATGGTCTATCGAAGCCGCCCGGCTACACGCATGTCGTGGCCGCCCGTCCGGGCAAGATCGTGTACCTCGCAGGGCAGGTGGGAAACGACCGCACCGGAAAGGTCGTCAGCAACGACTTTCGCGCCCAGACCGAGCAGGTTTTCGCCAACCTGAAGACCGCGCTCGCCGCTGCAGGTGCGACGTTCGACGACGTCGTCAAGCTGAATTACTACGTGCGCGACTTCTCCCAGGACAAGCGGACCGCCATCCGCGACACCCGCGACAAGTACGTAAACAAGGAGCATCCGCCCGCGAGCACGCTGGTCGGAGTTGCCGCACTCGCGTCCGACGATTACCTGCTGGAAGTCGAGGCAGTGGCCGTCATCGCAGATAAATCCGCCACAAAAACGAAGAAGTAAGCGGTCTTGCCAGAACGCATGCCCAAGCCTATAGTTCGCCGCACATCGGCTCAATGAACGAACTGGAGGCAAGAACAATGCGCAAGACCGGGCTCGCACTGTGCTCTGTATTCCTGTTCGCGCCGGCATTGCTGGCGCAGAACAAGATCGAAACCAAGTGGCATTGTCCGAAGTCAACGACCGAACAGAAGCTGGACGTCGGCGACATGCCGGACCACAGCTATAGGATCGCCCAAGGCACGTGCTCCGCAACGGCCAGCGGCGAATTCCAGGAGAAAAGCGGAACCTACACCGAATTCGACGATGTGAAAAAGGGCGCGTTCACCCAACATGGCGTCTTAGTTGTGACCATGGCAGACGGCGACAAGGTGAACTACAACTACACGGGTTCCGCTTCCACGGACACGAAGAAACCCGCCTCGAACAAGTGGACCGTCACCAACGGAACAGGAAAATACAAGGGCGGCAAGGGCTCCGGCACCTGCTCCGGAAAGATGAACCAGGACGGCTCCTCCGACTGGGATTGCACCGGAACCTACACGGCCGCGGCCAAATAAACCGGATGGCCCACCCTGGCTGGTTTTGCGGTGGGTGGCCCACTCTGGCTGTTTTCGGAGTGGGTGGCCCACCCCTAGCTGGTTTTGCTAGGGTGGGGCATTCCAAACTGGCATTTGTCACTCTGAAATGTGACCGGCGACAGCGACGACCTGCGAGTCACGACCTACAATCCTGCCATGCAGACGAATGAGACACTCCAGGTGGAATCGCGGACCGGAGCGGCGCCAAACACCCGGGTCTTAAAGGTCACCGGGGCCCTGACGCTGTCCTCTTGTTACGCCTTCCAGGACCAGCTTCGCGCCGACACTTCCAGTTGCCTTATTCTTGATATGACCGACGTGAAGTTCGTGGACTCATCCGGCATCGGCTGCCTGGTGAACGGGTACATCGCGCACCACATGGCGGGCGGGCGGATGGTGCTCGCGGGCGTCAACAAGCGCATCCGCGACACGCTGGAAGAGACCCGCACCCAGCAGTTCTTCACGTTCTACGACAGCGTGGACGAAGCAGAAAAGGCAGTGTCGCAGAAGACGTAATTCGAAATTCGTAAATCGTAATTCGGACCAGCCACTACTGTATGGTGATGATTCGCACAGCGCTCGTACTCACTGTCTGCGCATTAGCATGGCAGCAGGACCCGCCCGCCAAACCCACAGGGTCTTTGACCATCTACACGGTGCCGAAGAGTTGGAACAATGAAGCTGTGCCAGGACAGGCTTGGCCCAAGTACGCTTCACCTGGAATGTATTGCGAACCAGGGAGGCTGTCACTGAGCATTGATCAGGATAAGCCGCTCGCATGGCCGACCAGAGAGCGTGCCACCGTCGAAAATCTTAATCTCGACAAAAAACACATGGTTCGTATCTATTGTGGAAGCAAACCACTCCAGTCGTTTCGGTTCCGCTTCTCGGAGTTCAACAATACGCACCTGTGCCTCGCTTACGACGTGCTCGGAGGACCCCAACTCTTCGATCGGACGAAGCACGGATGGGGATGTAAGTAAGTCGCAGCTACGCCCCTTCCGCTCCCGCCTGCGGATTCCCTTCCAGCCCCAGTTCCTTCGCGATCCCGCGCATCGCCGCAATGCAGAACGCGATGTGCTCATCCAACTCCACGCCGAGCGCAGCCGCCCCGTTCACGATGTCGTCCCGGCTGACCGTACGCGCGAATGCTTTGTCCTTCATCCTCTTTCGCACCGACTTCGCTTCCAGGGTATGGATCGACTTATCAGGCCGGACGAGCGCGGCGGCAGTGATGAACCCGGCAAGCTCGTCGCAGGCAAAGAGCGCTTTCTCGAGATTCGTGTTCCGTGGGACGCCTGTGTAGTCCGCATGAGACATTACGGCTGTCTTGATCTCGTCGGGCCAGCCGCGCTCGGTGAGGATCTCGTTGCCGCGATAGGGGTGGTCGTCGAGCGAGGGGTATTTGTCGTAATCGAAATCGTGGATAAGGCCCACGATGCCCCATTTTTCTTCGTCGTCCCCGAACTTGCGGCCGTAGGCCCTCATGCAGGCCTCGACCGCCAATGCATGTTTCCGCAAAGACTCCGAGAGGGTGAACTCAGTCAGCAGGTTCCAGGCGTCTTGTCGTGTCATGTGGGTTCAATGATAGCGGAGGAATCGCCCGAGGCGGTGATTACAGCTGATGCATCGGGCGGACAAAGAGCACGCAGTCGAAATGGAAATAACCCACCCGGATTGCTACCGTAACTTCTCCCCCACAATGGTCGCGGTTGTCTGGATAGGTTCTCCGTTGTACCGGCCATATACCTGCAGTTCCGTTGACTTCCTGTAGAAAACATGCCAAACGCTGTCACCGAGGTCGAACAAAGGTACAACCTGTTCTGTTCGTTTTCCCGCAATGGTCACGGGCCAATCTTGGGGCCGCGGTCGCTTGTCGGAATATGTGTGCTGATCGACATGTAGCTCAACCCGATCGATTGAAATCGGGCCGTCATACGGATTCGTGACAGAAATACTCGGCGCATAATTCTTTTCTCCGATAAATGGATGAGCCTCTTTGACCTCTATCACAACCGGAGAACGATTCGCGCCAGCGTTGGACTGCCGGATTGCCATCGTGCGATCGCAAGCCACCAGCGCGAGAATGAGGGCCAGAGCAACGAGCGTGCCCGAGAGTGCCGACCGATACGAATTGCGAGGCCGCCCCCGTTCTGTCCCGAATCCAGTTAGTAAACACCACGCCGCCTGACGATCGAACACGGTTTTCTCCGGTTATTCGCCGGTTTTGTCCGGCTTATTTTCGCCTGCTTAGGGATTTATCCCGTTTTTCCACCGAAATTATCGTTGACATTATCAGACGTATGACCGAAATTGTGCACCAAGCTTGTTACTGCACAAACGGGGAACAAGCGAGGTGCCCGCTCTGGCATCTTCCACAACCTGATGGCAACCACACTTGCGCCGGTAGATTCCCGGGAAGTGGTTAGATGTGACCGCTGCCAGCTGGTCCAATTTCGAACCAACAATAACATTTGCCGCCGCTGCAAACTTTCGCTCGACGATGAACCCGAGCCCGAGGTAGTGCAGCCACTACCTGCCGTCGCACCGGTCATGATGCACCGGCAGGGGCTGCAGGTGGCGACGGCCATCCGCAACCTGAGGTTAAGGAACGGATTGTCACAACGACAACTCGCGATGCGCATGTCGGTTCCGCGGACATACGTGTCGAAGATCGAAAACGAGAAGGCCACGCCGACGTTATCCTCGCTGGAACGGTTGGCCAAGGCGCTGGAAGTCGATATCACCGAACTGATCACGGGCGGCATGGCCGGTCGCGAGACCGAACTGCGCGACCTCACCCAGGACCCCTTCGTGAGCGAACTGATCCCCTTCCTCGGCAAGCTGAACGGCATGCAGTGGCAAAGCGTGCTGAGCCAGATGAGGGACCTGAGCACGAGACCGCGACGGACAGCTTAAAAGCGGTTGTAAGTTGTAGTTACAAGTTGCAAGTTGATGTCGCCGGGGTGAACAGCCTCGGCGATTTTTTGCGGGACGAGGGCACGGATCGCGCGTCGCGCCCCGCTTTCCGCGCCCCGCGCCCCGCGCCCGCGTCCCGCGCCCCGCGCCCCGCGTCCCGCGCCCCTCGACCCGCCCTTCCGATACAATTGCACCCTGCGGACGTGTGTGTTACGTTCCTGAGTTTTCCCCATGAAGCATGCGGTCACCATGGATGTCCCCAAAGGCATGACGCGCCCCGAAGCCGAGGCCTACTACCGCCTCGACCTGGCCCGTCTGCCCGAGCACGTGGCCATCATCATGGACGGGAACGGGCGCTGGGCGAAGAAGCGTCATCTCCCCCGTATCGCGGGACATAAAGCAGGGGTGGAAGCGGTACGCTCGACCGTCGAGACGGCGGCGCGCATCCACATTCCGGCGCTGACTCTCTACGCATTTTCGAACGAGAATTGGCGCCGCCCCCAGACGGAAGTCACCTTCCTCATGCGGCTCCTGCGCTTCTACCTGCGCCACGAAGTCCCCAACCTGAATAAGAACAATATCCGGCTGGAGTACATCGGCCGGACCCAGGAGTTACCGGCCGAGGTGCAGGAACGCATGGCGTGGGCGCAGGAGGTCACGTCGAAAAACACGGGCCTGCGGCTGACGCTGGCGCTCAATTACAGCTCGCGGCTGGAGCTGGTGGACGCCGTCAAGGCGCTCGTGAAAGCCGCCGCGACGAATGGCGGACTGGCGCACCTCAACGTCGATGAAGAGGCGATCGCGCAGCACCTCTACACCAGCCACCTGCCCGACCCTGATCTCCTGATCCGCACCAGCGGCGAGATGCGGCTGAGCAATTTCCTCCTCTGGCAGGCAGCCTACACCGAGATCTACGTCACGCCGCTGCTGTGGCCGGAATTCCGCGGCGTGAACCTGCTGGAGGCGCTCGCTGATTTTCAGAAGCGCGAACGGAGATACGGCGGGCTGGGACCGGGGGAGAAGAAAGCCGCTGGCCGGTAGCCGAAGGTATATCGGTAATGGTGTACTAGCCAGGCTTGCCTGGCGACACATCGCGGCGCATATACCGACGTACCGAAATACCGAACTACCCACATGAAACGTGTCCTCACCGCGATTGTCTTAATCCCGATAGTTCTGGTCTTGGTCTTGCGGGCGCCAGTCTGGGTCCTCGCCGCGGTCGTTGCCGCCGTGTCGGTCATCACCCTTCGCGAATACGTTGCCTTGGTACGCCACTACAATGTCACGCCGTATTGCCGCGTGCTGTACGTGCTGGCGGTGCTCGCATTCGCGGCACTGGCGCTGCAAACCGGCGCTCCGTACCTCGAAGCCACCGCGAAGATGCTCTTCGGTATCGTCGGCGCCGCGATGTTCGTGCTCATGTTCTTCTTCGCGCTGGCAATGCGACGCGAGCCGCTGAGCGAAGGCTTCCCGGCGGCATCGGCCGCCGTCTTCGGTTTTCTCTACATCGTCGTTCCCCTGGCGATGCTGGTGCAGTTGCGGCAACAGGGATCGGGCGCATTCCTCATCCTTTACACGTTGATCGTGGTTTGGATGGGCGACACCGTCGCTTATTACACGGGGCGCGCCATTGGACGGCACAAACTGGCGCCGCGCATCTCGCCGGGTAAGACCTGGGAAGGAACGTTCGGTTCGTTCATCGGCGCCATCGCCTTCGGCACGCTGGTGTTTGCGTACTCGCGTCCGATCTCACTGGGCCTGATCCGCATCGGCCTGCTCACGCCCGACCAGGCGTACTTGCCGCCGCAGATTCCGCCGCTGTGGCAGTTTGCGGTGCTGTCGGCGGTGATGAACGTCGCCGCGCAGATCGGCGATCTCGCCGAAAGCTTGCTCAAACGTGGCGCTGGGGTGAAAGATTCGGGCAACATCCTACCCGGCCACGGCGGCATGCTCGACCGCATCGACGCCCTCCTCTTCGCCGCGCCGGTCGTTTGGTTTTACGCGGCGTATCGGATACTTTCGTGAGGAGTAATAAGTAACAAGTAATAAGAACCGGCGATCTGACCGAACCCGCGGCTCTATTTACTTATTACTTATTACTTGTTACTCATTACTGGCCTGCATGAAAAAAATAGCGATCCTCGGAAGCACCGGCTCCATCGGCAAAAGCACGCTGAAGATCGTCGAGGCCTATCCCGAGCGCTTCCGCGTGGTGGCGCTGGCGGCGGGCAAGAACGTCGACGCTGTCTTCGAGCAGGCATGTCGATGGCAGCCGCGGACGGTATCGGTCGCCGAGGAGCAGCAGGCGGACGCGCTGCGCAATAAGCTGCGCGCAGCCGGGCACACCGGCATCGAGGTCGTGTACGGGGCAGCCGGTAACGTTGCGGTCTCGACGCACCCGGAAGCCGATTTCGTTGTCAGCGCCATCGTCGGAGTGGCCGGACTTGAAGCGACTTACGAAGCAGTCAAGGCCGGCAAGTCGGTCGGGCTCGCGAACAAGGAATCGCTGGTCGTGGCCGGTGAATTGATCACCGCCGAAGCCCACATGCAGGGCAAGCCGCTGTTGCCTATCGACAGCGAGCACAACGCCGTCCACCAGTGCATGCGCGGCGGGAAGCTCGACGAAGTCGAGCGCGTCTGGCTGACTGCTTCCGGCGGGCCATTCCTGAACACTCCAAAGGATCAGTTCGACAGCATTACGGTCGAGCAGGCGCTGAACCATCCGACGTGGAAGATGGGGCCGCGCATCACCATCGACTCGGCCACGCTGATGAACAAGGGCTTCGAGGTCATCGAGGCATGCCGGCTGTTCCGCCTTCCCCCGAGCCAGATCGGCGTCATCGTCCATCCGCAGTCGACGATCCACTCGATGGTCGAATTCAAAGACGGCAGCCTGCTGGCGCAATTGTCGGTGACCGACATGCGCCTGCCAATCCTCTACGCCCTCACCTACCCCGAAAGGATTGCAAGCGACCTGCGTTTCCCCGTTCTGGAGATGAAGCGGCTCGATTTCCAGGCGCCCGACCCGAATAAATTTCCATGTCTGCGGTTAGCGTATGAGGCGGCAGCGGCGGGCGGCTCCAAGACCATCGCCCTGAATGCCGCCGATGAAGTTGCCGTGGCGGCGTTCCTGGACAGGAAGATCGGATTCGGCGACATTCCCCGCGTGATTTCGGGAATATTGGATGAAACAAAAGAGGGCCATCCCGAATCTATTAAAGAGGTGCTGGCGATCGACGCCGAGGCGCGCCGCCTGGCTTGGGGTAAAATCTCATCGAGATCCAACTCAATCAGCTCAGTCATTGGTGATTGAGTGGCTGGTGATTGCGTGATTCACAGTCACAAATCACCAGCCACTCAATCACTAATCGCAGGTGCAATTACTGGATGTATAACTTTCTTACTAGTGTGGTGGCGGTTGCTTTCGTGCTCGGGATCATGATCCTGGTGCACGAATTCGGGCATTTCGCGGCGGCAAAGCTGTTCGGTGTCCGCGTGGAGCAGTTCGCCATCGGGTTCGGCAAGCGGCTGTTCGGCGTCCGCAAGGGCGAGACCGACTACCGGATCAACCTGCTGCCCCTGGGCGGCTACGTCACGATGAGCGGCGAAAATCCGCTCGAAGCGCGCACCGGAGACGCGGGCGAGTTCATGTCGCACCCGCGTTGGCAGCGGTTCATCATCGCCTTTGCCGGCCCGCTCATGAACATCATCCTCGCCGTAGGGCTGCTCACCGTGGTGTACATGGTGCACTACGAGCATCCGGCCTACCTCGACCAGCCGGCGATGATCGGGTTCGTGGTGGGCAACTCACCCGCCGAAAAGGCCGGCATCGAACCGGGCGACAAGATCGTCCAGATCGACGGCCAACAGAACCCGACCTGGCAGGACGTCATTCTCAAGGCCATGCTCAGCCCGTCGCACGCGGTCGGGGTCACGATCCAGCGCGACGGCAAAAACATGGACAAGCAGGTCGTGCCGGAAGCCATGGGGCCCGACAAGATCGGTGAAGCCGGCTGGATTCCCGACCGTCCCGTCCAGGTCTCGGTCGTCGAACCGGACCTGCCGGCGGCAAAAGCTGGGATGAAGCCGGGAGACATGATCCTGGCGCTGAACGATCGTCCGGTGCGTTCGATCGAGTCGCTGCTGGCCCTGCTTGAGGCCAACCAGACGAGACCGGCGAAAGTGACCGTGGAACGCAATGGCCAGCACGTCGATCTGAGCATCACGCCGGTTCCGGCCACCGTGGACGGCAAGCCGCGTTATCGCCTCGGGTTCCAATCGTCCGAACCCATCCACGTCGACAAGCTGCCGATCGGCCAGGCATTCCAGAAATCGCTCGACCAGAACAAGAAGCTCTCCGGGCTGATCCTGGAGATGGTGCGCAAGCTCGTTCAGCGGCAGATCCCCATCCAACAGATCTCGGGACCGATCCGTATCGCCAAGATGTCGGGCGACGCCGCGCGCCAACAGGGCTGGACGCCGCTACTGGAACTCATGTCCGGCATCAGCATCAACCTGGCGATCTTCAACCTGCTGCCCTTCCCGATCCTCGATGGCGGGGTGATCCTGTTCCTGATCATCGAGGGCATCCGCCGGCGCGACATCAGCCTGCGCATCAAGGAGCGCATCTATCAGGTCGCGTTCGTCATGCTCGTGCTGTTCGCGATGATGGTCATCTACAACGACCTCGCCAAGACCATACCGGGGCTTGGGGGCAGGATGCCGTAACGAACCAGGTGTGTGTACTAGCCAGGCTTGCCTGGCGACAGACAGTTTCGGGCGAGGAATGATGAGTTCCTCGCCCGCTCGCTTTTTGCCTTCGTGTAACGCAGGCGTCTCGCCTGGAACGTACCAGCCGGACGTCGCCGCGCGCTATCTTGCCGGCCATGCAGCCTCTGCCTCCCATGCAAGAGCTTCGGCCTTCAATGGCCCTGCCTGGCGTAGCCTTGACGGTCGCGTTCTTCGCTCGCACGCACCTCCAAGCGGCGGAGGTGCTCGCGAAGAGCATCGCGGATCAACGCGGAACGGTTCTGTCTGGTCCGCTTGGCCGCCTGGTCTGTGGCCCGCAAGAGCTTCTCATCGAGGACTACGTGGATTGTTTGCATGTTTCTCCGATTCGCTCTTTTTACGACACAGATCCGCTGTGCGCGAGCGTCTCGGGCTGCGGCGGTGCAGTCTGGCGTGAGTACACGGTAAGGCAGTAGACGGCAGCGCCGACGACCGGGAACATCATCAGCATGAAACAGAGTGCCTTCTTCCCATCGGTGGACTTGTCAAAGCTGAACAGGAAGTACTCCATCGCGACCAGCGTCAGCGCGGTTGAGGCGACACCGGCCAGGAATGCGAACCGCAGTACGACGGCAACGCCCTCCGGCACTTCGTCCGAGAATTGCATTGCGATCACGAGAGCAAGAAAGACAAGAGAGTAGACAGCAGCGCTTCGATACACGCGGCGCGCCCCAAGCGAGATCATCCACTCCTTGTTTAGAAAGTAACGGTACATTCGCGCGAATCATACCCCATTTGGCCGCGGACGCGATAACCACGACGTTATAAACTTTCCGTCTTCACTATTCTGTACGTGTGTTCCTTCCCGCATCCGTTGCACGACTCGCTGAAATCGCGACACTCTTTCAAGAAGTACATCTTGGTCGGATCGTGAACTCCGATCACATCAAGAATGAGCACGCCGCAATCCGGAGTTCTGCACGTAACAACCCAGCAGCGCATTAGTTGATTAGCCATAGCGGCGCAAATTGTACGCGCACGTTAAGGCGAACGTCTGTGACTAATCGAAGACCGTAAATTCCGTTCCCAGTCTCCACCTCGCATGAAGTCCCTTAATCGTTGAAAACACGCTGTCATCAAAACCGAGGATTGGTGGCCAATAGACGCTCGCGTTCTTGATCGGCCATATCACGGACACTATCTCATTCCACGGGCCGGGTGCAGGTGTGAGACTGATGGCTCGGTAACGATATTCGGCGGGGGCTCGCATTGTGAGGGTTTGGACAGCGAGCGAACCCATCACGACAGTAGAAAGGAATCCGGTGTAGGCGTGAAGGCAATCAGGCAGGCGATAGTAGCAGGCTCCGGAATCCGCCCCGAGTCCGCTGCTCAGGTAGCGACCGACCCAGACGGTTGTTCCGCGTGGAATCGCCCGGTGAAATCGCATATCCAATCGCTCGTTGTCCCGAAAGAAGAGGAACCGTTTCTTCCCGGCGGTAACTGAGTCCACCACCATTGCAGTCTTGCAGGCCCACGTTGAGATGAGAACCTGGTCGTCGGCACTGAAGAACCGAGAATGATCGTCAATGAGCGCACCCATAATCCTGGAGGCTTCAGTTTCAAGGTCGCTCATCCAACCTTCGTTACAAGATTTGCAGACGCATCGCGTCTTCCACTCGCGGTTAAATACGATGTTCTTGTGCGAACCAATGAATCCGGTGATTTTTTGTGGCGGGAGCTTGTCTAGCACCCACTGGGGCCATACGTGCTCGCGACTGCGAGCGTCGTTATCGCAGAACAAACACTTTCGAGACATGGCGTATGATTAATGGAATGAAGTCTAAACCCAGCGCCGAGTTCCAGAACTTTGATAACGCAGTGCAGCGCATTCTCTCGGTTTCTAAAGAGGAATTACAGCGACGAATCGAAGCCGACAAACTCGCACACGCGGGACAAAAGAAAAGAGGCCCAAAGCCTAAGAACGCTTCCGGCCACGTTTCCGATAGAAGGGTTTAGAAAACCTCGAGCGCTTCACTAGAGTTCTTGCCAGTCAGTTCCGAATATGTCAGACGCCGATTCGCAACCTGTGAAACGATTAGGTCGCAGCGATCTGCGTCCTTGACCCGTGGTAGATCGCCTATATCCGCACCAAGATCACCAGCGTACTACTCGCACCGACCGGGTTGACTGTGAACTTCGGCCCTGCAACAGTTCCCCAGCAAAAACGCGTTCCGAAAAAAAATAAATGACGGAATGGAAGCGGTTGCCCCACCCTTCCGCCTGCCTTTGGCGGAGCGTGGGGATTTCTCCAGATGACCTCATCAACCGATGACCCGATTGTTTCGTCACACGCCCATGTGACCCACATCACATACAGCCTCTCCGACCCGCGCTACTCTCGTTGCGTACCCTCGCGGTGCAAGGGTGTGGTGTCTTCATCGTGCCCTGGTTAGTTCTTTGACAACATTCGCCGGCAAAATGCCACCCGCGTCTGTCTCTGGGACGCTCCACGGGATAATCGCGAGTTTGGCTGATTTTCTGTGGGACGCTTGGGATAAGGGGGGAGGGGGTCTCGCTTGGGATACCCATGGGTTACCCAGTGGGTAGCAAAACTGAATATCCCTTGCTGTTCCAGTCGCTTAACTCACATGCTCTGGGTAAGGCAGGGGGAGGGGGTACCCAACCCATCGGATTACTGAACGGTAAACCAGACCTCAAGGTCGAGAACCTGCACCGAGAGCCGAAAGCCGAGAGCCGCCCCGCCTCAGGTAAACTGATGCATATGGCCGAAATACGTAGAAGGAAGACAGTTACCGTCCAGGTCGGAGGTGTGCGCGTCGGGTCGAGCGCGCCCATTGTGGTCCAGTCGATGACCAACACCGATACCGCCGACATCGAAGGCACCATTCGTCAATCGGAAGCGCTGGCGCGCGCGGGCTCGGAACTGGTGCGCGTCACCGTGAACAACGAAGCTGCCGCCGCTGCCGTGCCCAGGATCGTTGAGGCCTTGGAGAAGCGCGGCATCAACGTGCCGATCATCGGCGACTTCCACTACAACGGCCACATCCTGCTCAAGAAGTTTCCCG
>CAZLJE010000030.1:0-56755 GCA_964559835.1 uncultured Terriglobales bacterium
CCTGCTCCTGCTCCATCCAGTCCATGGTGGCCGCGCCTTCATGGACTTCGCCGATACGATGAGTGCGTCCCGTGTAGTAAAGGATGCGCTCCGTCGTCGTCGTTTTACCGGCGTCGATGTGGGCCATGATGCCGATGTTGCGGCATCGCTCTAATGGAACCTGTCTAGGCATTTCGTGACTTCGTAACCGGGTAATTGAGTGATTGCAAAAACGGGGCAGCCTGCCATCCACTCGCGGAGCCGGATCCAATTACCCGATTACCCGGTCCCGCATTCCCCAATACTTCCGTTACCACCGGTAATGCGCGAACGCCTTATTGGCCTCCGCCATGCGGTGGACATCTTCCTTCTTCTTGATCGCCGCGCCGCGATTATTCGCGGCATCCAGCAACTCGTTGCTGAGCTTGTCGGTCATGCCCTTCTCGCCGCGGGCGCGCGAATAGCTGACCAGCCAGCGGATCGCCAGCGACGTGCGCCGGTCCGGGTTCACTTCCACCGGCACCTGGTAGTTGGCGCCGCCGACACGGCGGGTCTTCACTTCCAGCACCGGCTTGGCGTTCTCCACGGCCTTCTTGAACAGCTTCAGGGCGTCATCGCCGCCCTTCTCCTGCATGTTCTTCATCGCCTGGTAGAAGATGCCTTCGGCGGTCGACTTCTTCCCGCCCCACATCATCGAGTTGATGAACTTCGTGACCAGGGTCGATCCGTAGATCGGATCGGCGAGGACTTCGCGCTTGCTTAAATGACCTTTTCTCGGCATAACACCAGCTCTTAGCTTTTAGCTCTTAGCAGTTCGCTTGTTCAGCGTTACTGCGAAATTTTGTGTTCAGCACGTACCCTTGTGCCTTGCGCCTTACGCCTTGGGCCTTTTCGCGCCATACTTCGAACGGCTCTGCTTGCGGCCGGCCACTCCGGTCGCGTCCAGCGTGCCGCGGACGACGTGGTAACGAACGCCCGGCAGGTCTTTCACGCGCCCCCCGCGGATGAGCACGATCGAGTGCTCCTGCAGGTTGTGGCCGACGCCTGGAATATAGGTCGTCACCTCGATGCCATTGGTTAACCGCACGCGGGCGACCTTGCGCAACGCCGAGTTCGGTTTCTTTGGCGTCTGCGTGTACACGCGGGTGCAGACGCCGCGCTTCTGCGGGCAGGCCTGCAGCGCAGGACTGGCCGTCTTGTATTTGGGCGCCGTACGCCCCTTCCGCACCAGTTGATTAAACGTAGGCACTCTTGCCGCTCCTTAAGCGCAGACACCGGGCTCACGGCCACAGTGCGGCGCGCTCTTCCTTGTGGCTGGCTGGCCTGGGGCCGCCATAATTCCCGTGGACGCAAAAGACCTCGGGAGATTCTCAGTTTCCTTGAGGGGAAAACGACGGTGACACCGTGCCGTTATTGCGAGGTCCCCAGCCCGCGCTGCTTTTGCGCGTCCCAAGGTTCCTGCCGGAGGTATTCCGTTTCGTCTTCCGCGTCCTGCATACCCCCACCCAGACGGTGAGGCAGCGCAGGATCGTTTCAGCGAGGGGTACTTCTACAGCTCAGCTGCTACAAGCAAGCTAAAGCAAACTCGCAGAACCAATCAAATATAGCAACTCACACGGAGAGCGTCAACCTCGGCCGTCGCATATATCCTGTGTATCTGATTGGATTACCGGCGCCGCTCATCGGATGCGCAACTTTCCGCCGCTAAACTGCTTTAATACCATCGGCCTGCTTCGGGCCCGAGCGTTGCGGGGCGAGAGTTGCCGAAATATCCCACAACTTCTACACTCGACGTTTCCGGCATTCTTCAATTCTTCCGCCGTGCGCGTCTGGCGGCGGGGAGGATACATGCGTCAGGCAGTTCTTATTCTGGTCATTGTCTCGGCCCTCATGCTGTGCGCCGCCTGTGGCGGCGGCAGCAAAAGCTCGAGTTCGACCGCCCCCGCTAGCATACAGGTCTCCCCATCCACTCTCTCCCTGAACCAAGGAGACGTTCTCAGCGTCACGGCCACCGTGCTGGATGCGAACGGCGCCGCGGCGACCAATCCCAAATCCATCACCTACACGAGCAGCGCTCCGACCATCGCCACTGTAAGTCCGACGACCGGTTCTGTCTGCGGCGGGGTTTGGGATGCCCAGTTCATCGTCTGCTCGCCCGGCCAGGTTGGCAACGCCACTATCACCGCCACCAGCGGCACCATCACCGGGACCATGACCGTTTACGTCCACAAGAAAGTGGACCGAGTCGTCATCACGACTCCGACCGGCGTCTGCAAATCGGTTGGCCAGACGCTGCAACTGGCAGCCGCTGCCTTCAGCAACGGCGTCGATGTCACGTCTACCGTGGGACCGTTCAATTGGGGATCTAACCAGACGTCGATCGCCACCGTCGACGCCAACGGGCTTCTCACCGCTATGGCGCCCGGCGTCGGATCCATTTTTGCCAACGTATCGAACGTGACCAGCGTTCCGACTACCTATACGACGTGCGCGGTTAAGACCATCCATGTACACACGTCCGGCGGCTCCGCTTCGACGTTCACCATCGCCACTGGCGCCACGCAGGCACTGGCGGCCGATGTGGTCGACACCGCCGGAAACACGATCACTCCTACCACCCTGACGTGGGTGAGCTCAGGAGTCAGCGTCGCCACAATCGCTAGCACTGGTACCGTCACTGGTGGCGCGCCGGGAACTGCCGGAGTCATCGCCGAATGCTCCGGGACCTGCAATGTCGGACTACCGCCTGTCTTTAGCGACGCTGCTGTCGCCACCGTCAGTGGTACGAATGCGACCACCGTTTACGCCACCGGGACCGGTTCTACTCAGTTGATCCCGATCGATTCGGGCACGCATGCGGCGGGCACCCAGATCGTTCTGCCATCGCAGCCGAACTCATTCCTTTTCGCTCCGCCGGCGGGTAAGGCGTACATGGGCAGCAGTGGTGGACTCATCACGCTGGATGCCATCGCGAACACCGTCACACAAAGTACCGCGTTTCCAGGGAAGGCCATCGCCATCTCACCCGATGGCAACCGCGTGCTCATTGCCGATGCGAACGCCGTGTACAGCGTCAACTTCGCCGCCAACGGCACGACCGATACCCTCGCAATCTCCGGAGCGACCGCCGCGTCCTTCCTCCCTGACAACAGCCGCGCATTCATCGTGGCGGGGACCAACTTGTACGTCTACACGCCCGGGTCCGCCTCGGTTGGCCTCGTTTCGCTCGCTGCCGCGGCCAGGGACGTTGCAGTCATTCCGTCATCGGCGTTCGTGTTCATCGCCAACGGCGTCACCAATTCGGTGATTGCCAAAGCGACTTGCGATTCCTCCGGCGCGGGAACATTCAACACTCCTGGCACGCCCGTCCAACTCGGTTTCACTCCCGACGGCTCGAAGGTCCTTGCCGCCGATTCGCCGGGCATCGACGTCATCGCCCGCACCTCTCTCGCACAGCCAGGCTGTCCGCCTCCGCTGCCGGCAACCTTGACCAGTGCGAACTTCGGCCAGGGCGCTTTTACGCCGAACCAGATGATCGTCACCAGCGACGGCTCCACTGCTTACATCGTCAGCAATCTGCCGAGCGTTCTCGTGTACAACGTGAACACCGGCGCGACGTCCGCCATCCCGCTCGCGAATGGCGCGTCCGGCCTGTCGATCTCCGCCACGCTCGACGGCACCCAGATCTACGTCGGCGGCAGCGACAACAATATCCACCGCATCGATCCCGTCGCCGGCGCCGATGTCCAGCAGATCGCCGTCAGCTTCACTCCGAACCTGGTAGCGGTCCGGCCGAAATAACTGGCGCAAGGCGCATGGCGCATGGGCCAACTATGCAATTAACGTGAACAAGCCCTCGGATGTTGTCCGAGGGCTTCTTTCTGCCTTGGGGATTGTTCTAGGGCTTGCCGCCTTCCGCCTTGTACCTGGCGCGATGGGCCATGAGCCATGCGCCCTGTGCCAGCGTGTTTATCCCCCAAACGCTTCTATGTAATCTTCGGGGTCGATCCCGTGATAGGTCAGCGCGCGCCGCAGGCGGTTCCGCAGGTCTTCCGGGGTCGATTCGATGAACGCCCGCACCGCTGTCTCCATCGAGACCTCTTCTTCCCCATCGTCGGCCGCCAGCGACTCCGCGCGGGTGTTCGCCGCATCCTGCACTGCCGTACGCTCCGGCGCCGGCAATTCGTGCAGCAGTTCCTTCACGATCTCGGTTGCTTCGTCTGACCAGTTCATCTCTTTCGCTATTTTCTCCCTAATTCTTTTGCCACGCTGTCCAGCACTCCATTGATGAATGTCACGGCCTCGGGCGACGAGAACTTACGCGCGATCTCCAGCGCCTCGTTGATCACGATCGCCTTCGCCGTCGTGGGATAAGCTAGGAACTCGGCTACCGCTTCACGCAACAGGCTCCGGTCGACGGCCGCCATGCGTTCCATGCGCCAGTGCTGCGCATGCCGCTCGATGATCGCGTCGATCTCGCCCACCCGCTCCTCGGCGACCCGAAACAGGTCGTCCGCAAATCCCCGCACCTCGTCTTCGGTGTCCTTGCGCTCCGCCCAGAAACTTTTCCGCACCTGCTCCGGCGGCTGTTTCCCCATGTCCCACTGGAACAACATCTGCAGCGTCAGCTCTCGCGATTTTCGTCGGGTACCCATTTTCGGCTATCGGCCCTTGGCTTCCGGCTTTCGGCGGTTCCGGTTTGGTGGCTTCTTTCCTCGACCCGCGGCCCGCACCCCGTGGCCCGCTTGCAGTTGCGCCATTTCCACCGCCGCCATCGCCGCTTCCGCGCCCTTGTTGCCCATCTTCAGCCCGGCGCGATCGATCGCCTGCTCCAGCGTGTCGCACGTCAGGACTCCGAATGCATGCGGCACTCCCGTCTCCTGCGCCGATTGCCCAATGCCGCGCGTGCACTCGTTGACGATCACGTCGTAATGCGCGGTGTCGCCGCGCAGCAGGCATCCGATGCAGAGGATCGCGTCGTGATTTCCAGTTTCGGCAAGCATCCGCGCCGCGGACGGGATCTCAAACGCGCCCGGCACGCGAACGATCTTGATGTTCTTTGCCTCCGCGCCGAGTCGTTGCAGCGTATCCTGTGCCCCCGCCAACAGACGCTCGGTAATAAATGCATTAAACCGAGCCACGACGATCGCGAACCGCAGCCCCGTCGCCTCCAGTTTGCCTTCCGCCGTGTTCTTCGCCCGCCAGTCTTCGTTGTACGAGAACACGCACAGACGTCCCGCCCCGGCCGGCATCTCGACGGTAAAGATCCGCGCTCCCCAATCGGCGTCGCCAATCTCGCTAACGATCTTCAACTGGGGGTGGCCCACCCTAGCCGGTTTTGCTAGGGCGGGACTTTTCACAATGGCCTGATACACCGCATCCGCCGAATCGACTTCAATCACCAGGTCCGCATCCGGAAAACCTTCTCCGATTCCGACCTCGACACCGGCTTCGCGCGCATCGAACTTCACGCCCTTGCTGCGCCGTCCGTCCCATGACTCACCGCGCGTCAATCCCAGCGCGGCAAAGAAATCCACCAGCGCCGCGTAATCCTTCTCGCGCTTGGGGACGATCAGCTTGTGGATACTCTTGATCATCAGTGAACGAAGCTATCACACGACGAAACCATTTCTGATTCTTGATTTCTGATTTCTGATTGCGTGCGGGCGTGGGAAATCAGAAATCAAAATCAGAAATCACAAATGGTTTTCGTCCGTGTTTCCGTGTCTCCGTGGTGATTATTTGCCTCTGAAACTCGCCGCTCTCTTCTCCAGGAACGCCGTCGTTCCTTCTTTCTTATCTTCCGTCGCGCAGCACACGCCGAACAGCGTCGCTTCGAGATAGAGCCCTTCCTGCAGCGTCATCTCCATGCCTTTGTGAACGGCTTCCATCGCGTACTGGATCGCCAGCGGCGCGTTAGCAATGATCTTCTGCGCGATCGCTTCGGCGCGCGCGATCAGCTCCGGTTGCGGCACGACTTCGTTAACCAGCCCGATGCGATATGCCTCCTGGGCCGTGATCATCTCGCCGGTCAGAAGCTGCTGCATGGCAAGTCCCTTCCCGACCAGCCGCGGCAGGCGTTGCGTACCGCCGTATCCCGGGATGATGCCCAGCTTCACCTCCGGCTGTCCGAGCTTCGCGTTGTCGCTTGCCAGGCGCATGGTGCACGCCATCGCCAGCTCGCATCCGCCGCCGAGCGCGAACCCGTTGATGCACGCGATCACCGGCTTGCCCAGGTTCTCGATCAGGTCCAGCACCGACTGGCCCTTGTGCGTGTACTCCTTCGCGCTGACCGCGTCGTGCTTCGACAACTCGCCGATGTCCGCGCCCGCGACGAACGCCTTCTCACCGGTCCCGGTCAGGATCACCACGCGAATTTCCGCATCGTCCTTCGCGGCCGTGAATGCCTGGCGCAGTTCTTCCATCGTTGCCATGTTGAGGGCGTTGAGCACCTTCGGCCGGTTGACCGTCACGTACGCGATCGCGCCCATCTTCTCGAACAGAATGTTTTCGAACGTATGAGGAACCGCTGATGAAGCCATAAAGCCTCCAAATACAGTTGTAAGTTGTACGTTGTAAGTTGGCCTCGCGCCGCACCGGCCGCAACTTATAACTTACAACCTACAACTATTCTGCCGCCCCGCTCGCCTTTTCGACGAAGCCCATCAACGCCTCGTCCTGCGGCTTCGGCTCGCCGCTGGTCCAGTCGTAAAAGCCCTTGCCGCTCTTCTTGCCGAACCACCCGGCCATCACCAGACGCTTCAGCAGCGCGGGTGACGCGAACCGCCGCTCTTTGAATTCATCGAACATCACGTGCGTGATGTAGTACGTCGTATCCAGCCCGACGAAGTCCAGCAGCGTGAACGGCCCCATCGGATACCCGCACCCCAGCTTCATCGCCGTATCGATGTCGGTGATCGAACCCACACCCTCTTCGTAGGCGCGGATCGCGTCGAGCAGGTACGGCACCAGCAGCCGGTTCACGATGAACCCGGTCTTGTCGCTCGTGCGTACCGGCGTCTTGCCCAGCTTCTTCGCGAAGGCATACGCCGTTTCGAACACGTCGGGCGCGGTGGTGATCGTCCGCACCACTTCCACCAACTGCATCAGCGGCACAGGATTGAAGAAGTGCAGCCCGATGAACCGCTCCGGCCGCTTCGTCGCCGCCGCGAGTTCGGTGATGGAAATTGAAGATGTGTTGGAGGCGAAGATCGCGTCCTTCTTCACGATGCCGTCGAGTTCCGCGTACATCGACTTCTTCACCGCCGGGTTCTCGACGATGGCTTCAATAATGATCTCGCAATCGGCCAGGTCTTCTTTCTTCAGCGTGCCCTTCAGCCGCCCGCGAATCGCGCCCGCGTCTTCCTTGAGCTTGCCCTTCTCGGCAAACTTGGCCAACGACTTCTCGATCCCCGAGAAACCTTTGTCGATGAACCTCTGCTCCGCCTCGAGCACCACGACGTCAAATCCCGCCGTCGCCGCCACCTGCGCGATGCCGCTGCCCATCAACCCACAACCAAGTACGCCAACTTTCTTAATGTCCATATCGATTCCTCTATGACTCTCTCCGACTGTCATCCTGAGGAGGACGTCAGTCCGACGAAGGACCTATGCATTACTGCTGGTCAAAACCTCAGCCGCGGATCAATGCGGATCAAAACCTCTTCCAAGAACCAGCCGACGCAGTCGGCGACAGATCGTAGCCCCCGGCGTAAGCCGGGGGAAGAATCGCACCCAAAACACCGAGCCCGCTTCAGCGGGCGACAGAATCAGCGCCCACTCTCTTCGTCCGTAATGCATGCGCCACCGACCAAAAAAGCAAAACCAACACCCCGTACACCACCGCATTCGCAAAAATGAAAATTGCCGACCAAACAAACTTATGCGTGTCAGCACTTGAATCGCCCCAACGCTCCAGCACGAATATTGCAGGCGCATTCAGCGTTCGTACCGTGTACCAGCCGGGTCGACGGGTTAGGGGTTCCGAACTGCCGCGCCAGCCGATCAGCAACACGAAGAGGACCACCCCGACTAGCAAGCCGATCACCGCCGACGTTATGGCACGCACACGCATGAGATCAGTTCTTCACGCAATGCTCTCCACCACCATCGCAATCCCTTGCCCGCCGCCGATACACGCCGTCGTCAGCCCATACCGTTTTTTACGCCGCCGCAGCTCGTATAGCACCGTGATCACCAGCCTTGTTCCCGTCGCGCCCAGCGGATGTCCCAACGCAATCGCCCCGCCGTTCACGTTCACCTTGCTGCGGTCCAGGCCCAACTCTTTTTCGACCGCCAGGTACTGTGCCGCGAACGCCTCATTCACTTCAATGAGATCGATATCGGAGAGCTTCAGTCCGGCCTTCTCCAGCGCGATCTTCGTCGCCGGTACCGGCCCCGAACCCATGATCTTCGGCTCGACTCCCGCAATCCCCCAGCTGACGATCCGCCCCAGCGGCTTCATCCCGCGCTTCTGCGCCTCATCCAGCGACATCAGCACCACCGCCGCGCCGCCATCGACGATCCCGCTCGCATTACCCGCCGTCACCGTCCCGTTTTTCCCGAATGCCGGCCGCAGCTTCTGCAGCGACTCCATCGTCGTCTGCGGGCGCAGATGGTCATCCTTTTCGAACATTTCGCCCGTCGGCTCGCCCTTCTTATTCTTCAGCGGCACGGGCGTGATCTCTTCCGCCAGACGGCACGCCTGCTGCGCCGCGCCCGCCTTCTGCTGCGACTCCAGCGCGAACTGGTCCTGGGCCTCGCGCGTGATCCCCTGCTGCTCCGCGTACAGCTCCGCCGTATTCGCCATGTACAGCCCGCAGTAACTGTCGAGCAGCGCCACCATCAGCGAATCTTCCATGCTCGACTGCCCCAGCGGAATGCCCCAGCGCGCGCCCCGGATGACGTGCGGCGCCATGCTCATCGACTCCATCCCGCCCGCGAGCACCCGCGTCGCCTCGCCCAACTGGATCATCTGCGCCGCGCTCACGATCGCCTGCATCCCCGACCCGCACAGCCTGTTGACCGTCAGCGCCGGCGTCTCGATCGGCAATCCCGCGCGCAATCCGACGTGCCGCGCTCCATACAGCGCGTCGCCCGACGTCTGCTGCGCGTTGCCGAACACGACGTGATCGAATTCCTTGGGATCCATGCCTGCGCGCTGGATGGCTTCTTTGCCGGCAATGGCGCCCAGCTCCATGGCCGTGAAATCGCGCAGCTTCTCGCAGTAGCGCGCCATGGGCGTGCGCGCCCCGCTGACGATGGCAATATCGTTTGGCTTCAACATAGGAAAGTCCCGGACGTATAGACGAACCGCTCAGGATATCAGCGCGATAGCAAAGGAAACAACAGGAGAGAAATAGGTTTGAGGTTTAAGGCTTCAGGTCCAGCTCAGCAAGTGATTTCAACTTACAACTTACAACCTACAACTTACAACCGCTCTTAGTCCGCGCTTGCCGCCACGCCTTCCAGCACCGGCGTGCTCAGCGACTTCGCCGCGTTGAGTCCCTCGGACTTGGCCGCTTCCATTGCCGCTTCGGCCCGGTTGATCACTTCGGTCACGATATCGATGGGATCGAACCTCGACTGCAGCACCGCTTCGGCTATGCCGACGGTCACCGGCACGCTCGACGCTTTTCCCGGCAGGTGGATGGCCGAGAGCACCTTGCGCATCTTGTCTACGACGAAGAATGCGTTCTTCTCGCCCGTGTCCGCCAGCACCAGCGCGATGGTCGTCAGGTCATATCGCACGGCCACGTCGGTCTGCCGAATGTGCGACGTCAGCACCTGCCCAACCTGCTGCATCATGCCGTCCACCGCCGCCTCGCCATACTCGCGGACCATGCTCCCCGTCTTGCCAAAGTGCAGCAGCATGACTGTCAGCGGCGTCTCCTGCTCGATCGACCGCCTCGTCTCCGACAGAAGCACGTCCAGGTACGACGCCCGCTTCAGCAGGCCCGACTTCTCTTCCTGCACCGCCAGCGTCTTCACCAGGCTGCGCAGGCGCGCGTTATTCACCGCCAGCACCATCTGCTCCGCGATGGTCTTCAGCACGACCTCATCCGTCGGCCGCCAGTTCCTCGGTCCTCCGGTCTGTTCAAGGATGAGGATTCCCGCATGCTCGTCGCTATCCATCAGCGGGACCGCCAGCAGCGACTCGATCTTGAGCTTGTTCACCACTTCGCGCGCGTCGTCGAACCCGGGGTCTCCCGGCACGTTGACCGACTTCACCGTCCCGCTGATCACCGCCAGCCCCAAGCTCGTCTGCACGATCTTCACCAGCGACATCACGTCCGACGCGTCCACTCCCGGCGCGCAATACTCCAGCGCTGCCGAAGGCGGTTTGCCCGGCGTGATGAGCGCCGCCACGCATCGGCTCGCGTTCCAGTGCCGCCCGATCTCGTTGACCGCCGTGAACAGCACGCCCTTCACGCTGCCTTGCCGGTAAATATTCCTCGTGATCTCCGTTACGCGCGCGAAATTATCGACCGCGTTTTCGTTCGCCTGCGCCGTAGGTACCGCCGCCGGAGCGGGTGATGGCGCGACCGGAGCAGCCGGAATGGACTGTCCGGCCGGCGCCGCGGGTGGTGGCGCCACCGGCGACGACCCCGCGGCATAGTGTGGGGAATATCCGGCGTTATTGAACAGCGTACGCAGCTTGTCGTTCTTCTCTTCCTCGCGCGGGAACAGCTTGTTGATCCTCTCCAGCCGCTCCACCGCTTTGCTCCGCATGGAGTACTGGATAAAGATCTCCGCCTGCAGGACCAGGTCCTCCAGTACGGTCGACTCGCCTTCCTCCGCCTCTTCGTCTTTCTCGTTATCCTTCTCGTCGAGTTTGAGGACGGCATTGAAGCGGCTGGCGATGGCGTTGAAATGGTTCGAATCCACTTTGCCGCGCAGCAAATCGAGGCGACGCTCGTGTCCTGGCTCGTAGGGATCCACCTCGGCCGCCCGGTCCAGGCAGTCCGCCGCCTTCAGGAAATTTCCGCCCGCGTAATAAAGTTCGAACAGCTTCAGCAGCGCGTCGCAATAATCGTGTTCGCGGTTGGCGGAGTTGAACACCTCCACCATGTATTCCAGGAAATCGACGCTCGGACGGCTGTGGTCCGCAATCTCCTTCATCCGCGCCACGAATTCCCGCTGGTTGCCCGACTTGAGCTGCGTCACTTCCAGCTTGTGCGCCAGTTCGAGGGCCTGCGCCGGATGCTCGCCGTCCAGCAGCGCCCCGATCAGGTTCGCTACTTCGTCTTCCTGCTTCGAGTCGGCTTCGTACAGCGCCCAGATGAACGGCTCGGCCTCGGTCAGCTTTCCCGCCGCCAGCAACGCTTTGCCGTACGTCTCGCGGTCCGAGATCCGGGCCGTCGGCTGCGTCGCGAATGGCCCCAGGACTTCGATCGCCTCTGCTGCACGTCCTGCCGCCAGCAGGCACCGCGCATATTGCAGCGCCGCGTCGGGCGACTGCGTGTCGAGCTGGTATGCCTTCTCGAACCAGGCGGTCGGGTCGGCGCCTGCCTGCGCCTGCAACTCGCCGACTCTCAGGAATCCCAGCGATGCCGTCTTTCCATCGCCGAGTTCGGCCGCCAACTCCGCTTTCCGCTTGTAGTTATTTTCCGTCGGATCCAACGCGACGATCCGCTGTAACGCCGCCAAAGCATCTGTCTTGCGCCCCGACGAGGTGAACCCCTGCACGACTTTCTCGTATGCGTCATGCGCGTCGCGCCGGCTCGTTTTTTCTACCAGTTGGGCGTACCGGAAGGTGAAGTCGACGCTCGGGATCGCCAGCCGCACCAGCTTCTTATAATTCGCGACCGCCTTTACGACATCGTTGATCCCCGCCTGGCGTTCGAACAGCCGGTTGAGCAATTCGATCGCCTGCGTGTTGTTGCCCAGCGCGATCGACAGGTCGGCAGCCGTCTGCCTTACATTGTCGTTATTTGGGTCCTCGCGGAGCGCCTCCATGTACTCCTCGAGCGCGTCGGCTTGACGGCCCTTTTGGAGATACTTCTCGGCTTTTTCCAGGCGCTTACTGATGTCAGACATGGGCGCAGCGGCGTTCGAAACTGCCAGCACGGGCAAGTTGTGCAGGAATGTCCCGGTTAGCGCGCTTATTGTATGCAGAACCGCTTTCAGGGGCAATTGCCGATTCGCCTTAAATCGAGTAATGAGTACTGAGTAATAAGTAATGAGACTTGCCGCGACAAAGGACCGATTGCGTTTCGCGGGTCGGCTGAGGCCCGGCGGCTTATTACTCATTACGTGTTACTTATTACTTATTCCCCGCTAAAATCGAGCTATGCCCGACGAACTCCTCCGCTACCGCCCCGAGTTCCCCATCCTCGACCGCACCACCTACCTGATCTCGAACTCCCTCGGCGCCATGCCCCGTGGCGTCTTCGATTCCATGATGGCCTACACCGGTCAGTGGGCTGAACGCGGAGTCCGCGCCTGGGAAGAAAAATGGTGGATGCTCGCGGCTGAGGTCGGCGACGACATCGGCGACCTGATGAATGCCCCTGCCGGTTCCGTGACCTGCCACCAGAACGTCACGACCACGCAGGCCATCGTCGCCTCCTGCTTCGATTTCAACGGCCCGCGGAACAAGGTCGTCTACTCCGACCTGAATTTCCCGTCCGTGATGTATTTCTGGAACGCCCAGCGCAAGCGCGGCGCCCACATCGAGATGGTCCCCACAGACGGCATCCACGTCGACACCGAACGGATGCTCAAATCCATCGACGAGCACACGCTCATCGTCCCCATCTCCCACGTCATCTTCCGCAGCGCTTATATTAACGACGCAAAAGCCATCATCGACCGCGCCCACCAGGTCGGCGCGCTCGTCCTGCTCGACACGTTCCAGTCGCTCGGAACCGTTCCTGTTGACGTCCAGGCCCTGAATGTCGATTTCGTTTGTGGCGGCGTATTGAAATGGCTCTGCGGCGGGCCTGGAACCGCCTACCTTTATGTCCGCCCCGACCTCGCGTCCAGGCTGGAGCCGGCATTCACCGGCTGGATCGCCAACGAGAACCCCTTCGCCTTTGAGATCGGCGCCCAGAAGTACGCACCGGGCCAATACAGGTTCATGACCGGCACGCAGAATATTCCCGCGCTCTATGCAGCTCGCCCCGGACTGAACATCGTCCGCGAAGTTGGGATCGACAAGATTCGCGCCAAATCGAAGCGTCAGGTCGCGAAGCTGATCGAACTCGCCGACCAGCACGGCTGGAAGGTCAATACTCCTCGCGATCCGGAAAGACGCGGCGGCACCGTCTCCATCGACATGCCGCACGCGAAGGAAGTCTGCGCCCAACTCATCAAGCGCGACATCCTCGTCGACTACCGCCCCAACGCCGGCATCCGCATGTCGCCCCACTTCTATACCGACGACAGCGAACTCGATCTCGCCATCAATGCGGTGGAGGAAATTCTTTCGACCCGAACGGTCAGCGCTCGCTAGGATGCAGCCATAAACCAAATTGACGAGTGTGGGCCCCGGCGCCCTCGCCGGGGCTGCGCTTTCCCTCACAATGTTAGGGGCGCGGCCGCCCTCGGCCGCGCCCCCTAGCTCCTAACTCCCAACTACTTCCTCGGCGGTGGCGGTGGCGTACTCGCCGGCGCCCCGATTGCGCTTGGTTGTGCGGTCGACGCTCCCCCCGGCGGATTCGCGCCCGGCGCGTTGTTCTGGCCGATCGCCGTTCCGCTCATCACCAATTCGACGCGTCGGTTCATCCTCCGCCCCGACGCGGTTTCGTTCGACGCGATCGGGCTCTCCTCGCCGAAGCCACGGGCGATGACGTTATTCGCCGACACGCCTTGGCTGATCAGGAAATCCCGGACGGCCGCCGCGCGTTCTTCCGACAACACCTCGTTCCGGTGCTGCGTCCCGGTACTATCGGTGTAGCCGTCGATCTCCAGCCGCAAGTCCGGATACGCGAGCACGATGCCCGCGACCTTCGCCAGCCGGATCTTCGCGTCCGGCTTCAGCGTCGCCTTGTTGACGTCAAACAGCACGTCCGACATCTGCGCCACCACGCCGCGCGCCGTGTCCTTCGTCTGCAACACGGAATTGAGCTGCTGCACGAGCCGCTGACGCTGCTCCGCTGCCTGTTGCTCCGCCTGCGCGCGCGCCTGCTCCGCCGCCTGCGCCTGCTGGCGCGCCTCTTGCGTTTGCTGCTGCAACTGCTGCTGCTGTTGTTGCGCAGCCGCTAGCTGCTGCTGCATAGCCTGGCGCGCCAGGTCCGCTTCCTGCGCCGCCCGGCTTGCCGCCTCGCGCTCTTCTTCCGCGCGACGTCGCTGCGCCGCTTCATCTTCCGCCTGCTGGCGCGCTAAACGCGCCCGCTCCTGCTGCGCTTCCGCTTCCGACTGCGCGCTCGCGATACGCTCTTGCGTTCGACGCCGCGCCGCCGCTGCGCGTTCTTCTTCCTTCTTGTTGATGGTCAGCAGGCGTGCGTCCTCCGCTGCCTGCGTGGCCGCACGCGCCGCGGTCCCGATCGGCGTCGTGCCCTGTTTGCGACGGTAATAGTCCTCGGCGCGATCGAGCATGTCTTGCGCTTTGGCCAGCGTGTCGGCCGCGTACCGATCCCCGCCGCTTCCACGTGCGATCGCCACCGCATCGCGTGCTTCCAGCAGTTGCAGCGGCACTTTCTTCAGGTTCTCGCCGAATGCCGGTAGTGTTGCCGGATCGATATTCGCGGTGTATTGCCCGCGGTCCGCCAGGTCGAACTTCGTCGTGATCGACCGCACGTTCCCCTTCACGTCGTTCGGAATGATGTTTTCCGCCACCACTGCCGTACTCGGCCGCGTGACTGCAAAATACGGCTCCGCCGTCACGATCAAGCCGAACGAGGACAGCGACGTCGACACCTGCAGGTCGGCGTTGCCGTCGTCATTGGGGATGATTTCGCCCAGGTTCGTCGGTCGTCCCTCGGGCGTGATTCCCCACAAGACGTAGGTCAGGTACGGTAGTCCGAGGTCGCGCGCGCCTTTCATGTGTCGCACACTTACCTTCAGCGCCAGGCGTCCCGTGTGACCCGACACCTTCGCGTCGCCGGTGACCTGTGGCATCAGGTCGGTGCCGCGGATCTCCACCGTCGTAGTGCCGCCGCGGTCCCGATAGTCCACCGCTTGCGTCGTCCGCTCCACGACGTTCACGCGGTACGTCGGCGTTTGCTCCATCGGCTCGACGCGCGTGTTCGAGTTCTGCTGATCTTGAATTGTGGTTGAGCTTGCCGCCGGATCGGCGGCCGGCGGCGTGATCTGCGCCGCCGTTGGAATTGCTATCGCGGCCAGCGCCACCACAGACACGAACCATTTCTTTGCCATGACACACCCCTGCACGAATGCTTTGCTTTCTTCTTCTACAGATGTGAGGGATGCGCCGCGTGTTTTCTAACTCGGTACTCGGCACTCGCTACCCGGTACTTGGAACTTGGCACTCTCTTGACTTTCGCCCCTTCTTCGCCCACAATCCGCCCATGGCACTCACCCGACGCCAGCGGCAGGTCTACGACTTCATCTCTTCCTTCGTGCAGTCGCACGGCTACTCTCCATCGTTCGAGGAGATTGGCAGCGGCATGGGCCTGAGTTCCCTTGCCACCGTGCACAAGCACATCACCAACCTGGAGAAAAAAGGTCTGCTGAAACGCGACTACAACCGATCGCGCTCCATCGACGTCCTGCCTCCAAAGGGCCGCATGAAGCAGACCATGGCGGCGCCGCTCTCGCTGCCCTTGCTCGGCCGCATTGCTGCCGGCCAGCCGATCGAAGCCGTCGAAAACCCGGAGACCATTTCTCTCGGCGACTTCACCGGCTCCAAGGACGTCTTTGTCCTCCAGGTGCGCGGCGATTCCATGCAGGACGAGGCCATCCTCAACGGCGATTACGTGCTCGTAGAGAAGATCCAGACCGCGCGCAACGGCGAGATCGTCGTCGCGCTGGTCGATGGCGCCGACGCAACCCTGAAGCGCATTTATCGCGAAGGCGACAAGACCCGCCTGCAGCCCTCCAACGCCGCCATGCAGCCCATCATCGTCCCCGCCGCCCAGGTCCAGGTCCAGGGCCGCGTCATCGGCGTGCTGCGGAAATACTGATCGTAGGTGGGCGGTCGTAGGTCGTAGGTCGGAGCGACCCAACGATGCCAAGATGACCTACCCTCATGGCGCAAGGGAGGTGTCTCGAGTGACGACAAAAATGAAGCTATTCCTTGTTCTTGCCTGTGCAGGGTTCTTGTCGCCGTTCTCTGCCAGCGCCTCGAAAGCGGAGTTCGTACCTGGTACTGAGCACACCTGCAAGCTGCATCTTGCCAGCGGACAACCATACGTATTGCAGTTACGCACGTTTCGGTGGAAGAGGAATGAAACCGAGGTTTACACCACCCGCGATTGGGTACTATGCGCCCGCTTCTGGCGAGTTCCTGTGGTGGGGAACGGACTACACGTCGGACGCTTACTTCAGGTATGGGAAGAACCTCTCTAAGCCTTCTAAACCGGGCTGTACGGACTCCCGGCCCGAAACCCTTCTGCTGGAAGATGGCGAGTGGGTCCATTTTGTGGCCATCAACAGCAGCCTGCATGTGTTACATTCCAATCTTAGATTCCCATCGATTGAGAGGGCGTGGCAGTACGTCGCGGAACATCCGGATGAGACCTCATGGAAAGGCGGAAAGTGGGTCGAATCGATCGACCTTGATAAGGTACTTGGGCCTGATTTCTTCCATCGTCCAGAAAGGCTCCGCTACGATGCCCGACCTTACACTTTCCAACCTGTGGTAGGTGTGAAGAAAGTTGGCTCCACTTGGGAGCTACAGGTTCAGGGCACGGACGATCGGGCGCTTGTTGTCTTGAACAAAAACTTTAGTGTTGTGAAGGTCGCAAAAACTCCCGCCAACAGGAATTGAGAAGAACTCCGGCTTGCCTGCTCGATTGCCCGCGCGCTCGACCCGGTTTACCACCTACGACCTACCACCTACTACCTACCGCTGACACTCCCCCGTAACCTTCCACCCAGTTACCAACAACTTCCTTGTTCCCCACCGAAGTGGCTTGTTTTCAGCTGTCCGCACCGGTATCCTTGTTCCTCGCCTGACTGTCCCATCCCCTTGGCCCCCTTGCGCATCGTTGTTCGGACTGGCTGGCGCGCGCTTCGTCCATGAACTCCCTTGCCCTGGGTAGCTTTCGGTCGCTGGCCACGCGAACCTTCGCTGCGTTCGCTCTCTTCTGCTTTGCCTCGACTGCGACAGCCTCCACCACGATCCAAATCCGCGCGACCGACCAGAACAACCATCCTCTCGGCAAAGTCCAGGTCCAGATCTCGTCACAAGGGAAAACGGTTCAGACCGCCGTCACCGATGCTGCCGGCCGCGCCGAGTTCGCTTCCCTGCCCGACGGCTCCTACGACATCGCCGCCTCGAAGCAGGGATTTCAACTGGCGGTCGAGAAAGGCATCGTGGTCCGCAATGGTTCGCTCGAGCAGATCGAGATCGTCCTCTCGCCGCAGATCACGGTGAAGGAAGAAGTGAGCGTCGCCGCGGGATCCCAAGTTCCGCTCGAGCAATCTTCTTCGCCACAGTCGGAGATCGCCCGCAACGAGGTAAAGCAACTCCCGATTCGCCCCGCGACCGCCAAAGATGCACTCACAGTGGTTCCCGGCGTCCTGCAATCGCCCGACGGACAGATCCAGATCTCCGGCATGAGCGAGCACCACAGTGCCTTCCTGGTGAATTCCGCGAACGTCACCGACCCGGTCACCGGCCGGTTCGGCCTCACTCTTCCGGTGGACGCCATCAATACCCTGCGCGTCCTGAAAGATCCCTACGAAGCGCAGTACGGCGGCTTCACTGCCGGAGTGGTCAGCATCGACACGCGCGGTGGCGGCGAAAAATGGAACTTCGAGATCAACGATCCCTCGCCCGAGTTCCGCATCCGCAGCGCGCACATCGTCGGCCTGAAGGAGTTCACGCCGCGTTTCGCCCTCACCGGCCCGCTGCGGCACGACAAGCTCTACCTCGCCGAGAGCTTTACCTACGACATCGAAAAGAAGGGCGTCCGCTCGCTGCCTTTCCCGCAGAATCAGACGAAGCTGCAGTCCTTCAATTCATTCACGCAGCTGGATTACCTCGTCTCCCCCGAGCACCTGCTGACCGCGTCACTCCACGTCGCCCCGGCGCAGGAACAATACGCCAACCTGGATTTCTTCAACCCGCAGCCGGTCACGCCCGATTTCGATTCTCAGCACTACACCGGCACGTTGCTCGACCGCGTCAACCTCGGTCCGGGATTGCTGCAAAGTACGCTGTCGTTCACCAAGGTACAGGCGGAGGTCGACCCGCGCGGCGTCGGCCCGATGGTGCTCACTCCCACCGGCAATCGCGGCAACTACTTCAGCCAACAGAACCGCAACGCTCTGCGTTCCCAGGAACTGGAGAACTTCGCCCTCAACCCCATTCACGCCGCCGGCGCGCACCATCTGCAGTTCGGAACGGAATTGACGGAAGCGGGCGCCGGCGTCAGTGTGGTCGACAATCCCGTGCTGATCCTGGGCCGCCACGACCAACTGCTTCGCCGCATCGATTACAGCGCGGTACCCGCGGTGCACATGCAGGACGTGATCGGCGCCGTGTACCTGCAAGACCACTGGCTAGTCAGCTCGCGCGTGGCCCTCGACCTCGGCGCCCGCATCGAGACCGACACCTTCTCCGATACCACCGGCTTAGCGCCGCGCCTCGGATTTAGGATTCAGCCGTTCAAAGGTCATGACACCATCCTGATGGGTGGTTTCGGCACGTTCCACGACCGCCTCCCGCTCAACATCGGCCTCTTCGAGCGCTGGCCCGAGGAACTGATCACCACGTATCCCACGGACACGCCGAGTTGGAGTCGGCACTACCACAACCGGTTGCGTGCGCGCCATCCGCGCACCCGGCTCGTGCGCTTCGATCAGAACGATCCCGGACTATCGCCTGCCAGTGTCGCCTGGAATCTGCAACTGGAACACCGGCTGACGCCATGGCTGCGCTTGCGCGCCGGCTATTCCGAGGACCGCTCCAACAGCCTCGTTCTACTGTTGCCCGAGTCCACGCCCGAAGGAGCCGCACTCACCCTTCGCGACCAGGGCCACTCCTACTACCGGCAGTTTGAATTCGGCGCGCGTACCAGCTGGAAAAGAGCGCAACTGGACCTGTCATACATACGCAGCCGCGCCATCGGCGACTTGAACGAGTTCGATTTCTTCCTCGGCAGCTTGCCCGTCCCCGTCGTCCCTCACAACGTCATGGGACATCTGCCGACTGACGTTCCCAATCGCGTTCTCGCCTCCGGGCACATCGACCTGCCGCGCAAGTTCTGGATCAACCCGCTGATCGAGTTCCGCAGCGGATTTTCTTACCGCGCCCGCGATGTGTTCCAGAATTTCCTCGCCGCCGACAACCGCTTTCCCGATTACCTCTCCGTCAACGCCCGCCTCGGCCGCCGCTTTCAGCCAACAAAGAAATATGGCCTGATCGTCTCCCTCGCCGGCGCCAACCTGACCAACCATTTCAACGCCACCACCGTCCACGCCAACACCGCGGACCCTGCCTTCGGTTCCTTCTTCGCCAACTACGGCCGCCACATTCGCCTCGACTTTGACGTCGACTTCTAAACGTTGTCTGTTTCCTTCGTGTTCCTTTGTGTTCTCTGTGGCGAAGGCTTTTTTTTACGCGGCCGCCGTCTGCTTCCGTTTCTCCGCTTTCCGTCTCTTGACCCACATCACCACACCCGTGACCAGCTGCAGCGCAATGATCAGGCTCGCCAGCGACATCACTATCTTGGTGGCGAGTCCGAAAATATCGCCCGTGTGAATGGCGCGGTTAAGAGTTACCGCTCTATACCCCGCGGGCCCCGTGCGCGAATCGATCGCGAAGACCACCTTCCCGCTGTACGGATCGATCGCCACCCTGGTGGCCTCCCGGGGTCCGGTCCTCCGGGAACCTCGCGGCGACGCGGTAGACCTGTTTCCCGTGTGGCACGATCACCAGGAACGGTAATGCGCCCGGCACTGCTTTCCGCGCGATGTCCAACGCTTGGTCCGGACTGATCGGCTTCGCGCCCGGCACGGGCGTCGTCTCCAGCGGTGGCTGCTCCGCTTCGTGCGAGCCGGTGATCTTGTAAAGCAGTGGCGTCGTTTGCCTTTCGAAACCGATGATCACGCCCGTCACGGTCGCTGCTAGAACGAACAGGAAGGCGATGATGCCTAAAGAATTGTGAACATCGAACCAGAAGCGGCGGGATCCGTCGTTTCTCCCGATCGACACTCTCTTGGTCGGCCACCACAGGTAAGCTCCCGTGATGACCAGGAACAGCGCCGCCACCCCCGAGCACTTGATCGTCGTCTCGCCGTACTTCCGCCCTTTATCCAACATCGCCAGCCGCAGGTGCAGTTGATGAACGTAGCCTTGCCAGTCCATATGTTGCGCGCGCGTCCCGAGTACTTCGCCGGTGTATTGGTTGATGTATGCCAGACGATCGGACAGCACCACGGAATAAGACATGTCGGCCGACGTGGAGGTGAAATACGCCCCGACCTTCTCGTTTGGAAACACCTTTGCGACCATATCGCTGATCTGCGCCAGCGACAGTGGCTGCCCGTGCGGCTTCACATAGGTCAGCTTCCAGTGCAGCACATGGTCGATCTCCTGCTCAAAGGCCATCTCGGCGCCGGTCAGCCCGAGCAGCACGACGAACAGCCCGAAAACGATCGCCACGATCAGGTGCAGCTTGAACAGGATCTTCCGCATTGGCCATCCTCGCTGTCCTAAAAAATTAGGACACAATCTACAACTAAGACGTTAGGACGGCAAGACCGTTATCGCTGTTCAGATTTATTTTGCAAAAGAAAAGGCCCGGCGCTTTGCCGAGCCTGTCGTTCCTGACACCTGAAGCCTGAAGCCTTACAGATGCTTCTCCAGCGCCTTCTCGATCGTCTCCTTCGCCACGTAGCCGACGATCTGCTCCTTCACCTGGCCGCCTTTGAAGATCAGCAGCGTAGGAATGCCGCGGATACCGTACCGCTGCGGCGTCGCCGCGTTGCGGTCCACGTCCATTTTGCCCACCACCGCGCGGCCGTTATAAGCGCTCGCAATCTCGTCCACGATCGGCGCCAGCGCCCGGCACGGGCCGCACCATGCCGCCCAGAAATCTACCAGGACCGGCTGCTCCGACTTCAGTACCGATTGATCGAAATTTGCGTCCGTTACTTCAAATATAGTGCTCGTTGCCATTCTGCCTCCCGGAGCTTCCTGCAGGTGCCGCACCCCTTATTCGTTCGACAGGTGGGCAACGCAGCTCCCTAATACTAAATGATTGGATGCTGAAAAAGCAGCGCGGTCGCAGGCCGTCACACATGCCTGTGCTCTCGCGCGGCAACTGCCTCAAACAACGACATTTCCGAATTCCAATCCCGCACTTGGATCTTCAATCGGCAATCGTCAATCGGCAATCGTCGATGGTTTTGTCCTTCTCCCAAATGCAGAGCCCCGACCTTTCGGCCGGGGCGCTACGGCAGCCCTCCCCCAGAACTGCCTTCCAACGCGGACATCGTAGGTCTAAAGGTCCATGGTGTAAATATCACTGAAGTAATCTCATGGTAACCACCTCGTAATCGCCCCACAGTTCCCCGAGTTCCTTTGCGTCCCTTGCGGTTATCTTTCCGCGGGTATCACCGGCAGTACGATCTGCGACGGGTGCTCCGCATCGTGGTACACAGTATTGGTCGCCACCCGCACGCGCCGGTTATCGTTCAGCGGCTCGCCCGTGTTCGGATTCACGTCGAACCGCGGAAAATTGCTGCTCGAAATGTCTACCCGTATCCGGTGCCCTTTCTTGAACACCAGCGACGTCGGATACAACTGGATGGTGAACGGGTACACCGTCCCCGGCGCCATCATCTTCTCCGGTTTGTTCACACCGTCGCGATAACGCGCGCGCACGATGCCGTCGCCGACGTTCAACGCTACGCCCGCCGGGAAGTCCGCGTTCGGCGGATACTCGTCGACCAGCTTTGCCGTGAAATCCGTGTCCAGCCCATCCGACGACGCCCACAGCTTCACCACCAGCGGCCCCGTCACTTCCATGTCCTGTTCCAGCGGCGCCGTCTCGAACACCAGCACGTCGTTGCGCGCCGACAGCGGCAGTTCGTCGTCACACGTCCAGAACTGCACCAGGCACTTCTGGTCCCACGCGCCGCGCTCCATCAGGTTCGCCGTGTCGTTCGGACGTGTCGGATACGACTTCTTCGACCGCGGCGCGTTCTCCGACGAGATGTTCCCGCCGATGGTCGGCACCGGATGCCGCGGATCGAACTGGTAGCTCGTCGGCTTCTCCGCCGCCGGTTTCTGCGCCGACAGCACCCCGTTCGCGTGCAGATAATAAGGAGTGGCGAGTGCGCGCTTGAGCGGCCATTCATTCTCATCGCGCCAGTGGCCGCCGACGAAGACGCGGCCCTCCGGCGTCTTATGCGCGTCGCCGCCTCCCATGACGAAGATGCGCACCGGCGCGTCCCGCTCCACCCCGTTGTCGGCGCCCTTCAGCCAGTGGTCGAACCAGCGCTGTTGCAGTTCCAGGAAGTTGACCGTCGATTCCGGCCCGAACTCCGCATTGCCGGCGAAACTGCGCGACAGCGCGCCGTGCGTCCACGGCCCGACCAGCAGGCGCTGCTGACTCTTCTTCACCTTCGACAGCGCGGGATAATTCATGTCCGCGACCTGGTGCGTCCACGAGTCGTACCAGCCGGTGATATGCAGCACCGGAATGTCTTTGTACGTGGCGACGTTGTCCACGATATCGGTTCCCGCGGTGCGCCAGAACGCGTCATTACCGCCGTGCGACAGCGCCTGCACCAGCCAATTCTCGTATTCGGGCGCAAGCCTCAGGTCGGTGTCGCCCTTGCGCATCGGCAGCCGTGTCGCATACTCGCGAACGTGCTCTCCGGCCGACGCGAGCGCCTCTTTCGTCTTCGCGTCGTGCGACTCCACGCTTCCGTCCGGCCCGCCGATGTTGTAGATCCAGTTGAAGAACCGCAGCTCGAACGCGCCCTGGAACCTCATCCCGAATTCTCCGGGGTTCGATACCGCGCAGCTCGGCACCATCGCGGTCAGATACGGAGCGTTCGCCAGCGCCATCGCATGCTGCGTTCCGCCGGGGTACGACGTTCCCACCGTCCCGATTTTTCCACCAAACCACGGCTGCGTTCCGATCCACTTCGCCGTGTCGTAACCGTCGTTGGGATCATCATTGAGAAATCGCCACTTCCCTTCCGACTCGTAGCGCCCGCGCGTGTCCTGCGCCACGCCGATGTATCCCCGCGCCGCGAAGTAATTCGCCCAACCGCGCGAGGTGGCTTTGCCGTACGGCGTGCGCTCCATGATGACCGGGAACTTGCCCTCGACCTTCTGCCCGTTTCTCGCCGGAAAGTAAATGTCAGTGGCGAGCTTGACGCCATCGCGCATCGTGACCATGACGCTCCTCTCGACGACGACCTCGTATTGGCCGGATTCCGTCGTAGTTGATGCGGGCGATTGCGCGAAAACAGCGACCGAACAGAATGTCGCAAGAACGATTCGTGTAATGACAGACAACGCTCGGCCATTCGTTTGCAAGGTTGTTTCCCCAGTTTCAGTTGTTACGGATTACGTTGATGCGAACGTTCGTCTTCAGCCTGACCTGGACTGGCGTTCCGTCCTTGTAGTAAGGCTCGAATAACCAATTTCGCACCTGCGATTCGATCTTCTGCCTGATCGCGTCATTTGGTGCATTCGATACTTCGGTGGCTAGCACAAGGCCCGACGTTGAAATCGTGATTGTCAACGGCAATGTAAAAGCACCGCTGACCTTCGGATCGACCATCATCGGGCTGACCGAGCATTGGATACACGTCGGCCCTTGTGCTGCCGCAACCACTCCAAACGGCGGCGGAACTGGTAACTCTGGGGCCTTGCTGTCGGCTTTCGTATCGGAACTGTTGGTTCCGGTAAGCGCTACACATTCGAGGCTCATCCCGACGAAGCAGATGGACCTGTCGTTCGCGGTCCATGTTGGTGACGACGCACTCGTGCCGAATCGGCCAAGTGTTGTCTTGCTCTCGAACGGGCGAATGAGGAGCGCTGATGACGCTAGACACCCGGTCGTCGTACAAGCGCTACACCCATGCAGTTGGCACGCAGATACATCATTCGATCCCTTAACCCAAGCGATTCCGTCGGTGGACGACCACGTAGCGGCTTCGGCGTATCCGCCGTGCACTTCACGATGGACCACCTCATTGCCTACGGCCCAGTACTTATCTCCGACTCGCAAGAACGAATAAATGTTCGCGTGCGGGATCGAGGCGCTCTTCCATGTCTTTCCCCCATCCTCAGTCGCCACAAAAACATGGCTGTAATACTGCGCCGGTCCTTCCTTCAGCATCGCGGCCATGTGGGTTGCGTTCAGAGCCGCCACCGCGAACGGGTACTTATATTTCTTTGCGTCGGCGGTTGCGGTATCGACAGGAACCGCGGACCAAGTTGCACCGTCAATCGAAAACAGGAGCGCACCCGGACTGATCAATATCCCGTGGTCTTTGTCGGCCAGGGAAATACGAATGACGGACCCTATGTTTGTGTTGTGTGCAGCCCAAGTCTCTCCTCCATCGGAGGTCGTGAGCATCAATCCTGACGTGCCTGCAGCATACCCAAATTTTGGTCCGTTGAATTCTATGGTCAGGAGTGTGCCACCTGCCGTTGAAGAGTGCTTTGCTTGCCACGAACCACCGTTGTCGTTCGACACCGCGATTCCTTGATCCGTTCCGGCTGCCCAAATCTCCTGACCTGAGGTCGTGACCGCGACGACATGAAAAGGGAGCGAGTTGCTTGCGGGCGCAGTCTGGCCCAACACATATATCGTAATTAGTAAGCAGATGAGGAAAACGGGAAAAGCCTTTTCACATGTATTCATCGGTGCAACCTTGTACCTGATTTCTCGAAGTTAGAAAAGGGAAATGCCGATATAGACTTCGCGCTCCGGTGTATCCCCTGTGTCCTTGCCTCATTGCAACCTCTGCGCTGATCTTCCCCCGCGTCCCCCTGCGTCTCCTGCGGTGGTTGCTTTTCTTTGCGTTCCTTTGCGTCCTTTGCGGTTAAGTTCTTCCTTCGGGTGCCGTCCCATTTCGGTCCCTTGTCACACTGATCGGTGACCGAATCGCTTGTTTTCCACAACGTGCCCGAGTTACGTTGCATAGGTGCGGCGAGGGAGTTGTCGTGTCCTTGCATTCACGTAATGACCGGATATGACCAACTGGTAATCCGCAGGTCGAAATTCCTACCCACCCAACTAGCCCCAACATTCCCAAAACGGTCTAGGTTACCTGCAAGTATCCTCAAGCTACTTGGATCGCACTTAACGTCTTCTCCTCCAGCATCTTGCGTCGAACATCGTCCAAGTTCAGGGGGGAGGGGGTGGGTACCTGGACTGTGTGTACTCAAAGGTAAACAAGATCGTAGCGCTGGCCTCCAGCCGGCAGTGCCGAGGTCTTGCCATGGGCGCATTTACGTCAGCAATCCTGTATTCTCGCGCGTTATGTTGAAACGCATTTTTGTTCTGTGGTTTGTGCTGGCGACGGTGGCGTTGGCCCAGGTTCCGGAAGGAATTCCGCGGCAGTTAGCTCGCGACCGCGCCGCGAACATCTCGGACGTGCATTACAAGCTCTCGTTCTCCCTCGCTCCGAAGACGAACGATGTTCCCGGAAGCGCCGACATCACGTTCAATCTGAAGAGCGCGACGGAGACGCTTCTCGACTATCGCGACGGTTCGGTGACAAGCATCACGATCAATGGTGCTGCGGCCGACGTGAGGAACGAGAACGGCCACATCGTCCTGCCCGCATCGTCGGTGCATGCCGGAGGCAATGCGGTCCACGTCGAATTCACTTCCCACGTCGCGCCGGCGGGCAAGCCGATTATCCGCTATGAAGATAAGGACGACGGCTCCGAGTACATCTACACGCTGTTTGTCCCGATGGACGCGAGCATGGCATTCCCCTGCTTCGACCAGCCAGACATTAAAGGGCGGTTCGGTTTACAAATCACAGCGCCATTCGAATGGACCGTGATCTCGAATACCCAGGCTCCGGTCGGATTCACGCACGGTGGCCGAGCAAGATGGAATTTTCCGGAAACTCGCCCGATCTCCACCTACCTCGTCGCCTTCGCCGCCGGGCCCTTCCAGAAGATCGAGCACGCCGGCCAGCCGACCGTGTACTTCCGTAAATCGCAAGTGGCGCGCGCACAGCAGGAAGTGCCCGAACTCCAGGACATCACCGCGCAGGGCATCAAGTTCCTGTCCGACTACTTCGCGCAGCCGTTTCCCCTCCCCAAGTACGACCTCGTCCTCATCCCCGGCATGGCGTATGGCGGAATGGAGCACGCGGGCGCTACGTTCCTGCGCGAAGAAGCGGTCCTGTTCCGAACGGCGACCACGCACTCCGACATTCTCGGCCGCGACATCCTCACCCTGCACGAGCTCACGCACCAGTGGTTCGGCGACCTGGTCACCATGCGCTGGTTCGATGACCTCTGGTTGAAAGAAGGCTTCGCGCAGTTCATGGCCTACCGCGCGCTCTCGTCGCTGAAGCCGAACGATAACGTCTGGAAGCGCTTCTACGAATCGATCAAGCCCGGCGCGTACGCCATCGACGAGACCAAGGGCACCACGCCCATCTACCAGGACATTCCGAACCTGAAGGACGCGAAAAGCGCCTACGGCGCGATCGTCTATTCCAAAGCGCCCGGAGTGCTGAAGCAGTTGTGGTTCGTCGTTGGTGACGACCACTTCCGCGACGGCTTGCGTTCGTATCTGAAAGACCACGCATACGCCAACGCCGAGTGGGCCGACCTTGTTCATGCATTCGAGGGAGCGTCGGGTCGCTCGCTGACAAAATTCGCCGACGCGTACATCAAGCGCCGTGGCATGCCGCAGGTGGATGTGAGGTGGGCATGCTCTGCCGGAAAGCTCAGCAGCCTCACGCTGTCGCAGAAGGATGTGTTAGGAGAAGGCGTCGTGTGGCCGATCGCAACCGAAGTGCGCCTCGGCTCGACGGACAAGCGCGTCGAGTTTGATACACCACGAACGACTGTGCCCGTCGCGAACATTGCCTGCCCGCAGTATGTCTTCGCCAACGATCAGGACTACGCGTACGGACGCTTCCTGCTCGACGACCGCAGCAAAGACTACGTTATGGCGAACCTCGGGGGGATGGGCGATCCCTTCCAGCGCGCTCTGCTCTGGGGATCTCTATGGCAGTCGGTACAAGTCGCCGACCTCGATCCGCGACTTTACGTCGAACTCGCGACCAAACTGTTGCCAAACGAAAAGGATGAAACGCTGCTTGCCGGAGTCGTGAATCGCTCGGCCGCCGCACTTCATCGCTACGTCTCCGATGCCGAGCGTCACCGCCTCAGCCCGCCGCTCGACGAACTTGCCGCGACCAAGATGCAGCAGTCGGAAGAACAAGGTCTGCGCATCATCTGGTTCCGCGGCCTGCGCGCGCTCACGGAAAGCGAAGCGTCGCGCACTATGTTGAAACGCCTACTGGACGGAACACCCGATCCTCACCCTTACAACACCGGTCAGGGTGGAGCACCCACAACCGGGGGATTTGGCGTCACACTGCGGCCGCTCGACCGCTGGAATTTGGTCACCACGCTTGTCGCCCTGAACGATCCGGAAGCGGACAAGTATCTGGCGAAGGAGAAAGAGCGCGACCACACCGGCGACGGCCTCAAGTACGCCTACATGGCGGAAGCCGCGCGTCCGACGGCCGAGAACAAGAAGAAGTATTTCGACGACTACATGACCGACCGCCAGCGCCCGGAAGATTGGGTCGAGATCAGCCTCGGCACCTTCAACTATTGGAACCAATCGGCATCAACACAGCCCTACCTCGAACCGGCGCTAAATGCCCTTCCGCAGGTCAAGCGCGAGCGCAAGATCTTCTTCCTGGTCGCGTGGCTGAACGCCTTTATAGGCGGCCAGCAATCGAAAGCATCAGACGACATCGTCCACCACTACCTCGACACTGCCCAGATCGAGCCCGACACGCGGCTGAAGATCTTGCAAGCGGTGGATGAGTTGGACAAGACGGTGAAGATTCGGGAGAAATACGCGAGTGGTCAGTGATCAGTGGTCAGTGATCAGGTAATTAAACTCAGAGTTCGTGTGCGACCTGGAAGGTTCACATGATGGACACGAAGGTTTCACGAAGGCAAGAACTCGAATTAACAGGCGACGTCAGAATCCCGGCGGCCGCTCGTCGGCGACGTTGAACGCTTTCTCCAGAGCCAGACCCGCGCGCCCGAGCGTTCCCTCATCGAACAATCGCCCGATCAACGTCACGCCATGGGGGACGCGACGTGGCGGCGAGAACTTGGGCAGCGGATGGTTCGGGTCCGGCGCCCAATCGCTGCGCGCCTCCGAGACCTGCACAAATCCGGCGCGGAAGGTCAGCGACGGATGTCCGGTGAAGTTTGTGATGGTGAGCATCTCGTCGCGAAGGGACGGGACCAGCAGCAGATCGACCTGCGAGAAGACCTTCGCCATTTCGACGGCGACCATCCGGCGGAAGCGGTCGCTCTGCACGAAGTCGACCGCCGAAAGGAAGCGCGATTGGCGAAACGTATTCGGCCACGCATCGGGCACCTGGACCTTGAGCTGGTCCAACTGATGGTTGAGCGTGATCTCCTCGAACGACGCGGCGGCTTCGGCAAAGAGAATGAGGTCAAGTGAATCGTACGGCCAATCCGGGATGGAAACTTCCACCGGAACCATGCCGACCTTCCTTACGGTGTCGAGCGCGGCGCGATCGACCTCGGTCGCGGGATTGTCCTTCATCCATGCCGGGAAGTAGCCGACGCGCAGCCCTTGAACACTGGCGTTAACGTCGTAATCGAGATGGCTGGGAACGCTATTGAGGTCGCCAGGATCCGGGCCGGAGATGGCGTGTAGCACGAGCATGGCATCTTCGACGTGACGGGTCATGGGCCCGAGCTTGTCGAGCGACCAGCAGAGCGTCATGGCGCCCGTGCGCGGCACGCGTCCGTAGGTGGGACGCAGTCCGGTGATGCCGCAGCGCATCGAGGGCGAGACGATGCTGCCGCCGGTCTCGCTTCCGATAGCGAATCCGACCAGCCCAGCAGATGTAGCCGCGCCGGGACCCGCGCTCGATCCCGATGCTCCTTCCTCCGGCAGCCACGGGTTCATCGTCTGGCCGCCGAACCAGATGTCGTTCAGCGCGAGCGCGCCGAGGCTGAGTTTGGCGACCATGACCGCGCCCGCCTGGTGCAGGCGCCGCACGACCGCCGCATCTTGTTTCGGAATGCGATCGCGGAATGGCTCGGCGCCGTACGTGGTCGAAATGCCGGCGGTGTCGAGCAGGTCCTTGCCGCCCCAGGGAATTCCGTGCAGAGGTCCGCGGTACTTGCCCGACGCGATCTCCTGGTCGGCGCGGCGCGCCTGTTCGAGAGCGAGCGTGTCGGTGAGCGTGATCACGCACCGCAGCTTGGGATCGAAGCGCTTCAGGCGATCAAGATAAATGTTGGTCAGGCGCTCGGACTTGAGCTGGCGCGTCTGGATCCAGCGCGCGAGCTTCGTGACCGGCGAGAATGCGATGTCTTCGTCGCGCGAGGGGAGCGGGCCGGGATCAGCTTTAGTCCAGACAAATTGGTCGCGCTGCGGCGCAGGCTGATGTCCCGGCAGGATGGGATTCCACAAAGAATAGGGAGCGACCGCCGACTCGATCGCGACCTTCCGCGGACCCGTTCGCCGCTCATACAGTTGCGCCATCGCACTGCGCCAGTTCCCTGCTGCCTCCGCGCGGTCCTTCGGGGTCATGTCGACGCGAATGAGTCTCTCGGCTTCGACAAAGGTTGCGGGCGAGACTTCCGGCCCGACCGGCGGCGCGGTGCCGAAAGCGGGAGGAGCGCCCGGCGGCGGCTCCTTCGATTGCTGCGCCTCGACGTGCGAGGCGGCCATGGCCGCCAAAGCGGCTAACGAGGCTTCGGTAAGGAACTGCCGGCGCGATTTCGACATGAGAGTCTCCGGCGCAGATTATAACGACCGCTTACCTGGCGAAGACGACTTACCGGTATGACGTACCGCTGTGAACCTTTACTCCTGAATTCGTGAAGTGACAGGACACGTAGCACGTACGTAGTGCGGGATTCGTGTTTATCTCGAGCCTGCCGCTGCCCGGATCTTTTCCGACGATGGAAAGATCCAGATTCACCAGACCTGCGTGCTGAGATGAGGCGCCGGTATTCTTGACTCCGTGCGGCGCGTGGCATACGGCGCAGGAAACGCCGCCCTGAACAACGTGTTCGGCGTGGTGCTTGAACACGGTGTCGCCCGCGGGGGAAAGCAGGACCGCGACGTTGTGGCATTTGTTGCAAAGCGCGAATGGTCCGCTGATTGGGTCTCCGCCGTCGGCGGGAACGACGAGCGAAGTCACCGCCATCGTCGGATCGGCCGGAGCCACGTTCGCGTCGTAGCGGCGCTCGAGCAAATGCGGGTACTTGGAAACGTGCGGCCCGTTGGCTCCGGTTCCGCCGGACGCGGCCGCATTGTCGTTGTTATGGCAATCGGCGCACGCGATCGTTCCGGAATCAAGCGAGCGGCCGGGCGTGCCGTCGAATCGCAGGATATTGTGACGGTATGCCGGCGACGACTTGGTGGTGTCACGGTCGAAGACAACGTTGTGATGCGAGACAGGCGACGTGAAATCCAGGCGGACATTGTGCGCTTCGACATCGCGGTTCGCGGTGTAGCCGTAGTCCTTGAACGCGACCGTCGTTTGCGGCTTGTTCATGCTGTCGGCATGGCACTTGAAACAGACTTCGTACTCGTGAGTGGCCGCAACGTTGTTGCCGTCGATGCCGACTCCCACCGCGCCGTAGAGCGAAAGCGGCAATGAGCCCTGCGTCGCCGCCCCGGAGCGCGTCGCGTGCGAGTTATGGCAATCCCAACATTCGGAGTGGCGCGGGGTCGACGATAGCTTCAGGTCCTCACCGGCACGGTGGCCGGGCGCCATCACGGGATGCATGAACTTGGAAGAGTCATCGTGTCCGACCCAGGCGCGGGCCCAGCGCGAAGTGGAGGAACTGTTGGCGTGGCAATCGAAGCAGGCGTGGCTATCGGTGTTGCGCAAAAGCTGGCCGGCCGAGGCGCCGTGCTGCTGGTGACAGTTGTTGCACGCGCCGTTCCCGACCGTATCGTACCCGCCGATGGCCGCGCCTTCCCTGGAGCCGCTCGTGGCGTGCGCGCTGAATGCCCAGCCGGACAGCGGGCTGGTGACTTTGTCCATCTCGTGGCACGACTTGCAGAGCGCGCCCTGGGCGTTGTTGGTGACCAGGAACTTCGTCGGCCTCTGCGGATCGATGTTCGCCGTGTGCGGTTCGTGGCACGTGGTGCACTCGACGCGGCCGGCGGGCAGCTTCACCGCGGTATTCGCCGTTTTGCGCGGCATGCTGGTGAAAAGATCGTCGCGAAGGTTAGGGTTGCGCGTCCAGGCGTCGAACGACAACGGATGATCGCGCTGAAGGTCGGTCCCAAGCAGACTTCCACCACTGACCGGCAGTTTCGAGGTCGGCAACATTTCGCGGTCAGCGTAGGTCGAGCCGAGTGCAACCGTGCCGTCGTGGCAACTGAGACAGAGGCGGCTCGGCGAGTTGGCCGGCAGCGAGCCGGTCGCTTTCGGATTTGCCGGATCCGCGGGCAGCTTCGTGTCCGACGTCGAGAGCTGGTGGTTCCACAAGCCCCTGGCGCCGCCGATCGCGCCATGTGGCGCGTGGCAGTACCTGCATACGTCGGGTCCCTGGGACGTTTTCGGCGACAGATTATGCGGTGAGTCGGTGATCGTAGTGCGCGATTGAGCGTGCGCCGCACTGGCTCCGGCAACAAGCAACAACGCAATGATGATTCGGCCCGGTAGCTTCAATTTCCGCTCCTGGAGCCCTTGCCCGCCGCGACGAACTGGAACACCTGCACGCGGCGGTTGAATGAATCGACGACGTATATCTTGTCGCTGGAATCGATGTGCACGCCGGCCGGCATCTGGAACTCGCCGGAGCCGCGGCCGTTCCCTCCAAAGTAGTAGAGCAGTTCGCCCTGGCGATCGAATACCTGCACGATGTCGTTAAAGCCGTCGGCAATATAGACGTCGCCTTCGCTATCGAGAGCGAGGCCTTTACTGCGGAAGAGCGAGCCGGTTTCCGCGCCCATCCGCCCAAACTGGCTGCGGTACTGCCCTGACAGCGTGAAAAGCTGCACGCGGAAGTTCATCGCATCGACGACCAGCACTTCTTCGCCGCGGACTATGATCTCCGACGGATAGTTGAACTCCCCGTCACCGCTTCCGGACTGGCCAAAATGTCCGAGGATATTGCCCTGAAGATCGGCGAAGTAGACAGCGTTGCGGAGCGTGTCGGTGATGTAGATCCGCTCGTGCGCTGGATCGACCGCAATACCCGTCGGGCGTTTGAAAAAACCTTCGCCCTTAACGTCGCCGATATAACGGCGAAACTTCCCCTGCGGGTCGAAGACGAGCACTTTGCCGAGTTCCGAATCCGCAACGTAGATATTGTCGGCGCTATCGACGGCCACGCCGATCGGCGACTTGAAGGTTTCGTTCCGGCTTCCTTCGAGCATCTGGTACTTCTGGCGCTGGAAATCGAAGATGTGAACCGCCGGCGTTCCTGGGTCGGTGACAATGACGCGACCGCGGCTGTCGGTGGTGACGTCGTAAGGGCGCGACATGTGGTGGATCTCCGGCGCTCCGGCAACAAGGTCGACAACCCGGCTCCAGATCGACTTCCGCGTGCGCACCTCGGTGTCGGAAGAAAAGACGCGCACGAAATCGAGGCGGCGGCCACCGTCAAGCGATAACGAGGGCGGCGCCGGGGCGGGCGCGGACTTGCTCTTCCCACCGCCGAGTAGGGGCGATGCGAAGAACAACACCAGGAGGATCCAAGCTCCGATCTTTCGTGTTAACCCGTTTGCTCGCATGTTTCCGCTCTGCGTCTCTCGTCAGAAGATCCGGAATTGCCGGACGATCTCGAAATACCAGCCCTGGGTGCTGCGGTCCAAACCGGTGTTGGCGGTCGACGACTGCGACCACCACCGGTATCCCGCCCGCACATCCAGCTTTCTGAACTTGTAATAAAGTTTGGTGTCCAGATTACCGTTGCCGGCGGACACCTTTTGCCCGCTGAGATTCTGCAGCGACACACCAGAGTTCGAGTAGGACGTTGTCACACGCAATCGGCGCTTCGTGTAGCTGAGGTTGAAAGATAAGCCGTTGGACCCTGACTCGTACGTGTACTTCACAAGCGCCGGCACCAGCACGGAATCAACGGGTACCAACCCAAGCGATGAGACGATCGAGTAACCGCTGTTGATAGTGTCCTGGACCATGAACACCCAGGTGCGGTTCGAAAGCGCCACGTTGAAGCCCTTGTTAACGCTGCCGCCGCTATCGTGGTACGAGGTCTCCGTCTTGCTGATATTGAAGCCACCCGACAGGTTCCAGCGGTGCAGCAGGCGCGTGCTCGTCGTGAAATCGACAACGTAATTGCGGCTGACGATCGGCACCGGGACGGCGTCGGTGCTCGAACCGTTATCGGCAAACTGGAAGCTGACCTGATTCGACCAACGGCCGAGCCGGCGGACGTAGCCGAACGTGACGTTGTGCGAAATTGAATTCGTCGCGTTCGTGGATGTCGGAGCCGTGTAGTTGAGGTCGTTGTAACCGAATGTGTAGCCGGCGTGAAATCCGCCGCGGAACAGCAGGCGACTGTACATAGCACCCACGCTGACGGAATCAGACTTGGCTTCGGTCGATGCCGGCAGCCGGACTGCCGTGTCGGCAAATCCGCCGGTCACCCACAAACCACGGCCGAGTGCATAGCTCGAGCCGAAGTTCTGTGACACGGTTGTGCTTGCGCCCTGGGACACGACCCCGATCGGCAACTGCGAAGTCGTCCCTCCTACTACCGCGTTCGAGAATGCTTCCGCGCTCGCGTTCGACGTGTAATTGAGCGAGTAGTTGAAGTTCAGACGCTCGGTCGGACTTGAATTGAGGTTCGCCCCGGCAGTATCGAATGTCAGCTTTACCGGCGAACCGGTGAAATCGGATTCCGTGTCCGTCCTCCCGGCGCGCGCGTCGAAATTGGAATGCCACGGAAGTGTGCGACTGACGGAAAAGTTGGTGTTCTTCTGCTTCGAGTCCCCGTTGGCCGTAACGCCCAAGCCAAAAAAGTCGGGCCGCTTCTGCGATGAAGAGAAATCGTTGTAGCTTCCCGCCAGATGGAATTTCGCGAACATGTAGTTCGACGTGATCGTCAGGCCGGAGCGGCTGGACGTAATGTCGGGACGGTCCAGCGCCTCGACGCTGCTGTCGCTCGATCCGCGGCTGTAGGAGATCGAAAACGTGGGCAGCCGCTGGAACCGGTGAAAGCTCCAGTTGATGCCGTAGTCATTGCTCGTGCCGGTGGCCGACACGCTGATCGGAAGCGCGCCCCCGGTCAGGTTGGCCGAGTGTGTACGCGCAAACGAATAGTGGAAGTTCAGCGGCATCGACGTGGAGTTCAGGAAATCCAGGTTCAGCGCGACGCTCTGATTGTTGTCGGCCGTCGTGAATTCGTCCTGATTATTTCTGCTCCAGTGGTAGTCGGGTGCGATGTTGAACTTCAGGAACCGCGGGTCGTGCCAGTAACCGTTCACATTGGCGATGGTGCCGATGAAGAAATCGGTCGAGAGTGGCCCACCGCTGCTCAGTCCCCCCGTGTAGCCGAACTGGAGACTGCCGTCGGCCGTGATCGGCACTTCGGGCATGACCCTGAGTTGGGCCTCCGCCGTGATCGCTGACACGACCACAGCCAGCAACAACGCCACACACACGAATTGGGCCCGGTTGCCGCTCATAGCATTTCGATCTTTGCCGCGTTGCGGACCTGCTTCTCGACGATCTGCACGCGGTCCTTGCGTGTTGCTTCCTCCAGTTCCTTGCGCAGCTGGTCTTTGACTTCCGCAAAACTCATCTGCTTTTGCGGACGCCGTTCATTCACGCGGACGACGGTCAGGGCGTTGGGTAGCTCCACCACGCCGCTTACCTGCCCGGCAGCGAGGGGCTTGATCGCGTTCGCAAGAACGTCCGGCATGCCGACCAGGTGGAGCCACTTCCGGTCGCCCATCATCACGCGGTAGTCGTCTTCGGAAACTTTCTCGGCCAACGCGCCGAATTCGTTGTACGACTTCGTCGCTCGAGCCTGCGGCAGGATCTCTTCGATCCGCTTGCGCACCATCTTCTTCTGCTCCTCGCTCGGATTCGGCGGCAGGTTCACGCTGATGGTCTGGAGCCAGACGCTTTCAGGGCGGAGGAAGCTCTTCGTGTGCTCCTTGTACAAGGCGAGCAGTTTGCTGTCCGGGACCTTCGATTTCTGGTCGATCTCGTTGAACTGGAACTGCGCGATGACGATGGCACGGCGGATCCGCCGCTCAAATTCCGCGACCGAACCATACGTCGCGTTGCCGAATGCCTCGTACTCCGCGCGAGAGGCGAACCGTTGCCGCGCCTGCGCGAGCACCTTGGCGGTCGTCGCGGCGGGTATTGCCAGGCCTTGCTTCCTCGCCTGTTGGTATTCGAGCTCGTCCGTGATGAGCTGCTGGATCGCCTTTTCGCGGATCTCGCCCTGGTATTTTTCGGGGACCTTCCCGCCGTGGATCGAGTAGTAGGGGAAGAGCCGCTGCATCTGCTCGCGCACATCGCGTTCGACGACCACCACGCCGTTGACGCGCGCTACCGGCTTTGCCGGATCGGTCTGCGTTGCGGGCACGGTCGGCGCCGTTTTCACCGCGGCAGGAGGAACGACGGGTGCGTGCGACGCCAGCGGCTGCTGGCCCATCGCCGCCATCGGGAGAAGAACAAACGTGAGCAGTTGCTTCTTGATCTTCATAAATCCACCACACCTTGCAAAGCTGATTTCGAAACTGGCGGGAAAGGGCGTTTCCGCCCTCCCCGCCAAAGTGCTACTGAGGGTCTCCGTTGTGCTGGATGTACTCGGGGCTCTTGCTGTAGTGGCAGCTACGGCAGAAACCGGCCGAGACCGTGCCGTCCTTATCGCTGTAAGGTCCACGAATGTAGTGCTCCGTGGTTCCGAATGCGCCGACCGTGTAGCCTCCGCTCTTCATCTTGTAAGCGGGGCTGGTCTGGCGGTGCGGGTTATGGCAGCTGGTGCACTCGACGTACACATCGGTGCCGTCTGAATACAGACGGGCCGGGTGTCCGTAGAAGCCGCTATCGCCGATCTGGTTGGTGTCGGCGTCCTGGTACGACACGGACTTGTCCGAGTTAATGCTCACCTTCCAGAGGCTGCTGCCGGAGTACTTGGTGTGGACCGGGTGGCTCCGGGACAGGTCGCCCTGACCCCAAACCGTAGTCGTCGAACCATTCAACGAAGAGATGGCCGTAGCGCCCGGATCCTGGCTGGTGCTGGTGCTGCCATTCGTGGTTGTGACCGGAGTCCCCCACCCGCCGTGCTGGCCTGTGATATTGGCCGTCATGGCGTAACCCGACATGCTGTTGTCATGGCAGGTCATGCACAGCAGGGTGTGGACTTCAGGGCTATCTGCTGTGTAGGTGCCGCCGCCAAACTGGGTCTTGCCATCCCAGGTTTTGTAGACGACGTTAGTCATGGCACGACCCCAGAGGTAGATTCCCCCGGAGATGGATTGCCCGACTGTGGCTGCTTGCCAGGTGAAACCATTCTGGCCGGCCCACGTGGTACTGGTGCCGTACGGGCCACCGGCCACAGTGCCGCCAGTCGCGTTGTACGACGCGGTAGCGGTTGCGTCGACGCGCCCGGTGGAGTGTGGGGTGTGGCAGAACATGCATCCGCCACGCGATCCGTGTCCGCCGAGCACATCAACGGCTGCGCCGCTGCTGCTCGGGTTCGGTTGCGAGTAGCACGCAGCGCCGACGCAAGCCTTCGGCACAGCGTTGGGATCGAATGCTGGCGCAGCGCCGCTCGAACTGGTTGTGGGCGCTCCAGTGACGTTGCCGTATGGATTATTTCCAAGCGCTGGGACACCCGTTGTCGACGTATTGACTGTTCCTGTTCCCTGGGCCCAGGTGCTGGCGGTTGCCAACACCAGGATGGCCAGGACGAGGGCGATGTTTCTTTTATTCATATCTCTCTCCTGGCTCCTTATTGGTTACCCGTGCCGTCCCACTGACCCGACTTGTCGGCGTGGCAACTGACACAGAAGTTTTGCTTCGCAGCAAGGGTGTCGTACTGACCACGTACAAAGTGGTCGGTTTTGACGGCCAGCTTGGTTCCGTTCTGCGTAACGACGATGTCTTTGAACTGGTGCGGATTGTGGCAGCTTCCGCACTCGACATACGCAGAGTTGGCGCCGGCAGCGGCATACAGCTTTGCCGGGTGTCCGTAGTTGAATACGGACCCGGTGCCGTCGGTCCAGGTGACCGTGCCGGACGTGACGGTGACCTTCCAGAATTCAGCGGCGCTCGGATAAGCGACGTGAACCGGATGGTTGTTCGTCAAGTTCGTTCCAGTAGTGGTGTCGACGACTGCGTTGGCGCTGTTGGCGAGCGTCATGCCACTAAACACGGTGTCATGACAGCTCAGACACAGCACGCTGTGGACGGACGGATCGTCCGCCGTACCCAGCGTGTTGCCCCCGGTCAGAGAGTTCGCCTGAAGGTACCCAGTGGTCGCGGAACTGAGGGTCCCGTTTCCATACGTGGTGTACGACTTCAGAGGAACAGCTCTCGCCCAAAGGAATCCGCCCTCGCCCTGGAGAACGGCATTGTGGGGCGCGTGACACGCCGTGCAGCCTTCATTGTTGAAGTTGTGTGGACCCAACAATGGATCTGCATTCGGTGTGTACTGCGCCCACGCAGCCGCCGCACACAGAAGCGTGACGAGCAGGACTACGAGTGCTTTCCTCACTTATGAGACCTCCTGATGAATCATTCGTACGAATGGTGCTACCTGGCCCGCGATGAATTGCTCTGGCCCTTGTGGCCCGATCTTCCGGGCACAAGCTTGCTGGCCCGGCTACTTCGGCTCGGGCTTGGTCTCGGTGCCGCCTTGCAGGCGTTTGTTGGCATCGGCTGCCGCCTTCGCCAGCTTGTCGTATTCCGGCGCCGCCTCTTTGTCCGGCACGTAACGGAATACCTGCATGCGCCCGCTCCACTGCTCGGTCACGATGACCCGGTTTTGCTGGTCGATGGCAATTCCCGTCGCGAGAGTGAACGTTCCGGGCTGCTCGCCGCGGTCGCCGAAAAACATGAGCACGTGCCCCTCGGGGTCGAACACCTGGACGTTGTTGAATTCGGAATCGACGACGTAGACGTGATTGTCGCCATCGATGGCGATGCCCTTCGGACGCATGAAGGTTCCGGGATTCGCGCCCTGCTTGCCGAAAGTGAAGACGAACTCGCCGTCGGCATTGAAGACCTGCACGCGGCTGTTGAACGTGTCGGTCACGTAGATGTTGGCGTCGGAATCGACGGCGATGTTGGTCGGCGAGGAGAAGGTTCCCGGCAAGGCCATTTCATCGCTCGGCTTGCCGATGTAGCGCAGGAACTTCGTCGTGTCGGCGTCGAAGACTGCGACGCGCGAAGCTACGGCGTCGACGACGTATGCGTAGCGGTTCTCGTTATCGATGGCGACGCCGACCGGACGCACCAGGCGGTCCTGGCCGAATGCAATCTCAAGGCTGCTATCAGGACGGAAGACGAACACTTCGTGCTGCGCCGAATCGGCGACGAACAGCCGGTCGGTGTCGTCCACCGCCAGTCCGGCTGGACTCTGGATGATGCTGGCGCCGCGATACGTGATCTTCTTGTTGTCGAGATCGAAGGCGAAGATGACCGAAGAGCCGGCGTCGCCGACGTAGATCTGCCCCTTGGAATCGACTGCTACGCCATAGGGCTTGGTCAGCCGAGGCTTGCCGCTGTCTTGCGGCAGGGTCACGCCCGCCATGCGGTCCATCCAACTCGACTTCTTCTTTTTGTCGGAAGTGGGATTGATGTCTCGCTCGCCCGAGTAAACGCCGACCCACTTGATGCGCGGGACGTCGGGCGCCGGCGGCCACACCAGCTTGCTGGTATCGACTTTGGGCGCGGTGTCCGCCGGTTGCTTCTTATCTTTCTTCTTGTCGTCGGCGAGTGCGGCCCCGGCGAGCGCCACGACCAGGGCCGCTGACGCCAGTACCGCTGCGATGCGCTGTGTATGGAACGTCATTATTTCTTCCCCTGTCCCTGCTTGCGTCCGGGCTGGACCGCGTCCGCTCCAGGAGCTTCCACGGTCCCGTGGCAGCGACTGCACAGTGGCATGCTGTTGCGCGTATCGGTGACGAGCATGTTTTCGGCGGCGCCGGAGTGCGGCTGGTGACAACTGACGCAACCCATCGAACGCTTCTTTTCCGGGTCGCTGCGGTCCACCGTCGCAAACACCGGGTGATTGGCGATGGGATGTCCCATCACGTCGCCCGCGCGCAGATCCAGCGAAGGCAGTTGGCTGAAGTAGAAGGCCGGGAAGCGCACCGCGCCGCCGAAGATCGCGGCATACCCGGTCCTGTTTCCCTTCTCGTCTTCGAGCATCTTCGGGTTGCGCCTCGGACCATGGCACTCCAAACACAGCTTGTTGCCTTCGGCGCGCAGAAGCTTTGGCAGATCGCCGCCGTGTCCGCTGTGGCACGTGTAGCAACCGTCGCGGAACGCAGCTTTGTGGAGAACGGCCTTGTTCTGGTGCATCTGCTTCTGGTCGTCATGGCAGTTCTCGCACGCGGTGACAGGGTCAGGCTTGAACAGGCGGTCGTACTTGCTGGCGTGTGGGCTGTGGCACGCGATGCATTCGCCTTGCGCGCCCGGGTGCTGCACCTTGGCTGCCTCCATCTTCTTTCCTTCTTCCTCATGGCAGGTCAGGCAGAGCGCGCGCGTGTCTGTGTTGGTGAGAACGACTTTGCCGTCCTTGGGCTCGGCATGGCATGCGTCGCACATTCCGCCTTCGAAGGGCGAATGCTGGAATCGCTGCGCGAGCTTCGGTTTGGCGGACTGGTGCGGGTCGTGGCAGGTAAGACAGTCAGCGGTCCCGAACGGCTGGTTCTGGTGCGCTTTGACCAGTGCCGGCTCTTTGACATCGTGGCAGTCGAGGCAGAGCGCCGGCGAGTCCTTTGTCAGGTGGAAACGGTTGTCTCGTTTGTCCGCGGCGCCGGTTTTGTGGGTGACGTGGCAGGTGTCGCATCCGGACTCGAGCGCCGCGTGACGGCTGCCGGTTTTCGGAACGTTGACTCCCTGCACGTGGCAGCCGAGACAGAGATTGTCTTTCGCTTCGCCGCTGCTTGCTTTCTTCAGCTGGTACTTGTTGTCGCTGACATGCGGGTCGTGGCAGGTGAGGCAATTTCGCGTCACTGGGGCGTGGACTTTGGAGTTCCCCGAGCTCGTCTTCTTGGCATCGTGACAGGTGATGCACTGCGCCGTCGGCGTCGCCTTGATCAGCTTCACTCGGGTAACGTCTTCCCGCCTCTTGTCGCGGCTCTTGATTACGCGCACTTCGTGGCAAGACAGGCATCCCATGCTGATCGCGGTGTGGACCGACTTGCCCTTCGTCTTGTCCACGTGGCACTCCAGGCACTTGGCGCCGTCTACGTTCGGCTCCAGGGGCACCGGATGCTTTCCCGCGAACGCCGTGGAAACCAGGACCGCGACGATCGCTAAGCGCAAAATCCACCGACACGTCATGAACTGCTCCTTCGGAACAAAGCACAAGTGCATGACAACTACCCTTCGGCGGCTGTTTGCGGACAAAATTTGAGGGAGCGCGAGCGGTTGAGAAGATTAGGGTTAAGTATCGCTGTAATCCTGGCGTGTGTTCCGGGTGCACGAAGGTGGAGTCGGCAGTTGCGCCTTCTCTCGCACGGCTATGCGAAATGACCCACTTGGCCTGGGCGACAGGTGGATTCCCGGAAGACGATTCAGGGCACAGAGACGATTGGCGCGCATTGCGCATTACATCAAGCCTGTGACCAGGCTAGCGGTGTCCACGGCGGCAACAGTTTCACACCTGCAATCATCATTGGGTCAGACAACTCATCTTGAGAGGCATCCATGAGATGTTTCAGAAACATCCTGTTGGCTCTCGCTTTGGCGGCGGGTCCGGTGAGCATAGCAGCGGCGCAGTCCCCGACCCCGCAGTCGTTTCACTACTGGCACGTGTGGGTCGATAGCGGGGGCAAGACCCACCAAACCCAGTGCGAGTTCAAGGATTTCAGCCCGCTCTCGCTCGGCAAGGGCGTGCAGCCGATCTTCGTTGACAAGCTGCAGGACAAGCCAGATCACGTCGTGATCGCTCAGTTCCCGAAGGGATGGGTCGGAGCATGGCATGAAAACCCTGCGCCGCAATGGATCATCCCGCTCTCGGGGCGCTGGTTCGTCGAGACCATGGACGGACACCGGGTCGAGATGGGACCGGGCGACGCCTCCTTGGGCGAGGACCAGGGCTCGCAGCCCGATGCCACCGGTCATGTCGGCCACCTGTCCGGGACGCTGGGCGACGCGCCCATCACGCTGATGTTCGTCCAATTGGATCACAAGGTGACCCTCAACGACGCTTGCAGGGACAAGTGAGATCAGCGATTGGTTTGCTGCGAAGTAGTAACTGGTGCCGGGAGGGGGAATCGAACCCCCAAGGGCCGAAGCCCGGCGGATTTTGAGTCCGCTGCGTCTGCCAGTTCCGCCATCCCGGCTTGGGTGGGCAACTAAGTATCGCACAAAATGGCGGTTGCGCCGCAGTCCCCAGTGCACAGTATCAGTCATCGTCTCGCAACTTCCACGCGATCTGCCGCAGCATTCCCAGGAGCAGTACCGCATCGCCGGGTTCGATCTGCAGCCGGAGAACGAGACGCCTGACCTTTTCTTCTGTCGACGCGGCCACCCGCGGCTTGACGTACCCGCTCGCGCGTAAAGTTTCCATCAGCAGTTCGGTTATCCGTTCCACATCGCCGGCGGGTGCGCGAGTCAGGCTTTCGGCAGGCGCTAGCTTTGCTTCACGGATCAGCTCGTAGAGACACACGGCGACTGCCTGTCCCAGGTTCATCGAGATGTGCTCTTCGCGCGTCGGGATCCGCAGCAGCCAGTGGCAATACCCGAGTTCGGAACGCGACAGGCCCGATTTCTCCGACCCGAATAGCAGCGCGACCGCGCCCGATGTCAGTTGTCGCCGGATGCGTGGCGCTGCCTCCGGCAGGCGATAGAGCGGCTGATGCAGCGCGCGATCTCGAGTTCCCGTCGTCCCGATCACGAACCGGCAATCCGCGACTGCCTCCGCAATGGACTTGAACTCCTCCGCACCGGTCAGCACGTGCGACGCGCCCACCGCCGACCTGGCCTCGCGGAACGCAACCTCGTAAGGATTGACGACGCGCAGGCGGTCGAACCCGAAATTGCTCATCGCCCGCGCCGCTGCACCGATGTTCAGCGGATTGCGCGTCGCAACGAGCACCACGCGCAGCCGGTCGGATTGGAAGCTTGCTTTCAAAGCTGCCCATTGTAGGCCCGCATCAATGCGGGAACGGGTCTTTTTGTGCGCGCCCGGCGTATCATAGGCGGGATTTCAACCTCAGATGGAGGGATCATGCCCTGGATCATCCTTGCGGTCGTCGCCGCCATCATCATTCTTGTTATTGCGCTCTACAACGGCCTGGTGCAACTCAAGGTGCGCGCGGATGCTTCCTGGAGCGACATCGACGTCCAACTCAAGCGCCGGCACGATCTCATCCCCAACCTCGTGGAGACCGTGAAAGGCTATGCCGCGCACGAAAAGAGCACGTTCGAGAACATCGCCAAGTGGCGCTCCGCCGCGATGGGGGCTACGTCTCCGCAAGACCGGGCACAGGCCGAAGGTCAGCTCACGATGGCACTGAAAGGCCTCTTCGCTGTTGCCGAGGCGTATCCGGAATTGAAAGCCAACGAGAATTTCATGTCGTTGCAGAAATCACTGGCGGACATTGAGAGTGATGTCCAGAATTCGCGCCGCTACTACAACGCGGTCGTTCGCGATTACAACACGCGCATTGCGAGCTTCCCGGCCAACTTGATCGCCGGCTCGCTTGGGTTCATGCCACGGCAGTTCTTCGAACTCGATGCGCCGGCCGAACGCGCCGTACCGGAAGTAAAGTTCTAGGACAACATGGCGCAAGGCTCAAGGCACAAGGCGCAAGGCTCACCTGTTCGAGTCGCCCTGGGTTGCTTCATTTTTTTCTGTATTGCGACAACGGCGTTCGCGCGCTCGTGGCAGGTCACGGACTTTCATTCCACCATCGCCATCGACGAGCGCGGCTACACGACCGTCAGCGAGCGGATCCAGCTTCTGTTCGTTGGTTCGTGGAATGGCATCTATCGCACGATTCCCGTCGAGTATCCCGGCCCGCGCGGTACGAACTATTCCCTGTTCCTGAAAGTGGAGTCCGTCACCGACGTCGAAGGTAGTCCGTTGAAGTACGAGGTCTCGCGCGACGGCGACTTCAAGAAGATCAAGATCTATATTCCGGGCGCGGTCGATACCTCGCGCGTCGTCATCATCAATTACTCGACGCCAAATGCCGTCCGATGGTTCGACGATCACGACGAGTTCTACTGGAACGTGACTGGCAACGATTGGCCCGTCCCTATCGACCACGCTTCCGCACTTGTCTCTTTGCCTGCGAATACGGCCGGTAGCCTGAAGGCGCAGGCATTCACCGGCGTGTACGGCTCGCACGATCAGGAAGCGACCGCCACCGTAAACGGTTCCGCGGTCGAGTTCGAGACCACCAACCCGCTCCCGATGCGCGGCGGCTTGACTGTGGACATCTACATTCCAAAAGGCCTGCTGCACGAGCCGGGCCTGTTCACCAGAGCGATCTGGTTCCTGAAGAGCAACCCAGCCATTCTGTTGCCGCTGTGGGCATTCGCGGTGATGTTCACCATGTGGTGGTTCAAGGGCCGCGACCCCGATCCGGGCCGTTCGGTGGCTCCGCAATATGAGCCGCCGCCGAACATCACACCCGCCGAGGCCGGGACGTTGATCGACGACTCCCTCGATCCGCGCGACATCACGTCCACGCTCGTCGATCTCGCCGTGCGTGGTTACATCAAGATCGAGCAGACGGACACACCCGGTCTCTTCAGCCATCACAAGGACTACAACTTCCATCTGCTGAAAGATCAGGCATCCTGGGATAACAACCTGGCGCCGTTCGAACGCGTGGTGCTGGAGAACATGTTCGTTGACGGGAACGTGACCAGTCTCTCCAGCCTGAAAAACCGGTTCTACACCGCCATCCCAGTCATCAAGGACGACATCTTTTCGTCGCTCAAGCGGAAAGGGATGTACTTCCTCGATCCGCAGACCGCGGCCGGTTATTCATTCGTCGGACTGCTTATCATCGCGGCCCCTGTCGTCCTTCTCCAGGTCAGCGGGCGCTTGAACTTCTTCGAATCGATCGGTGTTGCAGTCGTGTCGATCATCGTTTCCGCCATCATCTTTTTCCTTTTCGCGCGCGTGATGACGGCAAAGACGATGCTAGGCGCGCGTACACGCGTCCAGATCCTCGGCTTTCAGGATTTCATGCAGCGCGTTGACGCCGACCGCATCAAGCGCCTGCCTCCCGACACGTTCGAGAAGTACCTGCCTTACGCGATGGCCCTCGGTGTCGAAGCCGCGTGGGCCAAGGCGTTTGCGGGCATCATTCAGCAGCCGCCGGGTTGGTACGCTGGACCCTACACGCCCGGCATGTGGAACCCGATCCTGTTCACAACGGACATGCACACCATGGCCGCGAGCGCGCATCAGGCCATGATCGCCGCTCCACGCGCCACTTCCAGCGGTTCCGGCTTCAGCTCTGGTGGAGGCTTCGGCGGTGGTGGCGGTTTCTCCGGCGGCGGCTTCGGTGGCGGTGGCGGCGACGCGTTCTGACGCTAGAATCCTCGTAACGGACCCGATCAGCGACTGCGCAGCAACCAGGTCTTGGCGGAGTCCGCAAGAGTGACCACTGCTGCGCCCAGCATGATGGCGTCCTTGATGATCAGCCGGCCCGCTCCCGAGAGATACGGGAAGCCGTGTGTGGAAGCGCCCAGCGCGGGGACCCAAGCCTCGGGCGTCGTCACCAGGAAGGACAGCGTAGTACAGGCCATCAAGATGAGCAGGAAGCTGCCCACGGCCGAGACCTGCGGCAGGAGCGGATAGGACGCGATCAGCAGTCCAATGAGGATGATGACCACTCCCAGCGCATGTGACAACCTGTACGTACCGTTCGCTTCATTCCACTGCTGGTTGGCCGGGACCACTTCACCTTCCCTGTTCATGTAATGGCGATATTCCGGAGCCGGATAATGGTAGAAAAAGCTCATGACCGGACTGTTGGCCACCAGCGGCACGATGCCGTCCGCCTCGTAGTTGGCGAACTTCAGACCGCCGATCCAGAGCAGTACGACGACGAGTCCCAGGCGCAGAAGGCCCATCCCAATGCGGTCGAGCCTTGCCGCCCGTTCAAAAATACGTCGTGTCGCGGAGTCGCTCGCGGGATAGCTGCGAATTGTAACGCTCACTTGTGTAGACATACCGTCCTCTAATTCCGTGTTCGCGGGAGAGTAAGGATTCGGGATCGAGGAAGGCGGATCGCTCGCTGGAAACGACTCATCGAGGGTTTTGTCCAGGGCCGTATCTCTGGCGTGAACTTCGTCATCCGTTGATTCCTGCATCTTTCACTCTCCGCAATGCGCTCGGTAAGGTAGACAGCACTTGTCGTGCCACGACATAACGTACGATTGAGGGCTTTCTTGCGCTTCCGCGGCAAACGCCACCCTCTTGTGCGTCAAAAGAGCGTCACTCCGTCGAGATGTTGACCAAGGTTCCGCGGCCTTGTGGCTCTCTGTATATCCCTGCGACCGCGGGCAAACCCTCCATTTCGCCCATAATCCAATTCCACAGAGGTCCCTATGATTTTCCAGGATCGTCGAGCGGGAGGAGAGGCTTTAGCCGCGCTGCTTCAGCGCTATGCCGGCCGCGACGACGTTATCGTGCTGGCGCTGCCGCGCGGCGGTGTTCCCGTCGCTGCCGAGGTCTCGAATCGTCTCGGCGTCCCACTGGATGTTCTTCTTGTGCGGAAGCTGGGAGTACCGGGCCATGAGGAATTGGCGATGGGCGCCATCGCATCCGGAGGCGTGCGCGTCCTCGACCCCAGCATCTTGCGATCGTTGAATATCCAACCCTGGGCGGTTGAGACTGTCGCGCGCCGCGAGCAGCAGGAACTGGAACGGCGCGAACACCAGTATCGCGGCGATCGGCCCGAGCCCGATCTGCGCGGCAAAACCGTGATCCTCGTTGACGACGGCCTGGCCACCGGCTCGACGATGCGCAGCGCCATCGCCGCGGTCCGCCAGCAACAGCCGAAACGGATCGTCGTTGCGGCGCCAGTTGCCGCCCGGGAGGCCTGCGAATCGCTGCAGGAGATTGCGGACGAAGTCGTATGCGCCGCGACGCCGATGCCGTTCTATGCCGTCGGCCAGTGGTACGGCACATTCGATCAGACCAGCGACAGCGAGGTTCACCGCCTGCTCGAGCGCTCCCGATCCCGAGACCGCCCGGCCGCTTAAGGGGACTGGTTATGTCGCATCAAGACAAAGAACGTTCGGTCAAGATCCCCGTCGGAAACGTGATCCTGAACGGCGATCTTTCCATCCCCGCCGAAACTCAGGGGTTGGTCCTCTTCGCCCACGGCTCCGGCTCCAGCCGGCGCAGCCCGCGGAACCGCTATGTGGCAGGTGTGCTCCAGGACGCGGGTTTCGCCACGCTGCTGTTCGACCTTCTCACCGATGCGGAAGAGAGGATCGACGATTACACGGCGGAACTGAGGTTCAATGTCCACCTGCTTGCCTTGCGCTTGAATGCCGCAACCGATTGGGCAATCGCGTCGGAAGAGTTCGTGCAAGTGCGCCAATCGGCCGGTGATCTCCCGCTCGGATATTTCGGCGCTTCCACGGGCGCTGCAGCGGCGCTGATAGCCGCCGCCGCGCGCGACGACATAGCGGCTATCGTTTCCCGCGGCGGCCGGCCCGATTTGGCCGGGGATGCCCTCCCGCTGGTCAAGGCGCCCACGCTCCTGATCGTTGGTGGCAAAGATGACGTCGTAATCCGCATGAATCAGGATACGCAGCAACGCATGACTTGTGAGACGCGGCTCGAGATCATTCCCGGCGCGACTCATCTATTTGAAGAGCCCGGCGCTCTCGAGCAGGTGGCGCGCTTGGCGCGAATGTGGTTTGAACAGCACTTCGGCCGAAAACTGAAAAACAACTACGCAGCCTGATACGACGTGCCCAAGTAAGCCCGTCTTGCGCCTAAGCGGGTGTGTGCCTCGATCGACACTAAAATACCCTCCATGCCGGAACTGCCCGACATCGCCGCCTATATCCGCGCCCTTGAATCGCGGATCATCGCGCAACCGCTCGAGCACATCCGAATCGCGGGCCCCTTTCTGCTTCGCACCGCGCAACCCTCCACGAGCGACGTCGAGGGACGCGTAGTGCGCGAGTTGCGGCGCGTCAGCAAGCGTATCGCCATCGGTATCGAGGGCGATCTCTGGCTCGTGTTGCACCTGATGATCGCCGGCCGCTTGCATTGGCGCCCGCGCGGAGCAAAGTTGGGCGGGCGACAGAACCTCGCGGCTTTCGACTTCCCCAACGGTTCGCTCGTCCTGACCGAGGCCGGAAGCAAGCATCGCGCGTCGCTGCACATATTCCGGGGCGAGGAAGCGTTGCGGTCGGTCGATCCGGGCGGCATCGACGTCTTAACCAGCGATCTTGATTCCTTTCGCAACGCACTCACCGCCGAGAACCGCACGCTCAAGCGCGCGCTCACCGATCCGCGCATCGTCAGCGGCATCGGAAACGCCTACTCCGACGAGATACTCCACGCCGCGCGCCTCTCTCCAATCACGCTGACACACAAACTGAAGCCGGATGAATGGGAGCGGCTGTTCACTGCTACTCGCGACACACTCCAGCTTTGGACCGACCGATTGATGTCGCGGGCCACCGTCGAGTTTCCGGAAAAAGTGACAGCCTTTCGCCCGGAGATGGCTGTCCACGGACGTTATGGAAAACCATGCCCGACCTGCGGCGAAACTATTCAGCGCATCCGTTACGCGGACAACGAGACGGACTATTGTCCTCGCTGCCAGACCGGCGGAAAGCTTCTGGCGGACCGCAGTCTCTCCCGGCTGCTCCGCTCCGATTGGCCGCGCACCATGGAAGAACTGGAAGCCCTGAAACGCCGCTAGGTCCGGACCTGACACCCTGGTCCGTACTCCTGGCGTGCAGCAGCCCTCGTTTCCTCCCAACACGCGCGGTGGTTTCCTCATCCAACCTTCTTGGAGCCTCTCCCCTGGGGACATGAGGGAAGTTATGCCTATGGCAGATCCGGTTTATGCCAATCAGGAGGCACGCGCCATGGACCCGCTGCATCCGATCGTCACCGATCCGGAACGGGAGTTGCCGGAACACGCGACGCCTTCGCGACTCGGCCACATCCCGGTCACACCGAACCCACGCCTGCACAGCGCCGCAGAGTCGGTCGGCACAGCGTTGGGAACGGCCGTCACACGCGCGCGTCACTTGCCGGACCGCTTGCAGGACGCGAAGGCACGTTTCACGGTCATCCGAGGGCGCAAGCAGCGCGACCTGAAGGAGTCGGCGGACGAAGCCGTCGACCGCATCCGCGACGCGAGTGTCGAGGTGAAGGCCCAGGCCCGCGAGACTGTCGCGCAGGCACGCACGCGCGCCGAGCACCTGGCGCACGAGTATCCGCTGGATTTCATCGCCGGAGCCGCCGCGTTCGGCGTGCTGTTGGGGATCGGGCTGCGAATCTGGAGGGATCATGCCAGCTAATTTCGAGAACGGAAAGACGCTCGCAGGCGTCGTGAACGACCTGAAGGAAGAGTCGAAACAGTTTGTCTCCACGCGCCTGGCCATGCTCCAGGCCGAAATGAAAGAGAAAATCGATGCCTGGAAGACGGCCCTGCCGATGCTTGTCGTCGGCGTACTGCTGCTGGCAACCGCGTGGCTGCTGCTCACGGGCGCCATCGTGGCCGCAGTGTACATGGCGTTCGCGGGCAGCGCATGGGCGGCCTTCCTGGCGCTCATCATCGTCTGCATCGCGTATGCGATCGCCGGTGGACTGGCATTCTGGGTCGCCAAGGCCAAGTGGGACGAAACCGGCGTCACACCCACGCGGACTCTGCGCGTCCTGAAGGATGACCAGGTATGGATATCGAACGAAGCGAGGACGCAGCTATGAGCGCGATGAACATGGAAGCCAAGATGCCTCCCGAAATCCTCGAAGTCCGCGCTGCCGAGGAGCGCCGCCGCCTTCACGAGCGCGTACTGGAACTGCGCGCGCAGGTCGAGGAGAAGCTCGACATCCGGCGCCAGGCTGCCGCCTACGTTTGGCCCGCATCGGGCGTCGCGACGCTGGTCGGGCTCGTGATCGGCTGGGGCTTGGGCGGGATCTTCTCGCCCCGCCGATAAGGTTTATCCCCGAGTAACGGGCCGTGAGCCTGCGTTTCCGTTACTCGGGCCATTTACTGCCAACACACTCCAGCAGCTATTCTGCTTTGACTCTGCCGGGTAACTGAGGTATAAACCACTCACGTTTCTGCCTTGAATCGACCTTGGAGGGCCGTTTGTCCGACGTTTGCGCCATCGGTGTGAAAGCATGCGGGAGGACTGCATGCTGAAGATGGTACTGGCCGATAAACAGGCGATCTTCCGGGCCGGAATCGCGAAAGTCCTCGGCGTCGAGGACGAGATCCGCATCGTGGCGCAGGTGCAGACCTCCGACCAGGTGCTGCCGACGCTGGAGAAGTTCCATCCGAACGTGCTGGCCTTCGCGACCAATATGATCTCGAACGTGACGGAACTGGTCGCGGCCGCCGAACCCTACAAGACGCGCCTGATTGCGCTGGCCGAGACCGGCGAGAATACTGGCGCGCACCTGAGCGCCGGGATCCATGGGGTCGTGTTTCGCAGCGTGACCGGACCGCAACTGCTGGAGTGCGTGCGCGCGGTGGCGAACGGCACGACCTGGACGCAACCGGCGCAAGTGACGGCCGAAGTCAGCGAGAACGACATGGTCGGGGCGCGCGTCCGCGACCGGCTGACGCCCAAGGAACTGAAGATCGTCGCGCTCGTCGTCCAGGGCTATAAGAATAAGGACATCGCCACCGAACTGGGTACGACCGAGCAGGTGATCAAGAACTACCTGCGGAACGTCTACGACAAGATCGGCGTGTCGGACCGGCTGGAACTGGCGCTGTTCACCATCCATCACCGCATCCTGGCGGAAGCCGCAGCAGCGTCAACGAAGCCGTAAGAGCGGGTTCCGGGTTCCGGGTTCCCACCCTTCCAAAAACAGTCAGCGTGGGGCACCCGCGATTATTGACCGAAAAGTCGTGTTTACCGTTCGGTAATCCGATGGGTTGGGTACCCCCTCCCCCCTGCCTTCCCAGAGCATGTGAGTTAAGCGAGTGGAAGAGCAGGAGATATTCAGTTTCGATACCCGCTGGGTAACCCATGGGTATCCCAAGCAAGACCCCCTCCCCCGTTATCCCAGAGTCCCACAGAATATCGGCCAAACTCGCAGAAATCCCAGAGGCCGTCGCAAGGCGCAGCGGAACGGGGCATTTTGCCGGCGAATGTTGTCAAAGAACTAACTAGGGCACGATGAAGACACCACACCCTTGCACCGCGAGGGTACGGAACGAGAGTAGCGCGCGGTTGAGGGGCTGTATGTGATGTGGGTCATATGGGCGTGTGACAAGGGAAAACAGGTGATCAGTGATCAGTGGTCGGTGATCAGGTGGGAGAACCGGAGATTTCGGTGAGACTGCGACGAGAAACAAAAGCAACCGCGGATTGCGCGGATGAGCGCGGATCAAACAATTTGTCACGCGTGGTCGTGTGGTGCGCGAAGCTTATAGAGAGATCTATGGTGCCCCCTCAACTGGGGGCTGGCCAAGGGTTTCCGGAAATTCAATGACGGTTGCCCCACCGTTCCGCCCGGTTTTGGCGGAGCGTAGGGAGTCTCTAGCCGCCGCAAACTCGGCGCCACTCGCTGTGTACGAGACCGAGAAGTCCCCCACCCTATCGCTCCAAAATCGGGAGCGATAGGGTGGGGCAACCGCAACCGCTTCCATTCTTCTCATTTCCGAAAGGATGGGCCAGCCCCCGTCGGTGATTTGGTGATCTGATGATCTATTGATCTGGAAAAGTCCCCACCCTCCGCCAAAGGCAGGCGGAAGGGTGGGGCAACCATCATTGGGTTGATGGTCCTAATCGCCAACGGACGAGGCACTGACGTCAACTCCGGTTGGCATACAAAGCGTGCGTTGAATGGACCAAGCTTTTGAGAGCGAAAGATCTGAAGTTGTCTACGACTGGCGTGCGAACGCGTTTATCGCAGACAAGTGCAACTTCAGACATTGGAAGGTCGCCGACAATGTCACACGCGACGACCGACGCAAGGCTGTGTTTCGCCGCTGACGCGGGGACAATGGCGACACCCATCTGCGCAGAGACTAACGATATCAGCGTTAAGAGTTCTCCTACTGTCTGGGAAACAGTAGGAACAATCCCGGCGTCGCGAAGAATCCCTAAGATTAGATCGTGGAATCCAGGCGAATAACTGCGCTCAGTCATCACGAAGTTCTCACCCGAGACTTCACCTAGCCGCACCCTTTTTCTTTTTGCCAGTTTATGAGAAGAGGGCACCAAGAGTACGAACGGTTCCCGATGCACTGTCACAACCTCAAGAGTCGGCTGCTCGCCAATCGGGAGGCGAAGAAATCCAATGTCCAGCGAACCTGTCTGCAGCATTTGTACCTGACGTGCTGTGGGGACTGGGACCAGAGAGAACTCAACTTCCGGATTTAAGTCCTTAAATTGACGAGCGATGTCGGGCACAAATTGTGCTCCCACACTTGCCATGAAGCCGATCCGCAACAGTCCCAGTTTTCCATTGGCCGCGAGCCTCGCCTTGCGAATAGCTTGGTCCAACTGCGACAACGCTGCCACGGCATCGTCGCGAAACGCCACACCAGCCGCGGTAAGCGTTGTTTTGCGTCGGTTCCGCTCGAAGAGTCGTGCCCCGACCTCCTCCTCAAGGGCGCGGATCTGAAGGCTTAAGGCTGGTTGGCTGATATGAATCAACTCCGCAGTGCGCCCGAAGTGCAGAGTCTCGGCGATGGAAAGAAATGACCGAATTTGACGAAGCTCCACAGTTTTAGCCTTATTTGCAAATCTTATCACAGACTACAGAACAAACAATGTCTCTAATTAGAGCTCGAAACGTCAAACGTAGTGTGGCAAGGAAGTTTCCGATGCTACAGCAAAGAATTAAAAAAGGAGCCATTATGAAAGCAAAAGCAACGCAATCGTTCGCGCAAGATCGAGGCCCGGGTGCGACTCCGGCGTCGGGCGCAGAGGCCGGAGCGACCCAAGGCACATTCATTACGAGCGACGCCATTCCGTGGAAGTCCGTGGATCCCAAGAACCACCCTGGACTGGAGATGTTCGCGGTGTGGGGGAATCCAAACGAGGGCGCCTCGTTGATCCTGCAAAAGTTTCCCGCGGGGATGGACTCGGGCCGGCACTGGCACACCGCGGCGTATCAGGGCGTCGTGATCCAGGGCAAGTTCACGCATACTTTCGAGGGAGCAGCACCGCAGACAGGCGGGCCGGGATCGGTGTGGTCGCAACCTGCGGGACAGGTCCATGTTGACAAGTGCGAAGAGGGTGGCGACTGCATCATCGCCGTGTACTTCCACGACAAGCTCGAGTTCAAGCCGGTGGACACGAAGGCGCAATAGGAAGGGATACGCCAGTAACCTTGTTTACGAGGGACCTATGATTATCAACTTGCTTGCGACTTGGATTCCAGCGCTAGTGATCGCGTTTTTGGGCGTACTGAAGCTCACGGGCAATCGGAGGGTTGCCGAGGAGATGTCGAAGCTCGGAGTCGGACGTTATCTTCGACTGCTGGGTGTGATGGAAATTGCATTCGCGGCGTTATTTGTTGTGCCAGCCACGATGAAACTCGGGTTCATTCTCGCGTCCTGCTACTTCGCCGGTGCGATCGCGACCGAGCTGTCGCACGACATTTTGAAGGTCAATCCATTTATTCCGATCGCACTGCTCTGGATCGGCACTCTCATTCGGGATCGCTCGATTTTTTTCTGATATAGATTCACGTATGAAGGAGGCAGTTATGCCATATATCGAGGTGTTTACCAGAGAAAAGCTGCCGGATGAAATTCGTGCGAAGCTTGCGGAGGATTTGTCCAATACAGCTATGACCATAGAGCTGGGAGGCCCTAACGAATCCGCGAAGGCGATCGACTGGATGTGGTTCCATACCATGCCAGCCGACAGTTGGGCGGTTGGCGGCCGCTTTGACGATACATACGTGAAGGGGCGGAAAATGGCGCTCGCGCGCATCATCACGCCGCAGGGTCTGCTGAACACGGAGGTGAAGACAAGGTTCATCAAAGAAGTGGCGCGTGTCCTGAAGGCCACACTGGGCGTCGGCGGGAAGGAAGACGACGGGGTCTGGACAATGTTGGTCGAAATCGATGAGGGACAGTGGGCAGTCGGCGAGAACATTCCCACGCTGTCTCAATTCCTCGACAGGTTAGATGTCTCGGAGCAGACACGCGCTGAAATTAGTGCTCGATATCTCAGAAGCGCTGAGAAAAAGAGGACAGCCTGAGAGCCTGTCGGAGAGAAACTGATACGGCCGGGGTGGACGAGCGCCAATGACACACCATTTTCGAGCGGCGAAGCACTGCGCATGAAGACCTGTTCGCATCGCCAAACGCCGCCATCACACCAATTCCCGAACCGTCGGCAACTCGGAAGTCATCCGACACGGGCCGGACAACGGGCGCCGGCGCTGATCAAGCGGCGACGGTGGGTTCGGATTTGCGGCGCGGTTCGTTGGACTTTCCGTTCGCTTCGGGCAGGGTGACGATGAAGGTAGTTCCCTTACCTTCTTCGGTGCGGAAGCTGATGTTGCCGCCGCGGGCGAGCACGATCTTCTGCGCGCCGGACAATCCCAGGCCAGTGCCCTTCTGCTTGGTCGTGAAGTAGGGATAGAAGATCTTGTTGCGGACGTCGGGCGGGATGCCGTTGCCGGTGTCGCTAACGGTGGCGACAACCGTTCCCTGGCGCGCGTCGCAGGTGACGACGATCTCGCCGCCGTCGGGCATGGCCTCGGTCGCGTTGATGATCAGGTTGGTGAAGACGCGGCGCATGTCGGCGGCATTGGCGCGAACTGTCGGCACCGGCTGCAATTTAGAGATCACCCGGATCCTGGCCTTGCTCCACAGCGGACGCGTCAGTTCGACGGCTTCGGACATGACTTGCCGGATGTCGACTGGGCCGAGCGCGCCCGAGCCGGTGCGGAGGTACTCGCGGACACGGGCAATGATCTCCGACCCGCGATGCACGGCGTTCTGGATGATGGATACGGCGGAGCGACGGTCCTTGTCGACGTTGGCGGATTCGGTCTGAAGGATGAACGCAGCCTGCTCGATGGCGGCGAGGATGTTGTTGAAGTCGTGGGCGAGCGATGCAGCCATCTGTCCGATCGCGAGGTGGCGTTCGACGTCGCCCATGCGACGCTGGAGCAATTGGAGTTCGGTGATGTCGCGGGCGATGAGCAGCGCGGCAACCACCTCGCCACGCTCGTTGCGTACGGGAGTGGCGGAGACGAGCAGTTCCACCGACTCGTTGTTCTTCCTGCGATGGATGGTGCGGCGCTCGTTGCGGACGGATTCACCTTTGAGCGCGCGCGTCAGGATCGCCGAATATCGTTGGCCGTTCCCGCCGGCGTCGGCGAACATGCGGCTGAGCGGGCGACTGTCGGAGCGGAGCAGCTCGTCGCGAGTCATGCCGAGGACCTGGACAGCCGCGCTGTTGGCGTCGCTGATGCGGTGATCCGCGTCGATGATGAGCGCCGCTTCCGGAATGCTTTCGAGCAGCGAGGAGATGTCGACCTGGCGCTGCGGGTGCACTCGCTCGCGCTTTCCGCGGCGCTCGACGAGGTAGATGCTGCTGGCAAACAGGACCGGCGCGAAGGTGGACAGACAGGTGGCCGTCTGCAAAAAACACGTCGATGGCGGGCTCCCGGGAAACATATACGTTATTGCCCGGAGATACGGCGAAGCCGCCGGCACTCCGGGCGATGCCAGCCGAAAGAAACTTTGGAACTTGCGAGCTGTCAGTAATGAATTGGATGGGAGGGAATGTAACGCGGATGCCGGACGCCAAGTTCCGCCACAAATAAATCGAGAGCGTCTGCGTGGCGACCTTAACCCAAGAGTCCTAGTGAGCGGGGCGGTCGCTGGTCTTGAGAAGCTCGTTAACGATAGTAACGAGTTCTTCCGGATTGACCGGCTTCTCGAGGTACAGGTCGGCGAGCGGTTCGGCTGCCTGGAAGGCCTCGGCGACGTAGCCGCTGACCACGACGACCGGGGTGGTGGAGTGAGATTTGGCGGCCTGCACGATGGCACGGCCATTCGCGTCGCCCAGGCGCCAGTCGGTCACGACGGCGTCATAGGCGTTGTTTTCCAGCTTCTCGATAGCATCGTGAGCTGAGGTGGAGGCAGTCACGACATGGCCAGCTGCTTCCAGGATCGCGCACTTCAGAGTGACGACATGAGGTTCGTCGTCCACGCACAGAATTCGCGCCATATTGATTCCTTGTGCCCTGCCGGCGCGCCGCAACCGATGCAGCTTTGCCTCCGCCCGCAGGGCCGGAACTCCTTTGTTGCAGCTATTGTTCAGCAGTGGCGCGCGCGCTGTCAACAAAGGGCCCAATGCGTGCACCACGCCCCAGCGGCATGCGATGCGAGTAGCTGGTGGCGGGTTGTATGACGAGAGCGGATTCACCACAAAGGACACAAAGGGACACAAAGGAAAACCCACCCTAGCAAAACCGGCTAGGGTGGGCCACCCACGTGGGCCACCCACGTTTCACATCTCTAGTTCGTGATCTTCTCGCCGATCGACTTCGCTTGGGTGAAGAGGAAAAGGTAATCCGGTCCGCCGGCTTTCGAGTCCGTACCGGACATGTTGAAGCCACCGAACGGATGCGCGCCCACCACTGCTCCCGTGCACTTGCGGTTGATGTACAGGTTACCGACGTGGAACTCGCGCTTGCCGCGCTCGATCTTTTCCTTCGACGAGGTGTAGATCGCGCCGGTCAAGCCGAACTCGGTATCGTTGGCGATCTCGAGCGCGTGATCAAAGTTGTTCGACTTCATGATCGCGAGCACCGGCCCGAAGATCTCTTCCTGCTCGAGCTTCGACTTCGGCGGGATGTCGGCGATGACGGTCGGCTTGATGAAGAAGCCTTCGCCGGCGTTGGTGTCGCGCTCGCCGCCGGTGATGAGGCGTCCGTCTTTCTTGCCCTGCTCGATGTAGCCGAGGATGGATTTCATCGAGCTCTCATTGATGACGGCGGCCATGCCAGGGTTGGTGGTCGGATCGCCGAGCGTGATCTTCTCGACGCGAGCTTTCAGCTTGTCGATGAATTCGTCGTAGACGTCCTTGTGCAGGATGAGGCGCGAGCAGGCCGAGCACTTCTGGCCCTGGAAGC
>CAZLJE010000031.1:0-5084 GCA_964559835.1 uncultured Terriglobales bacterium
ACGGCGGCGATGATGTCGGCGTCGGCCTCGACGATGATGGCGTCCTTGCCACCCATCTCGAGCACGGTGCGCTTGATCCAGATCTGGCCGGGAGCGACGCCGGCCGCGACGGAGTTGATGCGCAGGCCGACTTCGCGCGAACCGGTGAAGGCGATGTAACGCGTCTTCGGGTGCGCGACGAGCGCGTCGCCGAAGCTGGCGCCGGCGCCGGGACAGAAGTTGACGATGCCGTCGGGCATGCCGGCTTCGATCAGCGCTTCGACGAATTTCTGGGCGATCCACGGTGAATCGGACGACGGCTTGAGGATGACCGTGTTGCCGGCGACGACGGAAGCTGAGGTCATGCCGGCCATGATGGCGCCCGGGAAATTCCACGGCGGAATCACGATGCCGACGCCCAGCGGGATGTACCAGAGCAGGTCGCGCTCACCGGGCAGTTGCACGGGCGGCTCGGACCGGGCGAGGCGGAGCGCTTCGCGGCCGTAGAACTCGAGGAAGTCGATGAGCTCGGCGATGTCGGCGTCGGCTTCGGCGTAGTTCTTCGAGACTTCGAAGATCATGACGGCCGAGAACTCGTGCTTGCGGCGGCGGATGATGTCGGCAGTACGGAATAATAAAGATGCACGCTCTTCGACCGTCGTGCGCGACCAAGTCTCGAAGGCGGCGAGGGCGGCGTTCATGGCCGGCTCGACTTCCGCCATGCCGGCCTTCTGGAACAAGCCGACCACTTCTGACGGCTTCGCCGGGTTGATGGACTTCAGCTTGTCCTTGGTCGTGACGTGCTTGCCGCCGATGATGAGCGGGTACTCGCGGCCGAGTTCGCCGCGGATCTTCTCGATGGCGGCCTTCATCGCCTGCGCATTCTCGGGCTTGCTGAAGTCGGTCAGCGGTTCGTTGCGGAATGGACCCACGTTCACGTTGACTTCGTTGACCGGGGGCGCCTGGACGGTAGCCATATGATTCCTCTCAGTGCAGTCCTTATCAGGGCAGGACCGGGTGCAAAACTCTCCATTTTACACCTGGGGCGGGGCGCGGGGCGCGGAGGGCGGAACGCGGAGCGCGGGGCTTAGGGCTTAGGGTGCGATGAGCTATGAGCCGATGTGTGTGACGGCCGCACTCGACGGGGCTGTGAGTGACGCGTATCCTTACAGGTTTCCTGAGGAGGGCCGATTGGCGCAGGCAGCGGGAACAAAGAAGGACGCGGTGCGGCGGCTGTGGCCGGAATTGGAGTGGATCAAGGACGCCGGGCTGCTCGAGAAGACCGCGCGCACATGGGAGCGGGCATTTGAGTTGTCGCCGCTGACGCCCGAGGACCTCGACCGCATTCCGTTCACGCTGCTGGTGCCGAATTGTCCGACGACGTTCATGGAGCACAAGCGCTGCGTCGTGCACATCGCGCGCCGGGCGGCTGAGGCGATGATCGAGCACATGGGCCGGGCGCTGAAGATCGATATGGATGTGGTGATCGCGGGCGCCATCCTGGCGGACGTCGGAAAACTGCTTGAGTACGAAGTCGTGGACGGCAAGGCGCGGCAGAGTGCGCGGGGCGAAGCCTTACGGCATCCCTTCACCGGAGTAGCGCTGGCGATGGAGTGCGGCGTGCCGGATTCGGTGTGTCACATCATCGCGGCGCACGCGGCGGAGGGAAACCTGGTGAAGCGGTCGACCGAGGCGCTGATCGTCCACCACGCGGATTTCATGGCGTATGAGCCGTTCAAGAATATGAAATGAGCGAGACGAGTGATCAGTGGTCAGTGCTCAGTAATCAGCGGGTGTGCGCCGCAGGTTCTCGTGAGACATCTTGATCACTGACCACTGAACACTGAGCACTCTCTTATGACTATTACCGCTCCTATTTCGCAATTCGCTGCCAATCTTACGTTCGAAGATCTGTCGTCCGATGCCGTGTATCAGGCAAAGCGGTTCCTGCTGGATTCGCTGGGGTGCGCGCTGGGCGGATTTCAGCAGCATGATGTCACGCTGGCGCTGGAAGTGCTCGACGAAATCGCCGGGCGCGGGCCATGCACGATCATCGGCACCGGGAAAAAGGTGGACGCGGTTTCCGCGTCGCTGGCGAATGCGCTGATGATCCGCTGCCAGGACTACAACGATATTTACTGGAAGCAGGACCCGTCGCATCCATCGGACATTTTCCCGGCCGCGATTGCCGGATGCGAGCGCAGCGGGAGTGACGGGCGGGAGCTGATCGTCGGGCTGGTGCTCGGACATGAGTTCGAATGCCGGTTCTGCGAAGCGGCGTTTCCGGGAATCCGCGAGCGCGGCTGGCATCACGCAACGCTGACGGCGTTCGTTTCGCCGATTGTTGCCGGGCGCGCAATACGGCTTGGTTGGGAGCAGATCCAGCACGCCATCGGGATTTCGGCGTCGCGGCAGGCCACGCTCGGCGCGGTGACGGCCGGCAAGTTGACGATGATGAAGAACACGGTGGATCCGATGGCGACGCAGTCGGGCATGCTGGCGGCGTTGCTAGCGGAGCAGGGCTATACCGGGCCGGAGCACGTGGTCGACGGCAAAGAGGGTCTGACGCACTGCTTTGGGCCGGAGTGGAAGTTGAACGTGCTGACCGACGGCTTGGGAGAGAGTTGGCGCATCACGCAGTGCGGCATGAAGTTCTTCCCGACGGAGGCGCTGACGCACGCGCCCATCTCGGCGACGCTCGACCTAGTACACGAACATGACCTGAAGCCGGAACAGATCGAGAAGGTCACGATCCGGTCGCTGGCACGGGCGGCCGATATCCTGAGCGATCCGAGCAAGTACGATCCGCACACGAAAGAAACGGCCGACCACTCGCTGCCGTATGTGATCGCGGCAGCGCTGGTGGACCGGCAAGTGACGCCGGCACAATTCACGATGCAGAAGGTCATGGACCCGACGATCCGCGCGCAGTTGAAGAAGGTGGTGGTAGTCGCCGATCCGGAGATCGAGAAGGTGTTCCCTGCCTTGCAGCGCGTGGTGGTGACGATTCGCACGACAGATGGGAAAGAGTTCACGAAGCAGCTCGATTATCCGAAGGGCGATCCCCGGAATCCGCTGACGGACCGCGAGATCGAAGAGAAGTTCACTGCTCTGGCTGGGCCGATCATGAGCAAGGCGGCGCAGAAGAAGATCATCAAAGCGGTTTGGGATTTGGAGAAGCTGGAGAGCGTGAGCGAGCTGATGAAGCTGATGCGGGCGAAGAAGCCCGTGGCGCAAGAAGCGTCGGCATAATTGGAGCGCGACGATGGCGGTAGTACTTTGGCTAATACCAGTGGCGTTGATCACTGCCGGGTGGATCAAATGGTCAAGCACGCCGCCGTTGTTCGGAGCTCCATGGTGGCGAAGTGTTCCGGCATTCGTCGCGCTCGTAGCAGCTTCCATTCAGAGTTGCTGGTTTGTAGCTATGTACACGCGACCGTCGCGGACACCGGGCTTTGCAATCGATCTGAACTGGTTTTATTCCCTAGGTCGCTTCTCATTCATCCTGTTTCTTGCGGTCGTTCTGCTGACGATTCCTAGCCGGAAGGGTACGCGAGTTGTAACGGTACTGGCTTCGACACTGAATGTCGGGCTGTGGTTTTTATTTTCAACGATGATTTAAGCGACGCGAATGGGACAGACAGTCACTGAGAAAATCGCGCAGGCGTACATGGCGGAGGGGCCGAGGCGGCCGCTGCGGGCGGGAGATTTCGTGTCGATCCGGCCCAAGCACGTGATGACGCACGACAACACGTCGGCGGTGATGAAGAAGTTCAAGAGCATCGGCGCGCCGAAGATCGCCGATCCGCACCAGCCGGTGTTTGCGCTCGATCACGACATCCAGAACCAGTCCGAAGACAACCAGAAGAAGTACCGCGCGATCGAGGCGTTCGCCCGCGAACACGGGATTGATTTCTATCCGGCAGGAACGGGCATCGGGCACCAGATCATGTGTGAGCGCGGCTACGTCACGCCGGGCTCGTTCGTCGTCGCCAGCGATTCGCACTCGAACATGTACGGCGCGCTCGGGGCCATTGGCACGCCGGTGGTCCGCACGGATGCGGCGGCGATCTGGGCGACGGGCGAATTCTGGTGGCAGATCCCGCGCACCGTGCAGGTGGTGCTCGAAGGCAAACTAGCGCCGGGCGTCACGGGCAAAGACGTGATCGTCGCTTTGTGCGGGCTGTACAACGACGAGGTGCTGAACGCGGCAGTGGAGTTCAGCGGGCCGGGTGTGGCGACGCTGTCGGTCGAGGCGCGCATGACCATCTCGAACATGAGCACCGAGTGGGGCGCTCTGGTGGGGTGGTTCCCTGCCGACGCGATCACCATCGAGTGGCTGCGCTCGATGCGGGCGGAGCGCGTGAAGCGCGGCGAGCCGGAGCGCTATTCGGAACACGATCTAGAAGAGTGGGCGGCGGACGCGGCCGAGGGCGGACGCGCTACACCCGATGCCGATGCCGAGTACGCCGGGCGCATCACGCTTGATCTCAGCAAACTGACGCCACACGCCAGCGGGCCTGACACCGTGCAAGTGATGTCGTCGGTCGCCGAATTGGAAGAAAAGAAGATCGCGATCCAGAAGGCGTATCTGCTGTCGTGCGTGAACTCGCGACTGGAGGACCTGGAAGCTGCGGCCGAAGTACTACGTGGGAAAAAAGTCGCGGCGAGCGTGAAGTTCTATCTGGGCGCGGCGAGCAAGAACGTGCAGGTGGATGCGGAGCGCAACGGGACATGGAAAACGTTGCAGGACGCGGGCGCAATCACGCTGCCGGCGGGATGCGGGCCCTGCATCGGGATGGGCGTGGGTCTGCTGGAACCGGGCGAGGTCGGAATATCGGCCACCAATCGCAATTTCAAAGGGCGGATGGGCTCGCGGGAGGCGCAGTGTTATTTGGCGTCGCCGGCGGTGGTGGCGGCGAGCGCGGTGGCGGGATTTATATGCGGCCCGGAGGGGGGCGCGGGACGCGGGACGCGGGGCGCGGAACTGCAACGGCAGGACGCGGGGCGCGGGGCGCGGGGCGCGGAACTGCAACGGCAGGACGCGGGGCGCGGGGCGCGGGACGCGGAACTGCAACGGCAGGACGCGGGACGCGGGGCGCGGG
>CAZLJE010000031.1:5184-54293 GCA_964559835.1 uncultured Terriglobales bacterium
CGCGGGGCGCGGGACGCGGAACTGCAACGGCAGGACGCGGGACGCGGGGCGCGGGGCGCGGAACTGCACAAGCACTACAAGGCACTCGCGAGGGTGAGTCGGATTGAATCGGTTGAAATCCTGCCCGGATTTCCGGAGCGCGTGCACGGGCGTTTGGTGTTCCTCAATAAAGAGAACCTGAACACGGATGGCATTTACGCCGGGAGCTATACGTATCGCGACGACATGACGCCCGAGATGATGGCGGGCGTCATCTTCGACAATTACGATCCGTCATTACCCAAAGAGATTCGTGCGGGAGATGTGATCGTCGGCGGCGCGAACTTCGGGACCGGCTCCAGTCGAGAGCAGGCGGTGACGGCGCTCAAGGCAAAGGGTCTTCCGCTGGTGATTGCGGCGACGTTCTCGCAGACGTACCTGCGCAACGCATTCAATAACGGGTTCCTGTGCATCGAGCAGCCGGAACTGGTAAACCGGCTACGGGAGCAAGGTTCCGGCAAGTTCTGGATTCCGGGTGACGAGATTGCAGTGGAGTTCACCAAAGGGGTCATCACATGGCGTGGTGACGCGTTCCACTTCCCCGCGCTGGGCAGCGTGCCACAATCATTGGTGATCGCCGGTGGCGTAGAGAACCTCGTCGCTGAGAGACTTGGACTACACGCGAAAGATCAGCTCACCACGGAGGCACGGAGACACGGAGAACATTGATCATCTCCGTGCCTCCGTGTCTCCGTGGTGAATCAAGGAGCATAGAGTGGCGAAATACACGGTCGTTAGCATGCCGGGTGATGGAATCGGGAACCAAGTCCTTCCGGAAGCGATCCGCGTTCTCGATGCGGTCGGATTCGACGCCGAGTACGTTCACGGCGACATCGGATGGGAGTTCTGGTGCAAGGAGGGCAATGCGCTGCCCGACCGCACGATCGACCTGCTGGCCAAGCACAAGCTCGGGCTGTTTGGGGCGATCACGTCGAAGCCGAAGAAGGAAGCCGACGCGGAGCTGGATCCGTCGCTTCGCGGCAAGGGCTACACCTATTATTCGCCGATCGTCACGATGCGGCAGCGCTTCCACCTGGATACGTGCGTGCGTCCGTGCGTCGGATTCCCGGGGAATCCGCTGAACTTTATCCGCAAGAAGGCCGGCGGCGGGTTCGAAGAACCGCAAGTCAACGTGGTCGTTTTCCGGCAGAACACCGAGGGTCTGTACTGCGGCGTCGAGTGGACGAACCCTCCGGCACAGGTGCGCGGCGCGCTGGAGTCGCACCCGAAGTTCAAGCCGTTCGCCGCGACGAAGGGCGAGGACCTTTCGATTTCCGTGCGCATCATCACGCGTAAGAACGCCGAGGGAATTGCGCGCGCGGCGTTCGAGTGGGCGAAGAAGTACGGATACAAGAACGTTACCATTTGCGAGAAGCCGAACGTGCTGCGCGAGACCAGCGGCATGATGGAGGAAGTGGCGAAGCAGGTGGCGAAGGATTATGCCGGCATTCCGCTGTGGTCGACGAACATCGACGCGCAGACGATGTGGCTGACCAAGAACCCCGAGGATTATGGAGTGATCATCGCGTCGAACCTGTTCGGCGACGTCATCAGCGATGCATTCGCGGGACTGGTCGGCGGCTTGGGATTCGCGGCGAGCGGGAATATCGGGAAGGAAGTCGCGGTGTTTGAGCCGACGCACGGGTCGGCGCCGAAGTATGCCGAGCTGGATCCGCCGATCGTCAATCCGATTGCGATGATCCTGTCGGCGGCGATGATGCTCGACCATGTCGGCGAGACTGAGAAGGCGCAGAAGGTGCGCAACGCTATCGCGGCGGTGGTCAAAGAAGGTAAAGTGCGCACGTACGACATGATGCGCATTCCGGGCGGCGCGAAGTCGATCACGCAGGGCGCGGCATCTACGGTGCAGTTTACGGACGCGATCTTGAAAGCGCTGGAGACGGCGACGGAAAAGGCAACAGCGTAGCCACGGATTCACACGGATGCACGCGGATCTGACAATGGCCACTACGGCAAATGCGAACACAGTGAAATTCGAAGCGGGACGCTTTGCGGCGGACACGCGGTCGGATTGCCGCGTCGTGTTCGAGCCGCGCACGTCGGGTGGGATCGAGCTCGAGCTGCAGTCGAAGGTCGCTGCGTATTACGGCGATTCGATACAGCAGGACGCGCGCGCGGTGCTGAAGGCGCTGGGAGTCGAGCACGCACGGCTGATGATCGAAGATGCAGGCGCGCTGCCGTACACGATCGCGGCGCGGATCGAGGCAGCGGTACGGCGCGCTGGGCTGGCGAAGGACAAGCGATTCCTGCCCCACCCTTCCAAAACCAGTCAGGGTGGGGCGCCCGTGAGAGACCGGATGCGGCGGTCGCGGCTGTATCTGCCGGGGAGTGAGCCGAAGTATTTCGTCAACGCGGCGCTGCATGGGCCGGACGCGATCATCCTGGACCTGGAAGACAGCGTCCATCCGGCGGAGAAGGATGCGGCGCGGTTGCTGGTGCGGAACGCGCTGCGCGCGGTGGAGTTCGGCGCGTGCGAGCGCATGGTACGCATCAACCAGTTGCCGCTCGGACTGGAAGACCTCGACGAGATCGTGCCCGAGCTTCCGGACTTGATCCTCATTCCCAAGGTGGAGGAGGCGCGGCAGGTGGCGGAGGTCGACGATCGGATCGCGGAGGTGCAGGCGCGCCACGACATCGACCGACCGCTCTGGCTGATGCCGATCCTGGAATCGGCATTGGGGATCGAGAACGCGTACGCGATCGCAACAGCTTCGCCGCGCAATGTCGCGCTGACGATCGGACTCGAGGATTACACCGCCGACCTGGGCGTCGTGAAGACGCGCGAGGGCAGCGAGTCGGTCTTCGCTCGACAGCGGTTGGTGAACGCCGCGCGGGCAGCCAGTTTGCAGGCGATCGATTCCGTGTACGGGGACGTGGGTGACATGGACGGGCTGCTGGCGTGGGGACGCAACGCGCGCGCGATGGGATTCGAGGGGATGGGCTGCGTGCATCCGCTGCAGATCGCGGTCATTCACCAGGCGTTTGCGCCGAGCGACCAGGAGATCGAGCGGGCGCTGAAGATCGTGGCAGCTTACGACGACGCGAAAACGCGCGGCATCGCGGTCGTGTCGCTGGGCAGCAAGATGATCGATCCGCCGGTGGTGAACCGGGCGGTGAAACTGGTCGAGCGCGCGGAGCACATGGGACTGGTCACGTCGGAGATGCGAGCTCGGGCGTCGGGTCCGCCGCCGGTTGCACCGAAAGTAAAGTCCGAAGGCGGAGAAGGATAAAAGCAAACCATGGATTTACAGGGATTGGCACGGATAAACCTGTTTTGATCCGTGTTCATCCGAGAAAATCCGTGGCGGGTTTTGGTTTCATGAGCACGACGACGACTAAAGTCGAACTCGAGCGCAACGCGGCGGGGCGGATGGTGCCGACGTATGTCAACGGGCGCGAGCAGCGTCCGTACTCCGGGCTGAACGAGCCGGCGCCGACGGGACATAAAGCTGCGCCGCCGATCCGTTCGTCTTCGCAGTATCCGTTGAGCGGCGACAAGCGCGTGGCGGACCTGGCGACGGCGCTGAAGAAATGCGGGCTGCGGGATGGGATGACGATCTCGTCGCATCATCACCTGCGCGATGGTGACCGCGTTGCTCTTACCGCTTTGCAGACTGCGGCGTCGCTCGGCGTAAGGGACCTGATGTGGTTTCCGAGCGCGTCGTTTCCTGCGCACGCGCCGGTGATCGACCTGATGAAATCCGGCGCCGTGCATCACATCGAAGGTTCGATGAACGGGCCGTTGGGCGACTACTGCTCGCAGGGCAAGATGCGCGGAACGGGTGTGTTGCGTTCGCACGGCGGACGCTGGCAGGCCATCCAGGATGGCGAGGTGCACATCGACATCGCGGTCATCGCCGCGCCGACCGCGGATCCGTTCGGCAATGCCAACGGTTCGAACGGACCGTCCGCATGCGGATCCCTGGGATTCGCGCTCGCAGATTCGATGTACGCCGACCATGTGATCGTCGTCACCGATAACCTGGTCGCGTTCCCGTGCGTACCGTGGCAGATCCAGGGCAACAACGTGGATTACGTGGTGGAGGTCCCGAGCATCGGCGACCCGGCGAAGATCGTCAGCGGGACAACGCAGATCACGCGCTCGCCCGACCGTTTGCTGATCGCGCAGTACGTGGCGCAGTTCGTGCGCGACGCCGGCATTATGCGCCCCGGTTTCTCGTTCCAGGCGGGCGCGGGCGGGATCGCGCTGGCGTTCGTCGATTACCTGCGGCGTTACATGCGTGAAGCCGGCGTGAAGGCGCGCTTCGTCCGCGGGGGTTCGACGAAGTATCTGGTCGATCTGCTGAATGAGGGACTCACCGATTACATCCTCGACGGGCAGACTTTCGATCTGGACGCCGTGCGCTCGATCGCCAACGATCCGCGGCATATCCCGACGTCGCCATTCACGTCGTACAACTTTCACGGCAAAGGGTTCTTCAACTCGCTGGTGGATGTGTGCGTGCTTGGCGCGACAGAAGTGGACGTCAACTTCAACGCGAACGTCGTCACCCATTCCGACGGTCGCCTGCTGCACGGGATCGGGGGATGGCAAAACTGTCTGTTCGCCGGATGCACCATTCTCGCGGTGCCGTCGTTCCGCGACCGCATTCCGGTCATCGTGGACGAAGTCACGACGCTGACCGGCCCGGGCGAACTGGTAGACGTGATCGTGACCGAGCGCGGCATTGCGATCAATCCGCGACGAACAGACCTGTTAAAGGCCGTTCAAGGCTCGCGACTGCCGATCCGCCCGATCCAGGACATTCAGCGCGAGGTGGAGCGGATCTGCGGCGGTAAACCGCAGAAGGCGCGACTAACGCAGAAGCCGGTGGCGGTGGTGAAGTGGGTGGATGGAAGCGTCATCGATACGGTGTGGGGGATCGAATAATTGGTGATTTCGCGATTGGTGATTGGTGATTGAAAACCAACATCGCAGCGCGTTCGATCAATCATTAATCACAAATCACTCAATCACACATGAAAAAACAGGGCCGGCAATGCTGCCGGCCCGAAGTGATTTGTAGATTGGGTTAGAAGGTGAATTTCAACTTGAAGCGGAAGCTGCGCGGGTTCTGCCACAGGTACGGCTGCCCGTACATGCTATCCAGAACGATCGGCCGCGTAGTCGAATTCGCCTGTGTAATGTAGTTGTACCCGCCGACGATCATAGAGGCATAATCGCCGCCGGCCGGTTTGATATACGAGTTGCCCGACGAAGCGACGAGGTTGCCGTTGACGTCGACCGCGCTGTGCTGATTGAAGAGGTTAAAGATGTTGGCCTCGAACCCGGCCATGAGCCGCTCGTTGTTCTTCGAGACGTGCATCTGGTGAACCAGGCTGAAGTCGGTCTGGCTGAAACTCGGCGTGCGTCTTTCTCTCACACCGTTAAGGACCCAGTTACCGCTCGCGTCGCGGGTGATGTCGGCCCACTTGCCGCGGTTCTCCACGAACACGGGCGCGCCCCAAACGCTCATGTAGCTGGTCAGCGGGGTTCCGGAGTACCACTGCTGGAACCCCCCGATCATGGTTTCCATCTGCCACCATTTCAACTTGTAATATCCGTACGCTTTGAACGTGTGCGGACGATCGGTTGAAAGCGGGCCGTCGATGACTTTGCCGGCCGGATTAAATTGCATAAACGGCTCGTCGAAGGCACGGTCGGAGTTGGCGCCGTTGCGGCCGCCGGTCCGGTTGGAGTCGCTCTGGTCAGTGGCGGTGAGGCCAGAATAGTTCCCGTAATACCGGCTGTAGGTGTAAGACAGCGAACCGAACCACTTGCCGGTGCCGCGGTAGGTCAGGCGAGTTTCCAGGCCGTCGTATCTGCGGTTGGCTTTGGGCATCGGTGGGCAACCGGGGCACACAGAAGTCGGGAGAACCGAATCGGCGTGATAACCCGGATTGACGATATAGTACTGCTCGCCGTCGGGTGTGAGCACGCCGGCGTCTTCAATCGTGCGATCCAGGCGCTTGCGCGAGTAACGCACTTCCAAGCCCAGGGTCGGTTTCAGTGCGATGTCGGTCCCAAGGACCATCTCATGCTGTTTCATCGGATCCAGGTTCGGATCGATGTCGCCGGTCATGCCGAAGGTGCCGGGCGAGTTGGGATCGTTCGAAGGCATGCGATAGTCGTAGTTTTCGATGAAACGCATGGCCGGGAAAGAGCCAACGGCTTTCGCCGAGCCACCACCGAGAGGACAGTAGTGACCCGCCGCGTCCAGCGTCGGGACGATTTTGGTGAAGTCCGGGTCGTCCAGCGCGTAGGCGCAGTCATGCCAGTAGTCGCCGCCGAAGGAACCGCGAGCCAACTGCAGGTTCATGACCTGGTAGAAGTAACCGAAGCTGCCGTACACCTTGACCTTGCCGTTGTTCAACACGTCCCAGGCAGCGCCCAAGCGAGGAGCAACTTTCTGCGTCCAGTCGAAGCTGATCCCCTTATTTGCCGCCACGTACGAAGGGATGCTCTCTTTTTCAAAGCGCACACCGGCATTGATGGTCAAACCATGCCCCAGTGTCCATGCGTCCTGCGCATAGATTCCATGGTTCCAGCCCGACACTTTGCCGGTTGTAACGACGTCGCGCAGATTGACGGTGCCGAAGAGCCCCTGGCAGCCCGTTGCGCTCTCGAAGTCGGCCACAGTCTTCCCAGGGTGTGCCGCTAACCAGCCGGCGCTGTAGTTGGTTACGTTCTGCGCAATAATGGTCGCGCAGTTCGTGTCGCCAACCGAAGAAGCTGTCGTGTATGGCAAGCCGTACGCAACATAGACATCGGCAGTGTTGTAACCCTGGAAGGTATCGTTGGAGTTCTTGTTGAACCCGTAACCGACTTTAATGTTGTGAGTTCCCGCGAACTTCTTGAAGTAGGCCAAGTCCTGGTTGAAGCTGTAGCGCTTCAACTTGTCAAATGCGACTGACGAGTTGGCGCCAATGTTCGACCACGCGGTACCGTGGTAAAACGACGCAGGCAGTGTGGCGGTGCCGTCCAAGCCGACAAAGCTTGCGTTAGCCTTGGTGGCGGAGCCCGCGGAGTAGGGATAGCTGCTGTTGCGATATATGTACTGAATGCCAACCGGAAGGCCACGATCCTGGTAATCCGTATAGAAGTAACCGAATCGAGTTGTGGCCACAAGGTTGGTATTGATGGTGATATCGGCGCCCACTCCGTAAATGACGTTCGGGGCGGTGTAGCCGATACCGTTGTTGTAGTTGTCGGGGTTGTTGCCGGCAGAGGTGTTGACTTGCCCGTACGCGCTATCGACCCCGGGCAGGGAGGTGCCGGTTCCCTTCTCGTACCCATACTGCCAGGAACCGAACAGGCGGATCTTCTGCGTGGGCAGGACATCCACCCGGTTCAGGGCGTAATAGGTATTGATATTCTCGTGGAAGGTGCGCGGCCCAGGAACCGGCGAAGAACTATTGAAGTTCACCGTGCGCTGCAGTTGCGCAACGCGCGGTTCGAAGCTGCTGAATAACCACAGGCGGTCCTTCAGCAGGTAGCCGCCAATCTCGTATCCCGGCTGGACTATGCGGTAGTGGTCCTTCTTGGGCTGGTAGAACTCGGCTGCCTGGTCCACGCGAGTCGTGGTATTGGCAGAAGTAGAGGGATTGTCTCTCAACGTCTTATTCGGTGCAGCGTCAAAGGCGTCGCCGCTGTAGTAAGTGAACACGCTTCCGTGCCACTCGTTGGAGCCGCGCTTCTGCACGACGTTGACCACGCCACCGAGCGCGCCACCGTGTTCCGCTTCAAAGCCGCTGCTCTTGACGTTGACTTCCTGGATGAACTCCATGGGCACATTGGCTGACGATGCACCGTCAAACGCCGAGGCAGTCTCCATTCCTTCTACCAGATAGGAGCTCTCGGTATTGCTGGCGCCGTTGACCTGATAGCCATTTCCCTGGTTGGTACCTTGGTGATTACTGAACCCTGGTGTGATCGCGTTCCCACCCGTGGGCGCCTGGAGGGGCTCATTGCGGGCGCCAGGAGCGAATTGGATCACCGACTGGAAGGAAAGGCCTTTTGGGATGTCCTGGATGACGTCCTGAGAAAGGACGGTTTGTACCTTGCTCTGGGTCACGTCCACGATGGGCGCGGCGCCGGAGACCTCAACTGTTTCCGAAGTGCTGCCAACCTGCAGGGTAACGTCCATCGTGGGCAGGCGGCCCGCCGAGAGGGGAATATTCTCCTGCTTGATGGTGCGGAAATTCGGGGCGCCGGCGGTGAGCGTGTACGTCCCCGGGGGAAGGTTGGCGAAGCGGTAGTAGCCGCTCGCATCGGTAACGAGTGTTTTCTTGCCGATCAGGGCGGGGCTGGTGACTTCAACGGTCGCGTTCGCAACGACCGCGCCGCTGGAATCTTTTACCGTGCCTTGCAACCCGGCTGTCGTTTCCTGCCCGAATACGGCGGGAGCAACGAGGCCGGCGATCAGCAATATAACGAGCGGCAGGATCAGCCGCTTTATAGAAGATGAGTTCATACGCCTCCTTGGAATATCAGCCACATGAGTAAGGCCGTAGATCTTTGTGTCGACTCAGAATTGAGAACAACCAGAACTGCCGATTGCGGGAAACCAGCAAACGACGGTGCACGCTACAGGCCAGAAAAGGGGCGCTTCCCGTAACGGGAATGGCCATGAAATGAATTGGTTGCGGGGAGCGTGAAAAGAATCAGTATGGATTCACGTAACGCGAGGTTTAGGAGCTACGGGATTGCATAAGAGAGTTGGAGGTCATCAATTCTAACTCTGGGGATAGTCTATTTGTGCATCTGGAGAGCTATCGGTGGAGAAGTGTCGGTTCACACGAAGGACACGAAGTGCACACGAAGGAGATCAAGCTCATTGTGACAGACGCCACGCCGATGTTCCGTGATGGTGACAACGCGACGCCCGCGTTATGCGCGGCCGGCGGGACGCCGATGTTCCGTGCTGTTTGGCAGGCGAGACGCCCGCGTTACGCGCGACCGGCGCGAATCGCCGCGATGACCATGAACAGGCCGAAGGCCAGCATGACCAGTCCCCACCAGAGATTGAGGTTGATGAGTTCGGTGGTGGAGCCGTCGAGCGGGCGGTACTGCGTGCGCGCGGAGGAGACCAGGCCGTAGATGGCGACCAGCACGCCCATCACGGTGAACAGCAGCCCGATCGGCCAGCGGATGTCGAGTTCGTTTGGAGAGCTCATCGGTAGATCCAATTCAGGATGATGGTGAGGGCGCCGACGATGACGGCCAGTGTCGCGGGACGGCGCAGCAATGAAAGATGACCGTACTTCGGCTTGTCAGTCAGCGAGTACACGAGGCCGCGGAGTTCGCCCTCGGGACGCGGTCGGGTGACGAGACTGATGAGGATGGTCAGGACGAAGCAACTCGTCCAGGCGAAGATCGCTCCCCAAAAGTTCTGCGCCATGTCGCTCGGGTAATGGTGCACGACGGTGAGCCATCCGCCCTTGATGCCCGGGACGTTGTTCGCCGCGATGGTGAGGCCGTGGTGCGTGGCGGCGCCGAGGGTTCCGCCGAGGAGTCCGAAGAAGGCGCCGTGGCCGGTCGAGCGCTTCCAGAACATGCCGAGCAGGAAGGTCGCGAACAGCGGCGCGTTGACGAACGAGAAGATGAGTTGCAGATAGTCCATCACGTTCTCGAAGCGCATGGCGACGTAGGCCGCGCCAACGCTGACGAAAATACCCACCACGGTCGCCCAGCGGCCCATGTTGAGGTAGTGCTCGTCGGACTGGTTCGGCTTGATGTAGGACTGGTAGAGGTCGTAGGTCCAGACGGTGTTAAACGCGGTCACGTTTCCCGCCATGCCGGACATGAAGCTGGCGAGCAGTGCGGTCAGGCCGACGCCGAGCATGCCCGCCGGGTAGTAGCGCGCGAGAAGAAGCGGCAGGGCCAGATTGTAGTTCATCTCGCCGCCGGTGAGCCATGCGCCGCGCGGAAAGATGGCAAGCGCCGCCATGCCGGGCACGATGATCAGGAACGGGATGAACATCTTCGGGATGGCGCCGATCAGGGGCGTGCGCTGCGCGGCGACCATGTCCTTGGCGGCCATCGCGCGCTGAACGACGAGGAAGTCGGTGCACCAGTAGCCGAACGACAGAACGAAGCCGAGGCCCATCAACATCCCGAACCACTCGATGCCCATCGGATTATTCTGGGCGTTGCCGAGGCCCTTCCAGATGTGGACGAACCCAGGGGGCAGGCGCGTCGCCATGCCGGACCATCCGCCCGCTTCTTTGATGCTGAGGATTGCGAGCGGCAAGATGCCGATGACGATCAGGAAGAATTGCAGGACCTCGTTGTAGATGGACGAGGTCAGGCCGCCGAGCGCGGTGTAGGCGAGCACCACCAGCGCGGAGAGGATGATGGTGGCGTGCATCGACCATCCCAGCATCAGCTTGAACACCAGGGCCATGGCGTACATGTTGATGCCGCTGGCGAGGATGGTCATGAAGGCGAAGCTGATGGCGTTGAGCGCGCGCGTTTTCTCGTCGAAGCGGAGGCGCAGGTACTCGGGGACGCTGCGGGCGCGGCTGCCGTAGTAGAACGGCATCATGAAGAGGCCGACGAAGATCATCGCCGGGATGGCGCCGACCCAGTAGAAATGCGAGGTCAGCATGCCGTACTTGGCGCCGCTGGCGGCCATGCCCATCAGCTCGAGCGCTCCCAGGTTGGCGGAAATGAATGCCAGGCCCGTGATCCACGCCGGAATGCGGCGTCCGGAGAGGAAGAAGTCGGTGCTGGTGCGCATGTAGCGCTTCAGCGCCACGCCGACGCCAAGTACAAAGGCCGAATAGACAGCAATGACGAGGTAGTCGATCCAGTGAAGGGTCATGAAAGACAGTTCTAAGTTCCGAGTTCTAAGTTCTAAGTTCTAAGTTCTAAGTTCTGAGTTCTAAGCGCCGTCAAAAGGGCGACAGTATATCAATGGTCAGTAATTGTTCCGTTACTGCGAATGCTATTTGGGCTGAAGCGGCTTTGCCCCCCAATTCGCTAACTTCAATTTCACCGTTCGAATCTCGTAGGGTTTTGTCGGTACTCTCACCACCCCTGTGTGCGTCTCGACAGAGAGACCCCCTTCGGGCTGCTCCATTAAGTTCACAAGCTCGGCGGACTCAATTGAAGTCGGTCCCTTCAGGTTGACGGTGGTCTGTTTGCCGGCGAATTCGTACCAGCGGACGATAATGCCGTCGTCGTCCTCGGCTTTCTTAACGGCAGTGATCACGACGTTCGGCGCGTCGACGGAGAAGAACGAATGCTCGGCGGGGAGTTCGCCCGCGTGGGCTTCGGTCTGCATGGCGACCAGCGGGTAGTTGAGCTGATACGCCTGCTCGACGACGCCCGCTTCTTTCCATCCGCCGGCGTGCAGCAGGATGGAATAGGTGAACTCGTGATGACCTTCGTCGGCGTGCGGGTCGGGCCACGTGGGGGAACGCAGCAGCGACAGCCGCAGGACGTTGCCCTTGCAGTCGTAGCCGTACTTGGAGTCGTTGAGGAGGGCGAAGCCGTGGGTTGCGTCCGAGAGATCGGCCCACTGGCGCGCCGGGACCTCGAACATCGCGAGCTCGCGCGGGTTGTTGCGCGTCGTGGGACGCTCGATCGAGCCGAAGGGGATCTCGTAGGTTGCGTGATCGCTGTGCGCCGAGAGCGGGAACGCGACTTTGAGCAGGATGTGCTTCTCGTTCCAGTCGGCGGACATGTGCACGTCCACGCGCGCCTGCCCGGGATACATGGTGATGTCCTGAATGAACTTCGAATTCTGGAAGTGCTGGCGGACGCGTAGGACGTAGCGCAGCGGGCCGTTCTCGACGAGTTTGACCTCGTCGGCCTGCATGAGGTCGGTGCGCTGCTTTTCGAAATCGGCGTCGATGTTCCACGCGTCCCAGTCCTTCGGCTTGTCCACGAACGCCTGCAGCAGATTGCCGCAGACTCCGGGATACGGAGGGCCATCGTAGGGCGTCTTGGGCTGGACGGCCGGGCCGAGCGCTTCGGTGTTGGTGCGTTTGTCGAAGATGGAGGTCATGCAACCGGTGTGGGGATCAACTTTGATGCGGAGGAACTGGTTTTCGAGAGTCGTATCTGACGCGATGACGTGCGTCTGCTGCTTTGCAATCTGTGAAGTACGTGAGGATTTAGGGCTGATCGAATACACCGAATATCCCGTGGCCGGCGCTGATGCATGGACGAGCACTTTGACGCGGTGTGTAGCAGCGTCGATGGACACGAGCTGAGACGGAACCTCGTGCAATTGAATCGCAGTATTCGTCCCGCCACCACCCGATGGTATGATTTCCGCACTTTCAACTTGAACAGCTGAGACTCGCTGCACTGTCCTTGGCAGCTGCGCTTCAACTTCGACGACCTCCTGCCGCGACCACGAAAGAGGATTGAAAATTAAAATTGGCGCGGCGTCGATGGTGGTCGTTGTGTTTATGTGCGCCGCGATCTCTCGCAGCGCCGTGTTCTGCACTTCGCGGGCGGCGCGGCGGGCTTCGGTCAGATCGTTAGCGGCGTCGCGATAGTTCACGGCGATGCCGCTGCCGGGCATGATGTCGTGGAACTGGTCGAACAGCGTCTTCTTCCACGCCTCGGTCAGCGTCGTCTGCGGATAACCGCGCCATGTGTCGCAGCAGACATCGCGGCCCTTGATGACGTTGGACGGCTTTTCGCGATTACGGTCCGACCCGAGGGCGTGGGCAATGCTCGCAAACTTCTCCGCGTCTTCCAGCAGATGCTCGCTCTCGCGGATGCGGCGCTTGGTTTCGGCCTGCGTTGTCTGCACACCGCGGTGGTACTCGAAATACAGCTCGTCCTTCCAGGTGGGAATGTTCGAGTTTGGCAGGTTCTTCTGCATGTCGTCGAAGAAACCCTGCGCGGTACCGAACTTCACGGTCGGGAACACGATGTTCGGGTCCATGAAGCGCTTCGCCGTGTCGAGCATGGTGCGTGTGGGGCCGCCGCCGTGGTCGCCGACGCCGAACAGGTACATCATCTCGTTGGACTTCATCGCCGGCGCGTACATGGCGAGGTCGTCGGCCATCTTCGGCGGGTCAATGGAATTGGCGTAATCGTGCGGGAAGTAGGTCAGCAGGCGCGAGCCGTCGGGCGCCTCCCACCAGAAGAGCTTGTGCGGGAACTTGGTCGTGTCGTTCCAATAGATCTTCTGGGTAACGAAATAATCCATGCCGCTGCGCTTGTAGATCTGCGGCAGTTGCCAGTTGTAGCCGAACGAATCCGGATTCCAGCCGATCTTCACGTCGACGCCGAACTTGTCCTTGAAATATCGTTTCCCGATCAATACCTGGCGGGAGAGCGATTCGCCGTCCGGCAGGTTCAGGTCCGGCTCGACCCACATGCCGCCGACGATCTCCCAGCGGCCTTCCTTGACGCGCTGCTTTATCTGTTCGAACAGCGCCGGGTATTTGTCCTCCATCCACGCGTACGCGCGCGCCGAGGACATGGTGAAGGTGAAGTCCGGGTATTCGCGCATCAGGTCGAGCGCGCTCTGGAAGGTGTCGCGCACGACCTCCACGGTCTCCGTCCACGGCCACAGCCAGGCCATGTCGATATGCGAGTTGCCGGTGGCGCGGATGTAGAAACCCTTCAGCCACGGATTGAGTTTCGCCAGCTTCGCGTGAGCCGCGCGGAGCGATGTGTCGAACGCCTGCTGGTCGCCCTTGTCGAGCGCGGTGAGGTCAATGGCCTTCACGGCCGCGTCGACCGCCTGCTCGTGCTCGGCCTTGCTCTCCGGAAAGGCGGCGATCACCGGACGCGCCGACAAAATCTCGGCGCGCAGCAGTCCGGGATCGGGTCGGGCCGATGCAGGCGTAATGAGCAGCTGTGACCTGTACACGCGCGTGCCGATGCCCGGCTGCGAACCGACGCGGATGGCGATGACGAAGCGTTGTCCCGGCTGCGCGTTGTCGGTGAGAGGAATGGGCTCCTCCTGGTCTTCGTTGCCGCGGAAGACGAGCGAGCCGTTGTTGAAGACCGACATCACGAACTGCTCGTCGCTGGTGACGCGGAAGTCCAGCTTGATGTGGGCGCCGCGCAGGTCGTAGCCCTTCAGCGTGGCGGGGATGTCGATGGTCTGGCGGAGCACCTGCGGGCCGTCGTTGTATATCTTGTTGAACGGCAGCGTGGGCCAATCGGCGTCCGTGAGCTTCACGTCTTCGGGGTGCGCGAGGTCATCGTGGTGGCGCCAGTCCTGCACAGGCATGATGGTGATCGCCTGCAGACGGTCGAGGACGGGCTTGTACGGATCGGGCGGCTGCATGGGATTTTGTGCTACGGCAAAAGAAACAAAGACGAGCAGGAGGACCACACAAACTGCGTTCCGCATTAGCTCTCCGCGATTGAATTAATGATGAGTCGAGCGGGAAAGTATAGCTGAAGGGGGGCCGAGGGACGCGGGGCGAGGGGCGAGGGACGCGGAATAGTGATCAGTTCACACGAAGGACACGATGGTGACACGATGGGGAGCCCATTGGTGCACCGTGACAGGCGAGACGCCCTTCGACAAGCTCAGGGCAGGCTCTGTGCTACCGTGTGCGGGTGCGGGACGAACTCTATCTCGGCATTGACATCGGCGGGACGAAGGTCGCTGCCGGACTGGTGAACTCGCGCGGCGAGATTCTCTTCAAGACGCGCGTGCCCATGGTCGCGAACCTGGATGCCGAAAAGGGGTTCGCTGCCGTTCGAGATGCCGCGGATGCGGTGCTGAAGGCGAATCCGGGAGTAACGCCCGGCGGCATCGGCGTGACCTCGCCCGGCCCGCTCGATCCGCGGACCGGCATCGTCCTGAATCCTCCGAACCTTCCCTGCTGGCGCAATTTCCGGCTTGGCGAATACGTGACCGACGCGTTCGGCGTGCCGGCGCGCGTCGATAACGACGCCAACGCCGCCGCGCTTGCCGAAACGCTGTGGGGCGCAGGCCGCGGGCATAGTTGCGTCTTCTACGCGACGCTCGGCACGGGCATTGGGACGGGCATCGTCATCGACGGCCGCATCTGGCACGGACGCACCGGCGCCGCGGCCGAAGGCGGACACATGACCATCGACCATCGCGGACCGACCTGTCCGTGCGGGAAACGCGGTTGCATCGAGGTCCTCGCTTCGGGACCGGCGATCGCGGCACGCGCGGAATCACGCTGCCGGGCCGCCGCACTGGGCCGTGACTCGCGGGTGCTGGCGCTTGCAGGCGGCGATCCTCGAAAAATCACGTGCGAGACGGTCGCCGAGGCGTGGAGTTATGGAGACACGCTGGCCGAAGTCGTGCTGCGCGAGACGGCCGGACTGCTGGCGATCTGGCTTGGAAACGTAATCGACCTGCTCGAACCGGATGTGATCGTGGTGGGAGGCGGCGTCGGAGAATTGATGTCGGAATGGTTCGATTTCATGCGCGGTGTGCTGCCGAAGTGGTCGATCAACCAGCGCTGCCGCGAGATACCGCTGGTGCTGGCGAAGTACAAGGAAGATGCGGGGGTTGCGGGGGCGGCGGCGCTGTGCCTGGGCGTGGGGCATAGGGCATAGGGCATAAGGCGTAGGCGTAGGGGGAAGACGAACGGCTATTGCGGCTCCGACCTACCTCCTACCACGTGCAACCTACGTTCGTGTTACCTTCGTGTGCTCCGTGTGAACTCTTCCTGGGTGAGGAATGATGAGAACGCGTTTGCTCTGCTGTCTTCTGCTCGCCGTCACTGCTGTTGCTCAAGACACACCCCGTGCCGCTGGACCGGCGCGTGACGTTGACATCGCCACACGCACCGCGGGGCTGAAGCGCGCCGACGGCTTCGCTCCTTATTACTGGGACGCGAAAAAGGGCACGCTGCTGTTCGAGCTTTCGCCGGCCGCGCTCGACAAGGAATTCCTCTACTTCACCGCGCTGGGCTCGGGCGTGGGATCGCTGGACATGTTCGCCGACCGCAGCAGCACGCACGGCGCCATGGTCTGCCGCCTGGTCCGCGTCGGGCCGCGCGTGCTCGTGATCCAGGAGAACGAGCAATTCCGCGCCACCGCCGGCCCAGCCGCGTTGCAGAAGTCCGTCGAGCTGAGCTTCCCGACATCGGTGCTCGCATCCCTTCCGATCGAGGCCGAGACCGACGGCACGGTGCTGGTGAATGGGAATCCGCTGGTCGTGCGCGATGTGTTCGACATACTCGGGCAGCTTCGCAATCCGTCGCGCGCCATTGCCGGAAATATTGTCCGCACGCAGGGTTCGACCGTCACGTGGCGGCTCGACAATGACCGCAGCGCGATCGACCTGGAGCACACGAAGAACTTCACGCAGAATACCGAGGTCGAGGCGCTGCTTACGTTCGCGTCCGACCAGGGGCAGATGGGCCTCAACACGCCCGACACGCATGCGCTCACCGTCCGCGAGCACCATTCGTTCGTCGCGCTGCCGGCGCCAGGGTTCGAGCCTCGCGAGCAGGATATCCGCGTCGGATACTTCGGTCCGAACTTCGAAGATTTTTCGCAGCCATTCAATCAGCCGCTGGAGCGGGGATTTATCGCACGCTGGCGACTGGTCAAGAAAGACCCGAAGGCGGCGGTCAGCGAGCCTGTAAAGCCGATCACGTTCTATCTTGATCCCGGGATGCCCGCGAACATCAAGGCGGCGGCGAAGCGCGGCATCCTGTGGTGGAACGATGCATTCCTGGTTGCCGGCTTTCGGAATGCCGTTCACGTCGAGGACCTCCCCGCGGATGCAGATCCGCTGGACATCCGGTACCCGGTCGTCCAGTGGACGAACCGGTCCGGCCGCGGCTGGTCGGTCGGTATGCAGCAGGGCGATCCGCGGACGGGCGAGATCATCCACTCGGTCGTGCAGCTCGATTCGCACCGCTGGCGGACGGTCAGCAATTACTGGGACGCGCTGGCGGGCACGCCGCCGGGCCGCGAGCAGTCGGTGGACGTGTTCGGGCCGCTCGACAACGCGGATCCGAACCTCAGCGAGGAGCAGGTCATGCTCAACCGCCTGGCGCTGCTGGCGTGCCACGAGGTCGGACACGTGCTGGGGTTGGCGCACAATTTCATCGCCAGCACGTTCGGGCGCGGATCAGTCATGGATTATTACGCGCCGCGCGTGAAATTCCGTCCCGACGGCTCGCCCGACCTCAGCGATGCGTACATGCAGGGGGTCGGCTCGTACGACAAGATGGCGATCCAGTGGGGATACTCGCAGGGGTCGCTGCCGGAGGTGGACGCAACCGGTCATGCAACGCCGGCCGAGCGCGCGCGGCTGGATGCCGTCGTGCAGAAATGGAACAAGCAGGGCGTCATCTGGGGTCCGAACGATGATCCGCGCTGGAACGCATATGACGACGGCCCCGATCCGGTCACGTGGCTGAGGGAAACGCTTCCGGTGCGGGACAAGCTGCTGGCGCGCTACAACCCGCAGTTGCTGGCGAAGGGCGAGCCGTGGTCGGACCTGTCGTCGCGCTTCGCGCTCATTTATCTGTTCCACCGATATGCGCTGGGCGCGGCGGTGAACGTGGTCGGCAGTGCGAAAATCCCGCCGTCGGTGAAGGGCGATGGGCTCAAGCCGATCGAGATCTGGCCCGCTGCCAGCCAGCGTGAAGCGCTGGACCTATTGCTGAGCGCGCTCCAACCGCCGCACCTGAACGCGTTCCCGCAAGGGCTGTGGGAGTATCTCGCGCCGTCAGAACGCCGCGATCCGGAGCGCTTTCGCTCGTCGGCCGGATACGTGTTTGCGCAGGAAGATGGTGCGAGAGAGATATGCGCGGTGGTGGTGGGCGGACTGCTGGATCCCGAGCGTCTCCAGCGCGCAAACGTCCTGCATCAGCACGACGCGCAAGCGCCGGCCGCGAACGACATCATCGACGCGCTACTGAAGACCGCATTCGCCGGTGGATCGTCCGATCCACTGCATAGCGTGATCACAAATGATGTCGTGGAGCGACTGATCCTGCTCGCGGCCGACGAGCGCGCCACGGCGGAAGTTCGCGACGCTGCGTATCGCGGGATCGGCGCTGCAAAGTCGTCTCTGAACCCAACCGACAACACGCGGCTGCTCCAGGAAATCGAGCAGTTCCTGCGCGATCCGAAGAACGTTCCCAAGCTGCGTCCGAGCGGCGCGCCGCCGGGACCGCCGGTGTAAAGGGCTTAGGGCGCTAGGGCTTAGTCCCTAATGCCCAAAACCTAACGTCTAATGCCCAGGCTGCGGGTGGTGCAAGGTGCCTACGCAACGGCACGAGTGCCGCCAGGCAAGCCTGGCTAGTACACGCCCCAACGCCTAGTCCACGATCTCGAACTTCTCTTTCGGATTGTTGCAAACCGGGCAGCGCGCGCCGAATAGTTGCTCTGTGGTGTAGCCGCAGTCCGGGCAGACCAAATACTTCGTCTTCGGCTTCTTCGCATTGAGACCTGCGAGCGCGTCGGCATACAGCCGGGCGTGTTCGGTCTCGGCCTCGAGCGCGAAATTGAAGGTGCGGATCGCGGCCGCGTTCTTCTCCTGCTGCGCGACCCTGATGAACTCCGGATACATGACGTCGCGCTCGTAGGTTTCACCTTCGATCGCGGTCATCAGGTTCTCGCGCGTGGAGCGGATGTGCGCCCGTTCGATCTTCGCCACCGGTTCGGCACCGAGTTTGCGGATCACCGCCGCGTGATTGTGGGCGTGGACCTCCTCGGCGCGCGCGGCGGCGCGGAACAGGCTGGCGACGCCGGCAAAGCCCTCGGTGTCGGCTTTCTTCGCGAATTCGAGGTAACGCACGTGGGCGTTGCTCTCGCCGTTATAGGCGGTCTGGAGGTTCGCGAGGGTGGCGGATGTAGTCTTAACGGCAACGGTGCTCATGACATCCTCCCGGTGAAAACCGTACTCGCCGAAAGCTGCGCGTGCTGTGACGTTCGTCGCGGCGAGCGGTGATAAGGGTAGGAGCGGTTTCACCAAAGAAACATCCTCCTGCGGGCGAGGGCGCCGGGGCCACAACTGCAAATAGATCGCGCGGAGATGCCCGGCACCCAAAAGCCGATAGCCGAAAGCGGGCCGCCTCTGTTATCTTGTTCGCCCGCATGAAAACGATTCGTCTTCTCGCATTCTTGTGCCTGTCAGTTGTATGCGTTGCGCAGCAGAAGTTCACGCTGGAACAGGTGATGAGCGCGCCCTTTCCGAGCAACCTCGCGGTCGCGGAGCACAGCGGACGCGTCGCGTGGGTGTTCAACGCCAAGGGAGTGCGCAACGTATGGACCGCCGACGCCCCCGATTTCAAGGCGCGCCAAGTCACGAAATACACGGATGATGGAACGCCGATCGCGAGCGTGCGCCTGACACCCGACGGTAAAACGGTCTTGTACGCGCGCGGCAGCGAGACCAACCGGCAGGGCGAGGTCGCCGGTCCGCAGAACTCGACGACGCAGCCGCACCAACTGGTGTACGCGCTCGATCTCGACAGCAACAGCGAGCCGCGCCTGCTGGGAACGATGGAATGCCAGGGCGAAGATTGCGAGGACATACAGGTCTCGCCGGATGGGAAATGGGCGGTGTGGGCGGCGAAGAATAACCTGTGGCTGTCGCCGATATCGGCGGCGGATGTCGCGGCACAAGCCGAATCCTCTCCCACGTCTGCCAAAGGCGGGCAGACGTGGGGCACCCAGGGAAAGAATCAGGGCTCGGCGAAGCAACTGGCCTACGTGCGCGGGAACAATCGCGACCCGCACTGGTCGCCGGATTCGAAGAGCATCGCGTTCACGAGCATCCGCGGCGATCACAACTTCATCGCCATCTACACATTCGGTCGTGACACGATCCAGTACATGTCGCCGTCTGTGGACCGCGACATGTTCCCGCGTTGGTCGGCGGACGGGAAGCAACTGGTGTTCGTCCGCCTGCACGGACAGGAGCAGAACCAGCCGCTGGTTCCACAGCGTCCTGTGCCCTGGGCAATCTGGGTCGGAGACCCGCAGACCGGCGCCGCGAAAGAGATCTGGCACAGCACCAACGAACCGAACGGCAGTATGCCCGGGATGATCGAGGAGGAGGCGTTCCACTTCGCGGGCGACCGCATCACCTTCGCCAGCGAGCAGGACGGCTGGGGTCATCTGTACTCCATCCCGGCGGCGGGCGGACAAGTGACGGCACTCACGCCCGGCAAGTTCGACATCGAGCAAATCGCGGTGAGCCATGACGGTAAGTCGCTGATCTACACGTCGAACCAGGACGACATTGACCGGCGGCATATTTGGCGGGTGCCAATCGCTGGCGGAACGCCCATAGCGCTCACCAAGGGCGAAACCATCGAGTTCTCACCTCTGGAAACGGGCGACGGGGCGCTGGTTTTTCTAGGCTCCGATGCGGCTCATGCCGGCATGCCGATGTTCTTGAACAACGGTGCGCGCGAGGCGATCGCAAAAGAGGCCGTCCCCGCCGACTTCCCTTCCGCGCAACTGGTCACCCCGCAGCAGGTCATTTTCAAATCGGAAGATGGTTGGGAGATTCACGGCCAACTCTTCGTCCCTCGCGAGAAAAAGCAGAACATGCCGGCGCTCATCTTCACCCACGGCGGTTCGCGGCGGCAGATGATGCTCGGGTTTCACAACATGTACTACTACTCGAACGCGTACGCCGAGAACCAATACCTGGCGTCGCTCGGGTACGTGGTGCTGAGCGTGAATTACCGGACGGGCATCATGTACGGGCGCGCCTTCCGCGAAGCGCCGCACACGGGCATGCGCGGCGGCGATGAATATAAAGATGTCGCTGCGGGCGGGCGTTACCTGCAATCGCTGCCATACGTGGACAAGAGCAAGATCGGCCTGTGGGGCGGCTCGTACGGCGGGTACCTGACGGCGATGGGCCTGGCGCACAATTCCGACATCTTCAAGGCCGGGGTCGACATGCACGGCGTGCACGACTGGTGGATGACGCGCTACGGGGCGGGTACGTACGTCGGAGCGCCCGATGCGGGGCAGGCGGAAGAACTGGCGTGGCAGTCGTCACCGAATTCGGCGATCGACAAGTGGACGAGCCCGGTGCTGCTCATCCAGGGCGACGACGATCGCAACGTGCCGTTCACGCAGACCGTCGACCTGGCACAGCGCCTCCGCGAGCACAAAATCCCATTCGAACAGCTGATCTTCCCCGACGAGATCCACGATTTCCTGATGTGGAGGGATTGGTTCCACGCGTACGACGCCGGAGCAAAATTCTTCGACAGGGTGCTGAAGAACGGGGAAAAGATCAAGGTTCCAGAATAGGGCAAGACAAAAACCGGCCACGGATCTACGCGGATTTTCACGGATGAAAAGAACTTATCCGTCGTGATCCGTGTGATCCGTGGCTTGTTTTTACATGGACAACAGCGCTACCCCGCCCGCGACCAGTGTTGCTCCCAACCAGCGCTTCCAGTGGACGTCTTCTTTCAGCACGTACTTGGCGAGGATGGTCTCGAAGAGGAAGCTCGCGGACGTGGCCGGAATGGCGAAGCTCACGTTGGCGATCGACAGCAGAAGCACGGTCGCGGCAAACGAAATGGTCAGTGACGCGATGCCGCCGATCACGAATGGATTGCGGAACAGGTGCAGGACCATGTGTCCCACGGCGCGGGGATGAAAATGCTCGACTTCGCCGTGGCGCTTCATGCCCGCGGTGTTGAGCACATCGCCCGCGGTATTGCAGGCGACGATGATGAGCACCAGCAGCCATTTCATCATCGCTCGTCCTCCGGCGGCTCGTGCACAGGGACGGTGAGCGGCGACGTCTCGATGACGAGCACTACGCCGGCCGTGATCACGGCGATACCGACCCAGTGCACCAGCGAGACACGCTCGCCGAGGAAGAAGTGGCCGACCAGCGCTATCAGGATGTACGACACTGAGCCGGTTACGGGCAGCGCGTAGCTGAGATCGGCGCGGCTGAGGAGTGACAGGTTGGCGAGCATCCAGGCCGCCAGCAGCAGCACTCCGGCGATCGCCCACGGGTTCAATATCGCGTAAACGTAGTGAGCGACCGAGGCGGTGACCTGCGAGCCGTCCCGGTGCAGGCCGCGGCTGAGCAGCGTGTTACCGGCCACGTTGCCTACGATGACAGCGAGAATAAGAGCTCGGGTTTTGAGGAGCGCAATGCGGTCCTGCGGGCCGTTAGACATGGACGGGAACAACGGTAAATGCCAAGGTTGCCGGACGTCAAAAAAAGGGGAGCCCGAAGGCTCCCCAGCTGAGTGTGACTGGTTAGAAGGTGATCCGTACAGCAAGCTGGGTATGGCGGCGCTCGTCGAACGGATTGCCATAACCGCCCTTCTTTGCCTGGATGAGAGGCTGGCCGGCAGCATTGGTACCAAGGCTGCTCACGTCCGCGCCACCCGCTCCGAAGCCGAGGACGTAGAAGTTCTTATGGTTGAGGATGTCGAAGAACTCGCCGCGTAGTTGGAGAGCAACCCGTTCGGTGATTTTGAAGTTCTTGTACACACCGAGGTCCCAGTTCCATACCTGGGGCGCCACGAACGCGTTGCGATGCAACATGTTCGATGGATAGCTGCACCCCTTGCCTTCCAACCCGGTACAGATCGGCAGGGTGGACCCGCCGATGCCGGCGCCCAGTCCCACGTTCGGGAAAGGAGTGGTCGTGCCGGGTATGACGGTCGGACCCGTGTACTGTCCCACCGCAGCCGGTACAGCCAGATAGTTGTACAGGTTTCCACCGGTATCCCCGCCGGAAGTGCTTCCTTGAATTCCATAGGGGCCGGTCACGTTCGCCCGTGGGCAGTTGTACGCAGCGGCGCTGTTAGTGCAATCGAAGACGGTGAAGGGGTATCCCGTGTGGAACGTGAAGATCGGCGCAAATTGGAAGCCGCCGATGGTGTTCGCGATGAACTTGCTGGCGGAGCGCGTCCCCGGCAGCGTCCACACCAGGCTCACGGCAACGCGATGGCGTGCGTCGTAATCGGAGCTGGCCTTATCCAGCGACGGGTTAAAGGGATCGAGATAACCCAACCCGTTGTTCTGCACTTCGTCGCTGAAGGTTGAGCTGAGTGTATCGATGGAATGCGACCAAGTGTAGTTCGCGGTCATTTGCAGGTCGCGGAAGATGTTCCCGCGCAGCCCGAGAACCAGGGCGTTATACCAGGAATCGCCCAGCGAACCACGGTTGTTAATGTTGCTGTACTGCGGATCGAGGCGAAGGTTCTTCGTATCTCCCAGGTAGAGGGGAGCAAAACCGTTGTCGTTGGTGTTGGAGATGGAATATTGGTGGATGCCGCGCGAGCCGTTATAGCCGACGCTCACCACCGCGTTGTTCGCCAGTTGGTGCTCGACAGTGAGGTTCCACTGCTCGGCGTAGGCAGTCTTGATGTTCTGGTCCACGTTCCGCAGGCTGGTGCGGCCAAGGATCGCGGTGCCTACGTTTCCGGCCAGCGGCCCGGCGTTGTTTGGCGTGACGGGAATAACGCCGGCCACGTCGGTCGGTTGCAGTGAAAGTACCGCGTAGTTCGGTGGGTTCTGGATCACGTTATACGTAACGTTGTTGAAGTTACGTTCGTAGGAGATACCGTATCCGCCGCGCAACGCCCAACGGCCGTTGGCGAACGGATCGAGCGCAAATCCGATCCTTGGGCCGAAGTTGTGATATCGCGGTTTCCACAAACCTCCGATCGGGCTCTGCGGCGCCAGCGCCACGAACCCGGTCCGGATCTGGTCGAAGATCGTCGCTCCCGGTCCGTAGTAGAAGTTGGAATCGAGGTTGGGATTGCGATTGTGCTGGACGCCGTAGTACTCCCAGCGAAGGCCGAGGTCCAGAGTCAGCTGAGGACTAACTTTCCAGGTGTCCTGCGCGTAGACCGCCCCGTCGTTATACAGGTTGCTCCGCGAAAATGAGGGCGGACCGACCGGCAGGTTCACGGTGCAAGCGGGCGTCACGGTCCGTGTTCCGGTCGCCAGGTTGAAGGTGCAAGGGAACTTACCCTGCGGAAAGACGGCGGCCTGGAACAGCGCGAGATTGCCGCTGAGGAAATTGTCCAGCGCCTGCGAATTGCTGGTGGTAGAGAGGGCCTCGACAGCTTCTTCGTAAGCGCCGAAGGCGCGATTGTCCTGCGTGCGGATATACTGCCCGCCGAAACGGAATGTATGTGCACGGTGGACGAGGCTGATGTCTTCGTAGATCTCACCCAAGTTCTGCGGCCCGCCAAAGGGGATCGCGCTTCCAGGGGTGTATTCGTTGTAGCCGGGAAAGGCAACGTGGTGGCTGCCGATGCGTACCGCGCGGGCGTTGCTCATGTACAGAGTCGGCCCGACGGGCGCCGTGCCCAGTGGCTGCACGTTGTTGAGCCTGCTCCACACCAGCCGGGTGTTGCTCAGCAGGTTGTTCCCGAAGGTGTGCGTGACCGACAGCATGACGTTCTGATCGTAGTTGGTTTGCCCGGTCTCAAACCCGACATACGGGCTGGTATTGATGACGCCGGGGAAATCCCTTTCGTCAAAGATCGAATAGCGGGCGAACATCTGCGTTTTGTCGGTGAAATTGAAATCGACTCGCGCGACGTCCATCAATGTGTTCTGGGGATTGCCGCCGCCTGCGTCAGTGGGAGCGTTGTACTGCACCACGTCAAAGATCGGGGTGCCCGCGGGAATAGCCGCGAAGAGAGGGCTGGCGCCACCCGCGGCCGCCACTACCTGGGCCTGCGTCAGGGGCGCCCCGGCGGACCTCAGGTCAGGACGCAACTTGCCGAACGACGTGAAGAATGACTTCGTATTGGCATTGGCGAGCGCGATGAACGCCGGATCCGGCACCTCGGTGATCTGCGGCGCGGAACTGCGCACGCGCAGCCATTCCACGTTGTCGAAGAAGAACAGCTTGTTCTTGATGATGGGGCCGCCGAGCGATCCGCCGAACTGGTTACGCGTGAAAACTGACTTCGCGACGCCGTTGGCCGCATTGTCATACGTGTTACCCGCGAGGGCGGAGATGCGGTTGTATTCGTAGGCGCTGCCGTGGAAGCTATTCGTGCCCGACTTGGTCGCCACATTGACCACGCCGCCTGCGGCGCGGCCGTACTCCGCCGTCATTCCGTTGGTGACCACGCGGAATTCCTGCACTGAATCCTGGGGCACGGTCTGGCCGACCGTGGCAGTGAACTGGTCCACATTCTCGACGCCGTCCAGCATGATGTCGGTGGAAGCAGACCTTTGCCCATTAATGGAGAACCCGGCACCGCGCGCGTCACCCGTTCCGGCTTGCGAGTCCTGGTTCACGTTCGATGCCGTGGCTACCAGGGCGTAGGGATCGCGCGTGAGCGTGGGAAGATTCGCGACTTGTTGCGCACTGACGACCGAAGATTCCTGCTGGTCGATGGTGTTCACGGTCGTCCCGGACTCGCCTACGACCTCGACCACGGTGCCCGCACTGGAGAGGGCCAGAGGCACATCGAGGCCATTGCGCGAACCGACGGTCACGTCTACGCGCCGCTTTTGGCTAGCAAAATTGCCGGCTTGGATCGTTACGTCGTAGGTCCCGGGAGGCAGGCCGGGGAGGGTGTAAGTACCGTCAGGATTGGTCGTCGCCGAGCGACTGAACTGGGTCGACGCATTGACGGCCGTCACTTTGGCGTTCGGCACCACTGCGCCCGAAGGATCGGTGATGGTGCCCTGCAGAGTCCCTGTGGTCACCTGCCCCATTGCGAGGGCGGCCGTCAAGGCCAGTGCGAGCAAGGCTGTTGTGCGGAGTAAGGACTTCATTTCTGTTTTCCTCCAGACCTTCCGACAGCGAGGAAAATACGGGTTGCCGGTTGGAGATCACAGTCCGCTCCTCGCCACCACAACCGTTCATGCAGTCGGAAATCCAAACTGGGCGCGAGATCCGCTGCTGGTAATCAAAGAGTTACTAGGGAGGCCGGGGAGGCGTGTCCGCATTTCGGGAGAGTTCAGCAGGAACTCCTACGAACTTTGGAATATATATCGTATTACGATATTTCTGCACACGACCACTGTTCTCGTGGAGGGACCGCGCGAGGAGGAGTGGCAAGGCTGTCAAGCGCCACCTAGTCCATTGGGATGAATACATCGAAAACCGGGATGGCTACACGGCTGCCCGGTGTGACAAGCAAAGCAAGAAAGCAGGGCGGCCGGAGCCGCCCTGCTTAGCCGAGTGGTACTAAGGGTCAGAAGCTGAATTCAGCGTGGAGTTCGACGACCCGGCCGGAAGCAGCCGCGCCCACGAACGAGCCAAACGCGCTCGTCGGAACGGAGATCGTGCTCTGGATCGTGCCGAAGTTACCGGAATTCAGGTTGTGGACGGGAAGATCGAAGTTCGGGTGGTTGAAGATGTTGAAGAGCTGCGCGCCCACGGAGAAGCGCGAGGCTTCCGTGATCGGCACGTGGAAATTCTTCAACACGCTGAAGTCGGCGTCGAAGAAGTGAGGTCCGCGGAACTGGTTACGCTCGAGATTACCGAAGCTGGCGATGGGTGTCGTTGGGGGGGCAAAGGACGACGCCAACAAGCAGGGATGGTTGGGGTTCGAGCATGACGAGAAGCTCACGGGCGCGATCTCGGTTCCGACGATAGTGCCGGCGGGTTGCGTGCCACCGTAGTTGGTGATCGAAGTGGCCAACGCGGTCGTAGCCGTGTACGGCACACCCGTGCGCCAGAAGATGTTGCCCGAGAACGTCCAGCCGCCGGTGATCGGCGCCAGCATGGACGGACCCATTGCTTTCGTATTCAACACGAAATTGGCGCTGATGTAGTGGCGAATGTCGTAGTCCGCGTTACCGTAGTTATTGCACCGGAGGCACAACGGGTTGATCTGGCCGAGGATGACCGCAGCATTGCCGGTGCCGAACGGCAGCAGCCCCCCATTGGATACCACGTCGAGCGCGTGGCTCCAGGTGTAGTTGAAGGACCCGGTAAAACCGGCGGTGAACCTGCGCTGGAAGCTGGCGTTCAAGCCATTGTAGTTGGAACGCCCGGCAAAGGTCGTCTCAAAGACGGTCTTGAACATCGGGTCCGGCACCGCGCTCGGGAAAGTCGCCGCCACCGCTCCCGTGCAACGACCAGGGCGACAAGCGGCGTTAAAGCCACTATTGACGAGCGGGATCTTGATGCCATGGTTGCCGACATAGTTCAGCGAAACCGAAGTGTTGGTACCGAAACCCTGCTGTATCTTCAGGTTCCATTCCTGGTAACGCGGCGTAAATGCTTTGTGTCCAATCGTGTTGTAAGCCGGCGCCTGGAACGCTGGAACCGAGGCGCTGATGCTGGTGAACGTACCACCGCTGTTGAACGCGCTCACGAACCCGGCGTTGGACTGCGACACGATTCCGAAGACGTTCCCCGGCTCGGCGGGCGAGAACGGGTCGGCAAAGTTCTGGTCGATGAACTGGTTGACTTGCGGAGAGTTGCGATTGAAACGGCTGATCACAGTCGCGGGCGCAGCATCGTAGAAGATACCGAACCCGCCGCTCAATACCGTGTTGGTCAGGGGGCTGTAGGTAAAGCCACCGCGCGGCGCCCAGAGCACGGTGTCCACGTCAGGAAAAGCCTCCCGGAGTGCGGGTTGGATCACCGAATTGTAAGGAATGTTAGCGCCCTTCGGTACTGACGCGAAATTGCCGGTCAGACGGGCGAAGCAGTTGTTGAAGCAAATGGGATTGCCATTGTGTTCGCCACGAATAGTGAGCGTGAGTTTGAGGTTATCGCGGACGCGGATATCGTCCTGCAGGTACAACCCCATGTTCCAGAGCCGGAAGCGCTGCTCGTTCTTGGTAGGGAAACGCCGCTGGAAGAAGTCCATGATGCCGCTGGAGAAGTCGGTCAAGGAATCCGTTTCAGCATACGGGGTCGTGAGCACTCCGAATCCGGCGTCGGTGATGTAGTTGAAGGCAGTGTTGCCGCCGAATTTGATGGTGTGGCGGCCGTGCGTCCAGGAGAAGTCGTCCGTCAGACCGGCCTGGCTGATATTGCGGCCCTGCGGGAAGATATCGTTCTCACCACCAAGGGTGGTGAACAGACCGTCGGCAAAGGTCAGAGTCGCCGGAAATGCTGCCGTGGCGGCGGCCTGGTTCACGCTCCTGAAGATGGCGCTGTACCAGGAGCCCGTAAGGATCGCCTGGTTGACAGCGTTGGGACCGAAAACGTGCGTCTCGCTCAACTGGCCTTCATAATCGGGCTGCACGCTGGTGGCGTTGAAGACCTTGCTGATCGGATCGGTGAAGGTCGGCTGCGTACCATGGTCGGTCCGGAAGTGGATAAACGCCGTATCGTTGTTGCCGAAATGGTGGTCCACGCGGCCCGACAGGTTCCACTCCGGAGTGAAGTTGCCGACCGTGGAGGTAAACCTCCGGGCACAGGGCGTAACACCAGGTGTGATTCCGGGCAGGCTGGTGATGTCGCCGCACCCCAACGCAGGATCTATCGATGGGGTTACGTTGAAGGCGTTGGCCGCCCCCGGCGCGTTGTTATACAGGTTGAACATGTTGTTGTAGAACGGGACGGACGCCGCCCGCCCGTTCGCATTCAGGTTGGCAATGACCGCATTCTCGTAACCGATCGTGGGAATGTAGGTCACGGTCGAGGTCGGCAGCACGACGCGATAGCCTTCATAATCGATCGCGAAGAAAGTCTTATTCTTGATGATCGGGCCATTGAGCCGGGTCGCCCACTGATTCAGGTTCTCACGCGGCTTTGTGCCTGTATTGAACCAATCCCTCGCGTTCAGGAGAGAACCGCTCCACCAGTACTTGGCGTTTCCGTGGAATGCGTTCGTTCCGGAGACGGAGGTTGCGTTGTACTGGGCGCCGGCGAGATGGCCATACTGGCCGGAGTATCCGTTGGTAACGACGGTCACCTCCTGAATGTCATTCGTGCCCAGCAGCAGGTTGCTGGCGCCGGAATTGTTCAGGTTGAGGTAGGGGTCATTTTCCGCGCCGCCGTTCACAGTGAAGTTGTTGGAGGTGCCAGGCAGGCCGTTCACTTCAAAGTTGCCGTATCCGCCTTGCGTGTTCATCTTGGCGCCTGGGCTGAATTGCGCGATCTCCGTCAGGTCCTGTCCGCCGTTGGGCATCTGCTCGATCTGGACCGTACTGGTGGTTGACACATCACTCGGACTGAGTGAGATCACCGGAGTCTCCGCGGTAACTTCGACCGTCGTTGCGCTGGAGGAAAGGCCCATCTGCAGGCTGGCATTGGTGGTTCCGCCGATGGAAACAACCACGGGCCGGGTGACGGCGGCAAAGCCGGGCGCCGTGGAGGTGATGTCATACGTACTGGGCGGCAACGAGTTAAATCGAAATGTGCCTTGGGCAGATGAGTTTGTGGTGACCGTAGCGCCGGTGGCTCTGTTCTTGGCCGTGATCGTTGCGTTTGGGACTACGGCTCCTTGAGGATCCGTTACGGTACCGATGATGTCACCGGAGGTGACCGTTTGTGCGGCAGCACGTGGAGCTGATAAGAGAACGGCACTGCACAGCAGCAACAGCACTGCGGCCAAAAGCGACTTGGTCGATATTGCTTTCATACTCCTCCTTCAGATTGCGCGAGCAGCGGGTGTAACGCCGAACTGTTGCCGGGTGGGACTGGCTTCCGCGTTACGTCTGCTCTAGTCGGGGTTTTCGGCGCAAGAAGCTGAGCACCATGTGCAGTGACTGCGCCGTCCGACACACCTGTGCGGTGAACCGTGCAAGCGGCGCGCCAGACTGGCGTGGTATTTCTCTATTGGGCGGGAACGACTTATGCGACGGTGAAAGCCCGGAACTCCGGAAAATCACAGGCGCTCCCAAGCCTGCTACGCAGTTCCATATTTCTATCGTTATACGATAGGGTTACGGGGATGGCCTGTGCCCGCGACGCAGGGACGTCAAGCCGACGCCGGGGAGTAGGACCCGGCGTATTTTGTAAGATGACGAAGTAGAGCCGAAGCGTCGCACGTTCCAGAGCGCCACGATGCGACATAAACATAAACGGGCGGCCGCAGCCGCCCGTAACGAAGAAGGATTAAGATACGCGTCAGTGCCCCGGGACGCCGCCCGGGATGTTGAGGCCGCGCGAGAGGTAATCGGTCATCGTCAAGCTGAGCATGATGAAGAGCCAGAAGAACCCGCCGATCACCGCCACCCATGTGATCTTGTAATTCTCATACTTCACATGCATGAAGAACAGGAGCACGAGCAGCGCCTTGATGGTGGCGATCACGAGAGCGATCGCCGTATTCCACTCGCCCAGCGGCACGCGAGACAATGCCGCCGTGATGACCATCAGGACCATCAGCAAGGCCCATACGATGTAATACGTCTTACTCGGGATGATGTGCTCAGACATGGGTCACGCCTTCTTCGATGAGATCAGGTAGAGTAGCGGGTACAGGAATATCCAGACGATATCGACGAAGTGCCAGTACAGCCCACTGACGTGCACCGGGTTGTAATACTCGGGCGAATAATGCCCTTTCCAGGCAAACCAGGCGATCACCCCCAGCAGCACGATGCCGATGGTCACGTGGATGGCGTGCAGCCCGGTCATGACGAAGTAGATGTAAAAGAACATCTCGACGTTCTGTACATCCGTCCCGGCGGGCAAGTCGAGGTGCCAGTATGTTCCCGGTACCGATCCTTCTTTGTAGTGGTTGTAGTACTCGACGCCCTTAACGCCCAGGAAGCCGACGCCGCATAGCGCCGCGATCAGCAGCAGCACCGCACACAATTTCGCCTTGCCGACCTGGATGGCGTGGACTGAGAGCGCCACGAGCAGGCTGCTGCACAGCAGGATCACGGTATTGATCGTGCCGAACCAGAACTCCATGTGCTCGGAGCCGATGGCGAACGCGGAGAAATGCGCCGTGCGGTACACCAGGTAGGCGAGGAACAGACCGCCGAAGAACATGATCTCGGTAATGAGGAAGACCCACATTCCGAGAGTGGAACTGGCGCGCTGCTGCTCCATGTCGGCAAAGTGATGCCGGAGGCCCTGCTGGGCGACGACGTGAGCGCTATCGTCGACGTGAGCGCTATCGTGCAACGGGGACCTCCTCAGCGAGGCTGGAATAATCGTACGCATCCCAGGTCACGACGGGCGTTTCGGGGAAATTCTCGGTCGGCGGCGGACTCGGAGTGCGCCACTCCAGACCTGTCGCCTGGTACGGGTTGTCAGCGGCGATCGCGCCATAACGCAGCGACCAGAGCAAATAGATCAGCGGCAGGACGTACCCGACCGCCAGGATGGAAGCGCCCGCTGTCGACATCACATTCAGGACCTGGAACTCATCCGGGTAGGCGTGATAGCGCCGCGGCATCCCAAGATATCCAAGCACGAATTGCGGGAAGAAGGTCAGGTTGAAGCCGATGAAGATGGTGCCCGCGGCGATCTTGCCCCAGACTTCGGGGTACATGCGGCCGGTCATCTTGGGCCACCAGAAGTGAACACCGGCCAGATAGCCCATTACCGCCCCGCCGACCATGATGTAGTGGAAGTGGGCGATGACGAAATAGGTATCGTGCACGTGCACGTCGATGCCGAGCGCGGCCAGGAACAAACCGGTCATGCCGCCCATCGTGAACAGGCCGATGAAGCCCATGCAGTACAGCATCGGCGTGCTCAGGGTGATAGATCCCTGGAACATCGTAGCCGTCCAGTTAAACACTTTGATTGCCGACGGGACCGCTACGAAGTAGCTCAGGAGCGAGAACACCAGCGCCGCGTAGACCGAGATCCCGGCGACGAACATGTGGTGCGCCCAGACCAGGAAACCGACAACCGCGATCATAATCGACGCCAGCGCAACAAAGTGGTATCCGAAGACGCGCTTCCGGCTGAAAGTGGACACCACTTCCGAAATCACCGCCATCGAGGGCAGGATCATGATGTACACGGCGGGATGCGAGTAGAACCAGAACAGGTGCTGGAAGAGCACCGGATCGCCCCCCAGCCGCGGGTCGAAGATACCGAGATGGAAGGCGCGCTCCAGAGCCACCAGCGACAGCGCGATCGCCACCACGGGCGTGCCGAGCACCATGATGACCGACGTCGCGTAATGACTCCAGATGAACAGCGGCAGCCGTCCCCACGTCATGCCCGGGGCGCGCATGCGATGGATGGTTACGATGAAGTTGAACCCGGTAAAGATCGAAGAGAACCCGGCGATAAAGATGGCGACGATCGCGAGGATGACGTTGGTGTTCGAGTACGTACTGCTGAAGGGAACGTAGAAGGTCCAGCCGGTGTCCACGCCGCCGGTGACGATCACGTACAGCATCAGCGCCGCGCCGGTGATGTACAGGTACCAGCTGGCGAGGTTGATCTTCGGAAAGGCGAGGTCCTTGGCGCCGACCATCATCGGCACCAGGAAATTGCCCAGCGTGGCGGGGATCGACGGCACCAGGAAGAAGAACACCATGACGATGCCGTGGATGCTGAACATCTTGTTGTAGGTGTCCGACGAAAGCAGGTCGCCGGCGGGAGTGAGTAGCTCGAGCCGTATCAAGGTCGCTGCCGCACCGCCGATGAAAAACATGGCGGTGATCGACAGCATGTACAGGATGGCGATGCGCTTGTGGTCGGTGGTCAGCAACCACGACTTGAGTCCGTAATCGACATTCAAGTAGTGCTTGCGTTCCACGATCGCCGGCGCTGTGACCGTCGAAGACATAAATCAAAACCCTTTTGGTGTTGCGGGAGCCTGTGGCGGAACGGCCGGACGGTTACTGACTGGTTCGCGCTGCTCCGGTTGAGAAAGCGATTTTACGTAAGCGATAAGCGAGAGCAGTTGTTCCTCGTTCACGATGCCGTTGAACGAAGGCATGATGGGCTTGAAGCCCGCGACCACCTTCGCTCCCGGTTGCAGGATCGACTCGCGGATGTAGTTGTCGTCAGCGGTAACCGTGCGCCCGTCATCGAGCAGCACCGGCTTGCCGTAAACGCCAACGAGGTTCGGCCCGCGGCCCTGGGTGTCGAAGCGGTGGCAGGTCGAGCAACCGAGCTGCTGGAATAATTTCTGCCCCGTCGATGCGAGCGATCCCTCGGCATTGCCGCCGGCCAACCACGCCTGGTACGCGGCCGGTTCCATGACCACAACTTCGCCGATCATTCCTGAGTGCGCCGTACCGCAATATTGCGAACAGAAGAGGTGATAGCGTCCTGGCTTGATAGCGCGGAACCACAGCGTCGTGTAGCGCCCCGGCAGGACGTCCTGTTTCACGCGGAACGCCGGAATAAAGACGTCGTGGATGACGTCCTGCGAAATCATCGTGAGCATCACGTCGCGGCCCAGCGGCACGTGAAGCTGGTCGATCTCGCGCTGGCCTTCCTGGTGCTGGAACTTCCACATCCACTGTTTACCGACGGCGAAGATCTCCATGGCGTTCGCCGGCGGCCGCCGTTCCTGGAGGTAGACGACCGCGCCCCAAACGAACATCAGCATGAAGATGCCGAAGGGGATGATCGACCAGGTGATCTCCAGCACGTTGGAGCCGATGATGTCGGCGGCGATCGGGTGCTTCTCCTTCCGGAACTTCATCGCGAAGGTGAAGATCAGGATGAAGATGACTACGGTGAAGAAGCCGGTGACGGCGATCATGAAGAGCATGAACGCGTCCGTCTGCCCCGCGATGCTCGAGGCGCGTGCCGGCCAAAGTGGGAGGTTCTCGCCCATAGGCTAGCTATGTCCTCCCGTGCCGGCGCTCCGCTGGTGCTTGGGTTCGAGTTTGAACATGACAAAGATGAAACCGCCGAGCAACAAGATGGTGACGCCGCCCGCGACCTTGACGACGCGACTGATGATCGGACCGTACTTTCCGCTGCGCGGGTCGTAATGGAAGCAGTACAGCAGCAGGTTATCCACCACCGTGCCCGTCTTGCCCTTCGAGGCCTCGACGATGCCGAAACGCAGGTCGCGCGGCGAGAACTCCACACCGTAGTAATACTGGGCCAGCTTGCCATCCTGCGTCAGCAGCATGAGTGCCGTGGCGTGCGCGAACTGCTGCGTCTGCTGGTCCCACGCGTAATGGAACCCGACCGCCTTGGTCACCGCGTCGATCGAACGCTGCGAGCCGGTAAGGAAGTGCCAGCCATGCTCCGCTCCGGGCCGTCCGTACTGGCGGAGGTAGTTCTCCTTCTTCTTCGCCGCCAATTCGGGGGTCTCACGCGCGTCGAAGCTGATGGTGACGACGTTGAATTCTTTGCCAACGTCGAACTTCAGCACCTTGAACGCACTCACCATACCGTTCAGCGTCTCGGTGCACAGCATGGGGCACTCGTAGTAGACCAGCGAAAGAATGACAGGCTTGCTGCCGAAATAATCCGAGAGCTTCACGTCGCGCCCGTTCTCGTCCTTGAACGGAAGGTCGAGCGGCACCTGCTGATTCAGGTTCTGGTCGATGCTGATGTTGTTCAGGATCTGCGGCGGCGGCGTGGCCGGCTTGTATACCGGGCCGGCCATGCCCTGGGCCAGCGCCATGCTGCTGCCTAACAGCCATCCGGCTGCGGCCACGGCGATCGTCTTCACTACTCTCATTACCATCTGTACACCTATTGATTTGTGCGCGGTTGCGTTCCAGCGTTCGCCGCAGCTGGGACCGTGTTCGGCGCGCCTTGTTGCTGCGGCTGCGACGGACGCACCGGCAACCCACGTTGGGCTACCAGGTCGATCGCCGTCTCCACCGGGATGTGCGCAATGCCCGCGTTCTGATCGAGCCATCCCGCCGAGTTCAGTTGTTGCTCCACCGCTTCACGGTATTTGTCGAGATCTGCCACCGGGTCCGGTTGGAGTCGAGGCGCCGGGAAACGCGCGACCGGGTCACCCTGTGGCGGCACCGGCTGCGGCTCGATGCTCGCCGACGTCCGTATCGCGCCAACCGTCTCGAAATGCGCGTACGTCTTCATAAATCCCCACACGATCAAATGAATGAAGATCACCGTGATCGCCAGTCCGATCAGGAAGCTGACGATGCCGCTGGCTTCCAGGTCGCTATGGTCGTACGCCGCGTCCGGATGCTGGACGTGCTGCATGCCGGCTTCGTACTTGCGCCGATGATCACTCATGTTCGGCCTCCAGGAAGACCGCCGTATGCGGGTCGTACAGCGCCACCATCGGCGTGCGCGCCAGGTTCGAGAAGAACAGAGCTGCCCACAAGCCGAATAACGCGATCGGAATCACTAGATCCACGAAGGAGAAATGCAGGTGTTCGCGGCTGAACGATGGCTCCACATTCCAGTACAGGTCGAGCCACCGCATCGCGATCAACCAGACCGCCACCCAGAACAGCTTCCCTGAATCGCGTTTCAGCGGACGCGACAGCAGCAGGCAGAAAGGCAGGGCGAATTGCCCGATGACGATCGCGAATGCCACGTACCCCCAGTCGCCCTGGAGGCGGTCCATGAACCAGGTCGTCTCGTCCGGGATATTGCCGGCCCAGATGATCAGCCACTGCGAAAAATTGAAGTACGCCCACAGCATGACGAACGTCAACATCAGCTTGCCGTAGTCATGGAAGTCGTGCGGCCGCACCAATTGGCCCATCGGACTGTACGCGCGCAGCCAATGCGTGACGATCACGACAAAGCACATCGCGATCATTGCCTGGCCCACCATGAAGATGAGGCCGTAGATGGTCGAGATCCACCCCGGCGTCAGCGACATGACCCAGTCGACCACCGCGAAGGTCAGCGTCCACGCGTACACCACCAGGCCCACGCCGCTGACGGCGCGGAACTGCGACCCGAAAGCCTTCTCTGGAGGATTGTCCTGCTCGTGCGACCAGCGCAGCAGCAACCACGCCAACACCGACCACACGATGAAGTACCCGATGCTGCGTCCCACGAAGCCGCCGGTCGTTAGCCATGGCGACAAGTCGTGCTTGCCCGGATGCGACCACTCGTAATTCGCGTGAATGCCGATTGCGAGTGGTATCCAGGCCACGATCAGCAACGGCAAACACGAGATCGCCGCCTCCAGGACTCGCCGGATCGGAACGCCCCAGGAACCGCCGGTCAGGTGCCACACCATGAGCCACGCCATCGACCCCAGAGAAAGCCCGAGCACGAGCATGAAGCCGATGAGGTATCCGTGCATCGCCTGCCGCGGCTCGACGATGAACGCGATGATCGAGGCCAGCGCGAACACGCCGCCGACGATGAGCGAGCGCACGCGCCACGTCGCGAGGACAGAGGGCGGGGCGAAGTCGGTCATGGTCAATCGGTCGTTGGCGCTCACTTTACCTTCTCCACGCCACCCGGCTTCGCGCCAGGCGGCAGCGTCGCTCCGCTTCCCGGCGTGCTCTCGGGCGGCGTCTGCGACTGCATGTTGGTTCCCGGCGGGATGTCGCCGGCCGTCGCGTTCTGGCTCAATTGCAGTACGCGGATGTACGCCGCAATCGCCCAGCGGTCATTCACCTGCACCTGCGACGCGTAATCGGGCATCGCGCCGAACCCATTGGTGGCGACGTCAAAGAAATGTCCAAGCGGCGCCTGCCGTAGCGCCGGCGTGTGGAACGAGGGCGGATGGCGGAAACCGCGCTGCACGATCATCCCGTTGCCGTCTCCCAAACGCGAGTGGCAAGGAGAGCAGTAGATGTTGAAACGTTCCCGACCGCGCTCCAACACTTCGCGCGTCGCCGGGAACGGCATCATGTCGCCGGGCTTGCCGTCGATCATGCCGGTATAGAGATACGAGTCCTCGCGCAAGTGCCCGCGCGCGATCGTCCCCTGCACGAGTGAACGCGAGCCACGCGCGTCTTCGAAGAAATCGCTCTTCGACAGCGGCAGGTCCTTCGGCTGGACATGCATATCGATACGACAGCCCGCCAGGATCGCGGTTGCCGCGAGCAACAACCCCGCCGTACGAACGCGCCTCAATGTGCTCATGAATCTAATGAGGCACCTCCGTGATCGTGTTCGGGTCCAGGCTGGACAGGAACGCGTACGTAGCCATGCGGTCGAACCTGGGATCGGCCGCCTCGATGCAGAGGAAAAACTTGTCGCGCGTTGCGGCGCTGAAGCTCGGCACGTTGAACACCGGGTGATACGGCAGCGGGAGGCCGTTCATGACCAACATCCCGATCGCCGCCGACAATCCGCCAAAAAGAATGGTCAATTCAAAGGTCACGATGATGAAAGAAGGCCACGAGTGGAAAGGCCGCCCGCCGATATTCACCGGATAAGCGATGAAGCTGATCCAGTATTGCAGCACGTAGGCAGTCGCCAGTCCGAGCAGACCGCCGACCAGGCACACCAGCGACACACGGTTGCGCTTGAACCCGATGGATTCCGCCAATCCTTCCACGGGGAACGGGCTGTACGCGTCCATGCGCCGATAACCTTCTTCGTGGGCCCGGCGCGCCGCGACCACGATCTCCGTCGGAGTGTCGAACTCCGCGATCAACCCGTAGATCGGCGGTCTGATCGTCGAAGTCTTCATTTCTGTGTCTCCAACTCCGGAACCGGCACGTGCGGGTGCGCCTCCGGCAGCAAGTGTTTCATCTCAAACACGGAAATCATCGGCAACACACGGACGAACAACAGGAACGCAAAGGTGAAGAAGCCCAGCGTGCCGATGAAGACCGCGTAATCCCAGCGCGTCGGGTGGAAAACGCCCCAGCTCGAGGGCAGGAAGTCCTGCGACAGGCTGATGACCACGATGACGAAGCGCTCCAGCCACATCGCGAGCAACACGATGGCCGACACGATCCACAACGCCACCGGACTGCTCCGCACGCGTTTCGACCAGAGCACGTTAATGAAGAGCACATTGATCGAGATCAGAGTCCAGTACTCGACCTTGTAATAACCGTGCATACGGTTAAACAACATGTGCTTCTCAAAGATGGACCCGCCGTACCAGGTCATGAAGATCTCGACGATGTAGCCGTACGACACGATCAATCCCGTCGCCAGCGTGATGCGCGCCATGTTGTCGAGATGGCGGTCCGTGATCATGTCCTTCAGGTTGAAGAACGAGCGGATCGGGATGGCCAGGATCATCACCATCGCGAAACCGGAGTAGATGGCGCCCGCAACGAAGTAAGGCGGGAAGATGGTCGTATGCCATCCGGGAACGATGCCCACGGCGAAATCGAAGCTGACGACCGTGTGGACGGAGAGCACCAGTGGCGTTGCTAGTCCGCCGAGCAGCAGGTACGCCGTCTCGTAGCGGTGCCAGTGCCGGGCTGATCCGCGCCAGCCCATCGCCAGCACGCCGTAGATCATGCGAGTGGCACGGTTCGTCGCCATGTCACGCAGCGTCGCCAGGTCGGGGATCAATCCGACGAACCAGAACACCAGCGAGATCGTGAAGTAGGTCGAGACCGCGAAGACGTCCCACACCAGCGGGCTGCGGAACTGCGGCCAGATGCTCATCGTGTTCGGGTAGGGGAACAGCCAGTACGCCAGCCACGGTCGTCCGGTGTGCAGCACCGGGAACAGTCCGGCGCACGCGACGGCGAACAGCGTCATGGCTTCGGCGAAACGGTTGATCGAATTTCGCCACGACTGCCGCAAGAGTAGAAGAATGGCCGAGATCAGCGTGCCCGCGTGGCCGATACCGATCCACCACACGAAGTTGACGATGGCCCATCCCCACGCGACCGGGATGTTGATGCCCCAGATGCCGACGCCCCGGTAGAACAGGTACGACATGGCGATCGTCAGCACGCCGACGATCCCGCCTGACACCGCCACTGCAAACCACCAACCCAGCGGCGTGCGGTCGCTCAGCACGATGTTGCTGATTTTGTCGGTGATGGTGTCGAAGGTATGTCCGGGCCCGATGACCGGCGGACGTCCTTCCATCACGTCCAGTTCCGCGACTTGTGAGTTCTGTGCCATTACAAATGCTGCTCCGGCTGCTGTTTGGCGGCCGTTTCAGGCATCGCCGGGTTCGGATTCCAGACCGCCGCGAGATAGGTCGTCCGCGGACGCGCGTTCAGTTCTTCCAGCACGCCGAAATTACGCGGGCTCTTCTTCAGTTGCGTGACCTTCGCATTGGGATCGTCGAGGTCGCCGAAGATGATGGCGTTCGAGGGGCACACCTGCTGGCACGCGGTGAGGACTTCGCCGTCGCGCACGCGCCGGTTTTCGATCTCGGCGGTGATGCGTCCCTTGGTGATGCGCTGGACGCAGTAGGTGCACTTCTCCATCACGCCGCGGCTGCGCACCGTGACCTCCGGATTGCGCACCAGCTTGATCTGCGGCGTATTCCAGTCCTGGAAGAGCAGGAAGTTGAACCGCCGCACCTTCCACGGACAGTTGTTCGAGCAGTAGCGCGTTCCCACGCAGCGGTTGTAGACCATGTCATTCAAGCCTTCGCTGCTGTGGACGGTCGCACCCACCGGGCAGACCAGTTCGCACGGCGCGTCTTCGCACTGCATGCAGGGCAGCGGCTCGAAGTACATGCGCGGGTTGGAGACGTCGCCTTCGTAGTAGGTATCCACGCGCAGCCAGTGCATCTTGCGGCCGCGCAGCACCTGGTACTGACCGACGACGGGAATGTTGTTCTCCGCCTGGCACGCGATGATGCAGGCGTTGCATCCCACGCACGTGTTCAGGTCGATCTCCATGCCCCAGCGGTAGCCCGCCGAACCGTGACGGTCCCAGCGCTTTTCGGGATCACCGATGGATCCGTCCGCCGGGTACTGGTAGTTCGGGTACAGGGTGTCCTGATAGTTCGGGGCTTCCGTCTTCGCGTGGGCGAAATCGGGATTCTTCTTGTAATCGTCGACGGTAGCAGCGCGAACGACGTTTCGCCCTTCGATCGCCTGGTAACCCTGCGTACCCGCCAGGTCTTTCCACTCTCCGGTCGGCGTGATCTTCGCGCCGAAACCGAAGTTGGGCGAATCGGCGACGCGTACTTTGAATGTGTCGACGCCCTTGGAATCGCCGGTGCGGCCGACGCGCGTGCGGCCGTAACCGAAGAACGCGGTGATGCAATCGTCGGGATGACCGGGCTGCACCCACACCGGGATCTCGATTTCCTTGCCGCGATAGTCGAGCTTAACGACCATCGTGTGCTGTCCGCCGTCGAAGTTCAGCCGCTTCTTCGCCGTGACTGGACTGATATAGAGCGCGTTGTCCCAGGTCAGCTTCGACAGCGGCTTCGGACATTCCTGCAACCAGCCATTGTTCGCCCAACGACCGTCGTAGATGGAAGGATCGTGACGGAAGATGATTTCGAGCGCGTCGCTTCCCTGCTGCGGCGGTTGCGGCGCGGCGCCGATTGCTCCGGCATTCGCCTTCAACGTCTTCGGCTTCGATTCGGTGTCGGGCAAGAAGCCGTCATGCACCGCACGACGCCAATAGGCCTCGAAATCCGGGCCCTTGTATTGCGCCTTCCAATACGCGCGCACCAGATCGTAAGAGCTTGTGTCGGCCTGGTTGTGGAATACCGCCAGCACCTCGTGCGCGCTGTGCCCGCCGTACAACGGCGCGATCAGCGGCTGCCGAATGCTGACCATCCCGTTCACCGCCCGCGCATCGCCCCATTCTTCCAGGAAGTGCGTCCCTGCAATGTGCCAATGGCAATAAAGAGATGTTTCGTTCTGGTAAAGGCCGTGATGGACCTTGACCGCGACTTTGCCCAGGGCGTTCGCGAAATTCAAGTCGGCAGGCGCGTCGAATACCGGGTTGCCGCCCAGGATCACCAGCAACCGCACCTTGTCGGCGTTTATATCGCCGACCAGCTCGCGGATCGAAGCGACGTTATCCACCGGATTCTCGACGACGGGGTCCGTGTACGTGACGGTCTTGCCCACGGCGCCGAGCGCGTCGTTCATCGCGTGACACAGAGCATGGACGGACGCCGGCTGGTACTCGCCCGGAATGATGACCACGGCGCCGCGATGTCCCTGCAGATCCTTCGCCAGCGCATCGAGCCACGGAGTGTGCTCGCTGCGAACATTGCCGCCTGCGCCGCCCACGCCCAAACGCGACGCGAGCGCCCGCGCGTAATTCTCGACCTCTGACGCCTTCACCGGCAGGCGATGCTCGGCCTTGAAGCCTGTCACCGTCGGCGTGCTCTCGATGACGTACATGCGGTTCATGCCGCGGGCATCGTCGGGATTGCGGCGCATTCCGTACTGCCGCGCGTACATCGTGAATCCGGGGAAGCCGCCCATCAGGAAGTCGGCGTCGAGCGAAACAATGATGTCGGCGTTTTCGAGGTTATAGACGGTCTCGACCGGCTGCCCGAACGCCATTTGCGAGCCCCCGCGCGCGCCGTCGCGGTTCACCGGCTCCCACGTGTGCCACTTCATTTGCGGATAGAGTGTCTTGATCGTCCGCAACTGGCCGCCCAGCGTCGGCGAACTGATTGCGCCGGTGAGGATCCGCAAGCCGGCGCCGCCATCGGCCTTCAGTGCTGCCACCGGCCCGGCCATGGCGCCGAGGAATTCCGGCCACGGGCGCACTTCGCTCAAGTACGCGTTACTTTGCGAGCGGTCCGGATCGTAGAGGTCCAGCAGCGCGCCCTGCGCGAAGACGTCGGTCGCGCCGCGGCTCACGGGATGCTCGGGGTTCCCTTCCAGCTTGGTCGGACGCCCTTCATTGCTGCGCGCCAAGAGCGCTTCGGCGTACCCGCTGAGCTCCATGTTGGTAGCGAAGAACAGCGGCTGTCCGGGCACGATCTCTTCCGGCTGCGTCACGTAGGGCACGATCTTCTCGACGGGCAGCTTGGTGCATCCGGCCATGCCCGCCAGCGCCGCCGACGCGCCCAGCAGCTTCAGGAATCCGCGCCGCGAGACCTCGTCGAGAATTCCGGCGTCATCGGTGAACTCGCGCTTCAGCTCGCGCTGGAACTCCGGTGACCCGTGCAATTCCTCGAGGCTGCGCCAGAAACGCGGCGCGTCGTCGTCCTTCTTCGGTCCGAGCTGGATGTGTACCAGCTCCTGTTTGTTGTCAGCGTCCATCGTCCCCATCTAGCGGTGGCAGGTATTGCAACTGGTGATGTCGTAGACGCTGCGCACGTGATACTTGCCCAGCAGGTACGTGCCCAGCGTCTTCTGGTCGGTGAATTCCTTGCCATCCAGCTTCACCGGGTGGGCTCCGTTCGGTTGCTGGTAGCGCATGTTGAACACTTCGTCGCGCGGCCGCAGGTTCTTCTCCGGCGCGCGGTGGCAATCCAGGCACCACTCCATCTGCAGGCTGCCCTTCGCATACATCAGCGGCATGCGATCCACAGGCCCATGGCAACTGTCGCAGCCGACACCCTTGTTGATATGAATGCTGTGGTCGAAGTAAACGAAGTCCGGCAGCTCGTTCACCCGGTTCCACTGGATGGACCGCCCGCTGCGGAAGCTTTCGCGGATCGGCTCCAGCATGGCCGCGTTCGTCCAGATCTGCGAATGGCAGTTCATGCACGTCTTCGTCGGCGGGATGCCGGCGAAGTTGGACGTCTCGACCGACGTGTGGCAGTAACGGCAGTCGATGCCGTTGCCGCCGACGTGCCTCACATGGCTGAACGGCACCGGCTGCTCCCGGTGGACCCCCTGCAAGCTGACAAAACCCGAGCGTTGCAACTGCTCGGCCGCAAAGAAGGCCACGCCTGCCGCGATGAGTACGACGACGATCGATACTCGTGAAACTGTATTAAAGCTTCGATGAAAGATCTGGGGCATCGAATAGCCCGTTCCTCAACTCCGGGCCAAGCCCGGTTCGTCCCGATAAAAGTCCGACAGCTCCTCACGTCACCATGTCGCGTGACGCACATCACGAAAACGTGTGATTGTAACAGATACGCGCGCGCTGTATCTGTGACGTCGTTTCGGAAGCGCCAACCCGCGTCGCCTACTCAGATTGTCCTGTGATCCGATCCGTTCCCGGAGGGCAGCGTTCGTGCCGTGCCCCGCCAACTTCCCCCGAACGGACCAGCGCTTCCAGACATTTTCCCCAGCTCGGCCCAGTGAACAGCCGATGCCTGCTTCGCATCCTACGAATGTACTGCGCATTGCAAGATGATCTTAGGTCGCACCACGAACCAAAATATTTTTCGGAAACCCGCTCTGGACGGGCGAATCGGGGGATTGCATGACTGCTGCCGACGTTCTTGTTGAAAAACTCATCGATTGGGGCGTAGATCTCGTTTTCGGACTGCCGGGCGATGGCATCAACGGCATCATGGAGGCGCTGCGCATTCGCCAGGACAAGATTCGTTTCATCCAGGTGCGTCACGAAGAGGCTGCGGCCTTCATGGCATGCGGCTACGCCAAGATGACGGGAAGGATCGGCGTCTGTCTCGCGACTTCGGGACCCGGCGCTATCCATCTTCTTAATGGACTCTACGACGCCAAACTCGACTATCAGCCGGTTCTCGCTATCACCGGTCTTCAGTTCCACGACCTGATCGGCACATGGACGCAGCAGGACGTCGAAACCGACAAGCTCTTCATGGACGCCTGCGTCTACAACCAGCGCATCATGGGCCCGGCGCATGTCGAGAACATCGTCGACCTCGCCGTTCGCACCGCCATCTCCTATCGCGGCGTTGCTCACGTCACGATGCCCGTCGACATGCAGGAAAAGGAAGTAAAGGACAGGGACCGCTCGAAGCGCAATCAGCCGCACCATGTTTCCGAAGTCCGCACGCATGGCGTACGCTTGCCGGCCCAGGAGGACATCCGCCGCGCCGCCCACGTCCTGAACGAGGGCAAGAAGATCGCCATCCTCGCCGGCGCTGGCGCTCTGCATGCGGGCGATGAACTGGAGCAGGTAGCAGAGATCCTCGGCGCGCCGATCGCCAAGGCACTGCTCGGAAAAGCGTGCGTGCCCGACGATAGTCCCTACACGACGGGCTCCATCGGCCTACTCGGCACCGCCGCGTCGCAGAAGATCATGGAGGAGTGCGACACGCTGTTTATCGTGGGCGCTGGATTCCCATATATCGAGTACTACCCGAAGCCGGGACAGGCGCGCTGCGTTCAGATCGACTGCAATCCCGCACACATCGCGCTGCGTTATCCGGTTGAAGTCGGGCTCGTGGGCGACAGCAAGGGCACGCTCCAGCAGTTGCTTCCGCTGCTGCACCGCAACGACAACCGCGACTTCCTCACTTCCGCGCAGAAGATGATGAAGGAGTGGTGGGAGTACATGGAGAAGGAGGGCACGGCCGATTCCGTGCCGATGAAGCCACAGGTTGTCGCGTGGGAACTCGGCAAGCGCCTGCACAACGACGCCATTGTCACATGCGACTCCGGGACGATCGCGACGTGGTACGCGCGGCAGATTCCCGCGCGCCGCGGCATGAAGATGACGCTGTCGGGCAATCTGGCCACCATGGCGCCCGGACTTCCGTATGCAAACGCCGCGCAGATTGCGTTTCCCGACCGGCAGGTCGTTGCCTTCGTCGGCGACGGCGGCTACAGCATGCTGATGGCGGAGATGGCGACCGCCGCAAAATACAAGCTGCCGATCAAAGTGGTCGTCATGAAAAACGACTACCTCGGGCAGATCAAATGGGAGCAGATGGTGTTTCTCGGCAATCCCGAGTTCGGCGTCGATTTGTATCCCATCGATTTCGTCAAAGCCGCCGAGGCCTGTGGTGCGACGGGATTCCATCTCGATAAGCCGGCGCTCGCGGGCAGTACCATCGATTCGTTCCTGAATCATCCCGGCCCGGCAGTGCTGGAAGCGGTTGTCGACCCGCTGACTCCGCCTCTTCCGGGCAAGATCAAGCCCGAACAGGCGCTGCACTTCGTCGAGTCGCTGGTCCGGGGCGAACCCGACGCGGAGAAGATCTTCGTCAAGGCGATGAAGGACAAGGCGAGACAACTGCTGTGAGAGTAGTCAGTAATCAGTGGTCGGTGATCAGGATGTTGAACTCCGTGGAGCGCGGGCGCTCCGCGTTGCGGGTAGACGTCCTGATCACTGATTACTGAGCACTGACCACTCGGGATCACACGTTCAGCACCAATAGCTTGCTCTCGGTCATATCCTCGATCGCGTACTTCAGCCCTTCGCGTCCGACGCCGGATTCTTTCACGCCGCCGTAGGGCATGTGGTCCATGCGGAAACTCGGGATATCTCCGGCGATGACGGCACCGACCTCCAGTTCTTCGTACGCTTTGAAGATGAGCCTCGCGTCGCGCGTGAACAGTCCGGCCTGCAATCCGTAAGGCGTGTCGTTGACGCGGCGCAGTGCGTCGTCGAAGTTGTCGTAGGCTTCGACGGTCACCACGGGCGCGAAGACCTCTTCACAATTCACGCGCATCTTCGGCTGGGTGTTGGTGAGCACCGTCGGCTCGAATAGGCTGCCCTTGCGATGTCCGCCGCAGAGCACCTTGGCGCCGGAATCGACCGCTTCTTTCACCCACTGCTCGGCGCGTTGCGCATCCGACTCGCGGATCATCGGCCCGACATCGGTCGCCTCGTCCATGGGATCGCCGGTCTTCAATTTGCGGGCGCCGGCCACGATTATCGCAGTGAACTGCTCGAGCGCCGGCCGCTCCACCAGGATGCGCTGCACCGAAATACAGCTCTGCCCGGCATAGCCGAATCCGCCGGCGACGCAGCGCTCGGCCGCATAAGCGAGATCGGCGTCTCCATGCACGATGCATCCGGCATTTCCGCCCAATTCCAGCACCACGCGCTTATGTCCCGCGCGCTGACGCATCTCCCATCCCGCTTTGGCGGATCCGGTGAACGTCAGCAGCTTCACGCGGTCGTCGGTAATAAGAGACGCCGCGTCTTCGTTCGATAGCGGAACAACGTTCACCGCGCCGTCGGGCCAGCCGGTTTGTTGAATGATCTCCGCCAGCATCATCGTCGTGAGCGGGTCCTGTGGCGGCGGCTTCAGCACCACGGTGCAGCCACACGCGATTGCGGGAGCCATCTTGTGCGCGGCGAGGTTCAGCGGAAAATTGAAGGGCGTGATCGCCGACACGACCCCAAGCGGAAATCGCCGCAGGATCGCCCAGCGTCCGCGTGCGGCGGGCTGAAGGTCGAGCGGAAGGGTTTCGCCGTTGATGCGCGTCGATTCCTCGGCCGCGACCTGGAAGGTGAAGATGGCGCGATCGACTTCCACTCGCGCCGCCTTGATGGGCTTGCCGGCTTCGAGGGCCAACACGCGCGCGAATTCTTCTTTGCGCTCGGTCAGCCCGTGCGCAATCGCTCGCAGTACACGCTGACGCTCGTACGCCGGCAGACGCCGCGTCGTTCCAAATGCACGCTGTGCTGCTGCGATCGCCTGCTCCGCGTGCTGGCGCGTGCCGTACGTCACCGTGCCGGCGACTTCGTTGTCATAGGGGGCGCGGATCTCGACTGCCGTTCCGTCCGATACGAATTTGCCATTCAGCAGGAAGGGATGGTTCTTGACCGGGACCAGTGTGGTGGCCATCAGTAAATGGTAATCCCTTCAACTGCAGCGCACCACAAAGGACACAAAGGATCAGGGAGGAAAATCCTTTGTGTGCCTTCGTGTACTTTGTGGTGAGACTTGGCTTACTGTCTCTCGGCTTCTTTCAGGCGGGCGGCCTTGCCACGCAGGTTGCGCAGGAAGTAGAGCTTGGCGCGGCGCACCTGGGCAGAGCGGATGATGTCGATCTTGTCGATGACCCGGGAGTTGAGGGGGAAGATACGCTCGACGCCCTGCCCGAAGCTCATCTTGCGGACGGTGAAACTGGCCTGCGGGCCGTTATTGCGCGAAATGACGACGCCTTCGAAAGCCTGAAGGCGCTCTTTGTCGCCTTCCTTGATCTTGACGTGGACGCGAACGGTGTCGCCCGGCACGAATTTCGGGTGGTCGGTACGCTGCGCCTTGGCGAGCAGTTTCTGGATCACTGGTGAGGTTGACATGACACAATTCCTTCAAGGGTTCAAACGACTAATATACAAGAAAGTGTCTGAGTTGTCAGCAGGATGCGGGGATGAAGAATGAAGAAGTCAGAATGAAGAATGAAAACCAGAGGTGTACCTGTTCCTGATTCTTCATTCTGACTTCTTCATTCTTAATTCCTCAACCAGCTTGCGATCTTCCCCGCTCAGTTCCACAGACTCCAACAGGTCCGGCCGGTTGCGGAACGTTTTCTCCAGCGCGCGGCGACGGCGCCAGCGGCGAATCTCCTCGTGGTTGCCATTAATGAGGAACTCGGGAACCTTCATGCCGCGGAAATCAGCGGGACGTGTGTAGTGCGGATAGTCGAGCAAACCGCCTGCGGAAATCGTCGAATCAGGAATGCGTTTGCCCTCAGCGTCCATCGGAAGCTTCATGCGTACTTCACCGGCGCCGAACGACTCCGTTTTCGACGACGCTTCATTGCCGAGCGCGCCGGGAATGAGTCGCGTGACGGCGTCAACGATAATGGCCGCCGGCAGTTCTCCTCCACTTAGGACGTAATCGCCGACGGAGACCTCGCGATCGGCCAGAAATTCCGCGACGCGCTCGTCGACTCCTTCGTATCGTCCGCAGATAAGAACGATACGATCGAGTTGCGAAAGCTCGGCAGCGAGCGCCTGGTTGAAGATCTGTCCCTGCGGCGAAAGCAGTATGACCGATTCCCTGCTTCGGTCGCGCCGGCCCAGCGGACTGATTCCCGCCGATTCCAGGCACGCGAAGATCGGCTCTGGCTTGAGGACCATGCCCTCGCCGCCGCCGAAAGGCCGGTCATCCACGGTGCGGTGCTTGTCTTTGGTAAAGGTGCGGAGATCCTGGACGTTGATTTCGATAAGTCCGCCTTCGCGCGCACGGCGGACGATGCCGTAGTCGAGAGGACCGCGGAAGAAGTCGGGAAAGATCGTGATGAGATCGAAAGTCAGAGGCATTGGGCTTTGGGCTTTAGGGATTCGGTCGCGCAGCAGTTCTGATGCCCAAAGCCTAAAGCCTAATGCCAGCGGGCTAGGAATTCGAGTTCTTCTGCAAATCTTTCTCTTCCTTCGACAGAGGCGCATCCAGTTCCAGCATGCCTTCGGGCAATGCGAGTTCGAGACGCTTGGCGGCAGTGTCGAGCGACAGGATGTACTCCTGCGCGAGTGGAACGAGATACTCCTTGTTGCCGCCGCAGATTTCGAGGATAGGAGCTTCGCCGGCTCCGAAGGTCACATCCGCGACCACGCCTACCTCGCGCAAAGGAGTATTCCGTATTTCGTATTCCGGCGTGGATTGCTGGCGAGCAAAGACATGACAGCCGATCAGATCGGACGTGTATGCGGCCCCTTCTTCCAGTTCCGCGCATTCTTCCCTGGGGATTTGGACTTCGTTGCCGAGGAGGGATTCGGCGTCAGAGATAGAGTCGACGCCGGCGAACTTCAGGACCAGTCGTTCTTTATGCGGCCAGAAGTTTTCGAGGTGCAGCTCGCGGCGGGAGCCGCTCTGGTCAACCACAAACAGCCTGCGCCGTTCGGCGAAACGCTCCGGGAAATCGGTCAGGACTTCGGCGGCCACCTCGCCCATGCGGCCCTGGGTCTTGACCACGCGCGCGATGGTGACGAACTCGCCTATTCCAGGATCTCCAGCGCGAAGTGCCGATGCAGCTTCATACCAGAGGCACTCAGGATGGTTCGGATGGCGCGCGCCGTCCGTCCCTGCTTGCCGATCACCTTGCCCACATCGCCGGGAGCAACGCGCAGTTCAAGGACGGTGGTTTCGTCCTCCTGGACTTCCTGCACGGTGACCTCGTCAGGCGTATCCACCAGAGCCTTCGCGATGTACTCGATCAGAAGGCGCATGTCAGGGGAGCTCAGCGCCGATCCTGCACCGGGTGTGCCCATCATCGTTCCTCCTGTTCAGTCTTACGGGTAGGGGAACGCCTTATTATGCCGCAGATTCCGAGCTGGCGGGAGTACGCTGGACCAGGCGGGCCACAGTGGCAGACATCTGCGCACCTTTGCTGACCCAATGGTCAATGCGGTCACGCTTGAGGTCGACGCTGGCAGGAGTGGTACGCGGGTTATAAGTACCCACCACTTCCACCGAGCGGCCATCGCGGGCGCGGTCCTTCTCGATCACTACGACGCGGTAATGCGGCTGCTTACGCGCTCCGACGCGCGACAAACGGATCATCAACACAGAACTGAGTTTCCTTTCCTACTGATTCCCTAAGGGTTAGAAACAAACTGTAATTATGCGGGATAGGAGAGGGAATGTAAAGGCTCATGGCTCATGGCTCATGGCTCATGGCTCATGGCTCATGGCTCATGGCTCATGGCTCA
>CAZLJE010000031.1:54552-56599 GCA_964559835.1 uncultured Terriglobales bacterium
TCGCGGGTCGCGGGTCGCGGGTCGCGGGTCGCGGGTCGCGGGTCGCGGGTCGCGGAAAAAGTACCATCAGCGCGGATCGGTACGCGAGATTTCCACGGCCGACAGCACCTCCAGCGGTTCGGGACGCACCGTGTAGTCCGGGTCCGCCGAAGAGAACAGCACCTGCCCGCTGCGGTCGATCGCGAACGTCGCGGGAATCGGCAGCTCCCAACTTTCATCGCCATTGACGAACGGCAGGTTTACGAATGTCCGCCGGTAGGTGAGCCGCTGCTCCTCCGGCACCGAATAGACGATGCCGAACTGCCGCGCCACCTTGTTTCCCGAATCGCTGAGCAGCGGATACTCGAGGCGGTGCTGATCGCGCGTCAGCGACGACTGGTGCTGCGTCATGGGCGAGATCGCGGCCACTGCAATGCCGGCGCCGGCGATGGCGGGCATCAGCCGGTTCCAGGCTTCCAGTTGCGCAATACAGAAAGGACACCAGCGTCCACGAAAGAAAACGAGCACCGCGGGTCCCCTCTCGATCAGCGAATCAAGGCTGACCGGCTTGCCGTTGTGGTCGCTCAATCCGAATGACGGCGCCTTCGCACCGGCAGCCGGCGACGCCGCCGCCTGGTCCGTCGCTTGAAGCTGCTCGACGACGCGCCGGTGCAGCGCCTGGGTGGCTTCGGGGACGTACTGCTGCATGAGCGAGCGGCGCTCGTCCAAAGCTTCCTTGAGGGTGGCGTACTGCTCGGCAGCCGCCTCGTCCATGCCGCGCCAGCGCATAACGTCAGAGTACCAAAACGGGAATCGGCTCAGGTGTTTTTCGGACGCTCGTTCGAAAATCTCGCTTGCCTTACACTCGCCGAGGTGCGAAATTGCGCGAAAGGAAGAGGAGGGGCCTTATGAACCGTCTACCTTATGCCCCCTTCGGACGGCCGGGCCGCGGCGGCGCCATCTTTGCCATCGTCGTCGTAGTCGCCGTCCTTCTCGGACTCGGCGCCGTGTCGGTGCAAACGCTGCTGAAAGACCGCCGCGATCGGAACGAGCGCACAGCCATCCAGACCGTGCGCGCAATCAATACCGCGTTGTACCTGCACCGGCAGAAAAATCCCGATGCTTATCCGAAATCGCTGGCCGAACTCGCCGACGTGGAAGCGCCGTTGAAATGCGCCGACCCCGCGTGCCTGAAATCGGGGTACAGCTTCCAGTACGAACTGTTGCCCCCGACCAATATGGGTCCGCGCTACGTGATCCAGGTGCGGCCCAATAAGTATCAGAACACCGGCGTGCAATCGTTCTATTCGGATGAGAGTGGCGTGATTCGCGCGACGGCGGATGATCGGCCGGCCAGCGCGGGAGATGGGCCGGTGTCGTAAAAGCAGTTGGCTAGTTGTCAGTTGCTAGTTCCTAGTAGCAATCGAAAACTAGCAACTGACAACTAGCAACTGCTTTACATTCCTGGAAACTTCATGCCCCCGCCCATGAGGCCGGCCATTTTGCGTCCGAAGCTGGCCTTGCCCATGTCCTTGAACATCTTGCGCATCTGAGCGTACTGGCGGAGGAGCTGATTGACCTCCTGTACGCTGGTGCCGCTGCCGCGCGCGATGCGTTTGCGGCGCGAGCCATTGATGGCCTCGTGGTGCTCGCGCTCGTAGGACGTCATGGAATTGATGATGGCCTCGACGCGGACCAACTGCTTCTCGTCCACGTTATCGGCGGCCTTCTGCATGTTTGCGAACGGGCCGATCGACGGCAGCATCTTAATGATGCTCTGCATCGAGCCCATCTTCTTCACCTGGCGCAGTTGTTCGCGGAAGTCTTCGAGCGAGAAGCCGCCGCCGGAGAGCGCCTTGGTAGTGAACTCTTCGGCCTTCTTCTTGTCGACCGTCGATTCCGCTTTCTCGATCAGCGAGAGGATGTCGCCCATGCCGAGGATGCGTCCGACGATGCGGTCCGGGTGGAACGGCTCGAGCGCGTCGAATTTTTCGCCGACGCCGATGAACTTGATCGGCTGTCCCGTGACTTTACGGATCGACAGCGCCGCGACGCCGCGTGCCTCGCC
>CAZLJE010000032.1:0-55694 GCA_964559835.1 uncultured Terriglobales bacterium
TCGTCAACGGGCCGGGCGAATCGAAACACGCCAACATCGGCATCTCGCTGCCCGGAACTTTCGAAGAGCCCAAGGCGCCCGTGTTCGTGGATGGAAGATTGTTTACCACATTGAAGGGCGACCACATCGTGCCCGAGTTCATCTCCATCCTGGATGAATACATTGCCTCCCATTATGCAAAGAGGGTCACAGCAGCGGTGAGCTAGACAGCAGGTTGTAAGTTGTAAGTTGAAGCCGGTGGGAATCGAGAGCAACTTACAGCCTAGAACTTATAACTTACAACTGAAGTTACGAAACCGCCGCGTCACGACTTGGCAACGTGACGCGGCGGCCTGGAGGCGGTTCCCGAAGAAGTCACTCAGCGGGAACCTTGGAGGCGCCGTTTACTTTCCGCGCTGGGGTAGTCGCGGGATCCTAAGCAACCGGCGTTTATAAAAACACTGCTCCGATGACTCGAACGATCGCGAGTCCAATTTCGTTGTTGCTGGTAAGCGGCCTACCCTGCCGCGCGGTGCCATCCTTGCACCCCATCACGCGCAACAGCGGCGCGTGCTGGGGACCCCGCTCAAACTGCCCTAAGACCTTGCAGGGCGCCCGCAGCTCCGATCGGAGGCTACAGACTGAGCAGGACGGCGCAACCGACAAGCCACACTGTAAACGCGGCGATGTTCAGCGCCATGCGGATGCCGGAATTATCGATGATCCAGTTGTACTTCGCGTCCATTGCTTTCCTCCGATTCGGTCTGCTCATTGGACGAAGTGCGCTTGCTTTGGTTAGCACTTTGTCCTTCTGAACTGAGATACGTTGTTCGCTTCGACAAAGTTCATTCACATCTATAGACGGTCGAAGCGTCCGTTTATTACATCGTTCGCTGAACATATTGCAAAATCTCTGCCAAAGCGACAGACGTTGCAAACACAAGGGTTGCTGAAAATAGAGCTGTCGCAGAATAAAACAACGTTCAGGCGTGGGATGAGACTGTCCGCAGACGGACACCGCGAACGTTAACGCGAGATTAACAAACCAAAACCATTGCCGATTGTCGATTGATGATTGACGATTGAAACTGCGCCGCTGCGAATTCGGCAATCGGCAATGTAGTTGTTTTCAGTACGCGACGATCACGACCCAATTCATTCCCGATTCGTACTTGGCGCTCTTGCCGAAGCACGCGCCGACAGAGATCCGTTGCACATTCGGATCGGTCGCCATTTTCATTGCGCTCGAAGGAAGTTTGGACAAGTCGGACTCGGTGTAAGCCGTCGCCGTACGCACCGTTGGCCACGTAAGCGGCGTCTGCGTGTCGAGCGCGCCCTGCTTCGCCATGCGGCACGCGAGCGTTTGCAGGCGCGGCTCGTCGCTGACGGCGACCGGCTGCATGTTCGCCTTGCGGCGCGCCTGCTGGAAAGTAGCAATGACCTGGTTGCGCGCTTCCTGCGGACTCTGCACGTCGAACTGGCGCGCAAAATCCTGTGTCACCCAGATGTTTTCGCCGACGCGCACCACGCCGATACCTACGGCGTCAAATTCCGGATTGAGGATGTTCTTGCGGTGCGGCGGCGAGTTCATCAGGCCTCGATGCGCGCCTTCCGCCGTTTGGTTGAACGCGATGTTCTCGCCGCTCAAATCGAATGACGCGCCGGCGAGCGCCAGACGCTTGTCGAACCGCGGCTCGGCGCCGACCTCGTGCGATAGCTGGTGCGCGCCGGCCATGATGCGCGAATGGGCACGCGCTGCCTTTTGCAGCGCGGGATCTTCGCGCAGCGACTTCAACCCCGCGCGAGCGCGCTCAAGATTTACGAGCTGGAGGATTTCCTTTTCGGCATCGGAGTCGATGGCTGGAGTAGTTTGGGCGAAAGAGATACACGAGAAAAGTAGAAATACGATCGCGCAGAGTCTCACAGTTAACATCAGATGCCGTTGAAATCGAAACGACGGACAAAAGGTCCTTCGACTCGGATGCCGCTTGCGATTGCCAAAATCGGGCAATCGCTTTAGGCGGCATCCTCGCTCAGGATGACAGTTGCGGGAAAGCTTTGCTATCCGACGGTGATCGTCTTCAGGTTTGGGCTGATGATGAGTTTGGGCTCGGTGTATTTCTGTACGTCGTCCGGAGTCAGGCCGGGCGCGACTTCCTCGAGCACGAGACCTTTCTCCGTCACTTTGATCCATGCCATTTCGGTGGCGATAGTGTCGACCACGCGCAGCCCGGTGATGGGGAGCGTGCAGTTCTTCAGGATCTTGGGCTTTCCTTCCCTGGTGGTGTGCTCCATGGCGACGATCAGGCGGCGCGCGCTGGCGACGAGGTCCATGGCGCCGCCCATGCCCTTGACCATTTTGCCGGGAATCATCCAGTTGGCGAGGTTCCCTTCCTCATCAACCTCCATGGCGCCGAGGACGCTGAGGTCGATGTGGCCGCCGCGAATCATGGCGAACGATTCCGCGCTCGAGAAATATGACGTTCCGGGAATCTCGGTGACGGTTTCCTTGCCGGCATTGATGAGGTCAGGATCTTCGGTGCCGGCAATCGGATAGGGACCAAGCCCGAGCATGCCGTTCTCGGATTGCAGGATGACTTCGACGCCCTCCGGAACGCAGTTGGCGATGAGCGTCGGCATGCCGATGCCGAGATTGACATAGAAGCCGTCGCGCAGTTCCTGGGCGACGCGCTTCACGATGCGGTCGCGCTTGGCGGTGTCTTTGCCGACTTTGGATTGCGGGGTGGTGGCCATGGGTCCTCGTTCCAGTGCTCAGTGCTCAGTGCTCAGTGCTCAGTGCTCAGAAAAGCTAAACCGAATCGGTCTCAAGCACTCGTTTTCCTGAGCGCTGACCACGCTGCACTAAGCACTTGTTCGTACGGTACGGCGCTCGATGCGCTTCTCGTAATTGGTGCCCTGGAAGATGCGCTTCACGTAAATGCTGGGCGTGTGGATCTCGTCGGGATGGAGTTCTCCGACCTCGACCAGTTCTTCGACTTCAGCGATCGTGATCTTCCCTGCCGTGGCGATCATCGGGTTGAAGTTGCGGGCGGTCTTGCGATAGACGAGATTGCCCCACTTGTCGCCCTTCCACGCCTTGACCAGCGCAAAATCGGCGGTGATGCCGCGCTCCATCACGTACATGCGGCCGTTGAATTCGCGGGTTTCTTTTCCTTCGGCGACCACAGTTCCGTAGCCGGTGGGCGTGAAAAACGCGGGAATGCCAGCGCCGCCGGCGCGAATGCGCTCCGCGAATGTCCCCTGCGGAATGAGTTCGAGGTCGAGCTTACCGGCGAGCACAAGCTCCTCGAACAGGCGGTTCTCGCCGACGTAACTCCCCTTGTGGCTGCGGATCTGGCCCTTTTGCAGGAGCAAGCCGAGTCCGAACTCGTCCACGCCCATGTTGTTGCTGATCGTGTTCAGGTCCTTGACGCCCTTGCGCACGAGCGCTGCGATGAGGTTTTCCGGGATGCCGCAGAGGCCGAAGCCACCGACGAGGATGGTGGCGCCGTCGTGGATGTCGCGGATGGCCTCGTCGGCGTTAGCGACGACTTTGTTCATAGAGGATCCAGCGTCGAGTGTGAAAACGGAGAATTCTAGCAGGCGGTTGTTGGTAATTGGTAATTGGTATTTGGTAATTGGTAATTGGTTGGTACGTCGTTTTTGATTATTGGTTCTTGGTTCACAGCTTCGCAATCACGAATTCGATTCGATCCAATTACCAATTACCAACAACCAAGTACTATTTCACGTCTTTCATCGCCAGCATCGTTCCGTAATCGTTGCCGTTGGGGGCGACGGCGCGGGCAACGACGCCGCCGAAGGCGGTGCGCAGTTCGGGGAATTGCGCGAGCAGACCCTTGATGACCGCCGTATTGTCGGCGAAGGCGGCGGCGGTGTTGCTGAGATCACTCAACGCCCTGTACTTGACGATGATGTCCAGGTCGGTACCGACAGCTTCCGGGAAAATGTTGGTGACGCTGTAAGTCTTTCCACCAGCGGTGAGCGTCAGCGGAGCTTGCTGACTGGGAAGATTGGCGGGTTTCGCCGCCTGCATCTCGTCGGCGATCTTGTCGCGAGCGGGGGTGTATTCGAACGCGACCGGGCCCGCCAGGTTCCACGCCTCGAGGAAGTACATATAGGCCGACATGTTCGCGCCCTTCTGGTGTAGGGCGCGCGCCTGCGTCAGGTACCAATTGGAATCGTGGCCGCCGATGGTTTGGGGCGAGATCGTCAATCCGGCGATCTGCCAGTTGGCTCCACTCTGTTGCAGAACGAATGTGACGTTTACAGGAGTGGCGCCGCCACTGATGGCCTCGGTGATAGCGGCGTACTTGCCGGCGGGCAGGTTGGGAATGACAAAGACAACGCGGTCAGGTGAGTTGAAGATGCCGCAATCGAATTCGGCCCTTTGTAGCGTGGCGCTGGAGTTCGAGGCATCGAGCACGAACTCGCCGGAGGTCGTCACCTGCCCTTGGAGATCTTTCTGGTGCTCGCCGATAGCGCTTTCGATCGCAGAAAAATTCGATGCGAGCGATGGGATGGCCGATGAGCGCAACCCGGCATAGTCGCCACGCTGCGCCATGGCCGCATACTGCTGGCCTGCCCGGTCGAGCGCGCTGCGGGTAGGGGCGTCCATGTCGGCCGCGGTGAAGCAGGTCTGCGCCTCAGCGGAGCCTGCAACCAGGCAGACGACGAGCAAAGAAAAACCACCGAGCCAACGGGGGAAATGGCGGATGTTCTTCATGTCCATACTCTTTGATCTATGGCTACTCGCGGTTAGATGCGTGCTACAGGCCATTCAGATGTGTTCAGGAACTCACCTGATTCTAGTCCTATAGCAACAACCCGGGCGCCTCGGGGTTGGTGTGCTCCGGGTGTAGAATCGTCTGAGTCCTCTGTGAGTCCACCGATGTTCATACTGCGGCAAAAACTCGGCTGCGTCCTGCTAGTCACGGCGCTGGCACTTCCATGCGTGGCGCAGACGAATACGCCCAAACCTGCGCTAAAGACTGGTACGCGCGCGACCTCTCACAAGGTGCGCACCGGTATCAGCGGCAAGAAGTCGGCGGCCAAGCCTGCTCCGGAACCACCGCCGGTGGTGCAGCAGGAAGCCCCTCCACCGCCGCCGAAGCGTCCGTTCGAGGAATCGCCGGTACCGCCGCAGGTCACCTACCAGGGCGGACAGCTCACGATCATGGCGCCGAACTCGACGCTGGCCGACATCCTGAGCGCGGTGAGGGCGCGGACCGGAACGAAGATCGAGTATCCGTCGAACGCATCGCAGGAGCGGGTGGCGCTGCAACTGGGGCCGGGGAGTCCGCGGGCTGTCCTGACGCAACTCCTGCAAGGTTCGCCGTTCGATTACATCCTGCTCGGTTCTGAGCAGGACCCGAGTGCGGTAACGCAGGTCATGCTCATGCGACGGGAAAGCGGCACTAAGACTGCCGCAGCGTCGGGAAACATTCCGAACCAGGCGCCATCGCAGCCGGAACCCAGCGAGGGCGAGGACGCGGACAACGAAGCAGCTCAAGAGCAGGCAGCGCAGCCACAGCCAGCGCAACCACAACCCTTGGCGCGTCCGACGCCCGGACAGGTAGTGCCCGGCCAGCCGCAGCAGATCGGGCAGCCAGGAGCGATGCAGCAGGCGCCGGAACAGAACGCGACGGGAACACAGACCGCGACTCCCGGTCAGCCGGGCCAGCCCGGAGCACAGGACAACGGACCGAAGACGCCGGAACAATTGCTACAGCAGCTCCAGCAGATGCAGCGGGACCAGCAGCAGAGGCAGAGACCGCCAAGATAGGCGCCAGGTCCTAGGCTGTAGGCTCTAGGAAAAGCTAAAGCCGCTGAAGGATCAGCGGCTTTCGTCTTTATGTGGTAACTCTGAATCTGGCGACCGATGACTAGCGACTGAAGACTAGCGAGTGCTGACTAATCTCCGCCGTGCGCCTGCGGAACGGCGAGCACTGGAGCGGGCGGCAGCGGCTCGTGGCGATTGCCCATCAGATGCAGGATGCCGGTGATCAGCCCGTAGCCAAGGTAGATTCCCATGGCGAGCGCCAGCACGACCGTCAGCAGCAGTGTGAGACCCATCAGCAAGGCGTTCAAGACCCACTCCTATGATGCCGAACCATTAACCCCGGATGTGCGGGGCGGTCGGCGGTATGACGGGTGGCTCCCCCGGTTATACGCGCCACTCCCCGGCAGCGCCCTAGGGCATTCACCCTTAAAACTATTTTTTCTTCTCCGCGTTCCAGATGGTGCGCGAAACCGCGCGCCCGCAGAACGGGCAGAAGTTGATCGGGTACAGGTTCGGCCGCTCTTCCGGAGACCGCACCGCGTAATCGGAATCGATCTCGTTCAGGATCCGGCCAAACATCTGCGTCAAGGGCTGGCTGAGGATGGCGTCGCCATCCACCGCATCCCGCAACATCTCGCAGCAGTGCTCGATCATTTCGGGCTCCGGGCGTCGAGCTTTAGGCTTTGGGAAATCCGTATTCGTGACGGATTTGTGAACGCCCGAAGCCTAAGGCCTACAGCCCAACGCCCAATTTACCCTCGTTGACGCTCTCCGCTGTTAACAACTAAGATACGGAGTACATCTCTGCTCGGGCATAGTCGAACGAATAAGGGGGTTCCGTCCATATTTCGACGGTACATGGACCTTAGGTTCGCGGGGTAGCCCGGGGCAAGAAATGAAGAATTCAGAATGAAGAATGAACAACGTCACGAAGGCTGAGTGTTTTCACATTCTTCATTCTTAATTCTTAATTCTTCATTCCGGCAACGGATTGCGAATTACCGATTACGTTTTTCCATGGCTATCAGCAAGATCACGGTTCGGGGCGCGCGGCAGCACAACCTGAAGAATATCGACGTCGAGGTGCCGCGAAATACGCTGACCGTGATCACCGGTTTGAGCGGTTCGGGCAAATCCTCGCTCGCGTTCGACACGATCTACGCCGAAGGCCAGCGGCGATACGTCGAAACGCTGTCGGCCTACGCGCGGCAATTCCTCGACCAGATGGAGCGTCCCGATGTGGACGCCATCGACGGCCTCAGCCCGGCCATTTCCATCGAGCAGAAAACGACCAGCCGCAGCCCGCGGTCGACGGTCGGCACCATCACCGAGATCTACGACTACCTCCGCCTGCTCTATTCCTCGATCGGAGTGCCGCATTGTCCGCAGTGCGGACAGCCCATCTCGCGCCAGACGGCCGACCAGATCGTGGCCCGCATCATGAGCTTGTCGCAACAGACGGGCGCCGAAGATCGGGTCATGATCCTGGCGCCGATCGTGCGTGGGCGCAAGGGCGAGTTCAAGCAGGAGATGGCAAAGCTGGCGCAGCACGGTTTCGTGCGCGCGCGCGTGGACGGTGAACTCGTCAACCTTGACGACGACGAAATCAAGCTCGATAAGCGCAAGAACCACACCATCGAAGTTGTCATCGACCGTCTGCTGGTAAAGCCCGGGATCGAGAAGCGCCTGGAGCAATCGGTCGCGCTGGCGATGAAGCTGGGGAGCGGGCTGGTTCAGGTGTCGGTGGTCGACCGCGAGGAGAAGCTGTATTCGTCGCGCCTTGCATGCCCCGACTGCGGGATCAACGTGCCGGTGCTGGAACCGCGCTCATTCTCGTTTAACAGCGTGTACGGCGCCTGCCGCGAGTGCAATGGCCTGGGAAGCAAGTACGACTTCGACCCGGCGAAGATCATCGTGGACTGGTCGAAGCCGCTGTTGGATGGCGCGCTCGGCCCGGGTTCCGGTTCGACCAATCTCCAGCACATGGTGGAAATTGCGGCAACAGCCGCGAAGATCAACATCAATGTGCCGTTCGAGCAGCTCTCGGACAAAGAGCAGAACTACCTGCTCTACGGGTCGGACGCGAACGGCGGAGGCCGGCTCGGCTTCAAGGGCGTCGTCTCCTACCTGCGGCAGATGATGGACGAAAGCACCTCCGATAGTTATCGCGAGTGGCTCCTGAATTACATGTCGGCGACGCAGTGCCCGGCGTGCAAGGGCGCGCGGCTGCGGCCGGAGAGCCTGGCGGTCAAGGTGAACGGCATGTCCATCGCCGATTTCACCAGCCTGCCGGTGTCGCGGGCAGTCAACGTAACGCGGCAGATCAAGCTGACCGACCGCGAGGAGAAGTTGGCCGGGCGCATCGTGCGCGAGGTGGCAGAACGGCTAACCTTCCTCGATGCGGTCGGGCTCGGCTACATATCGCTGAGCCGTTCGGCTGCGACATTGTCGGGCGGCGAGGGGCAGCGCATCCGGCTCGCAACGCAGATCGGGTCGAAGCTGCGCGGGGTGCTGTACGTACTGGACGAGCCGTCGATCGGGCTGCACCATCGCGATAACGATCGTCTGCTGCGCGCGCTCGAAGACTTGCGCGACCTCGGCAATACCGTGCTGGTGGTGGAACATGACGAAGAAACGATCCGGCGGGCCGATTTCGTCATCGACCTTGGGCCCGGAGCAGGCCGTCATGGCGGCGAACTCGTGGCCATGGGAACACCGAAGGAGATCATCAAGGCCGAGCGTTCGCTGACCGGGAAGTACATCGCGGGCGAGAAGCAGATCCCGCACCGGGCCGAACGTCGCGCCAAGAACGGTGCGGCCATCGCGGTGCTCGGCGCCCATGCCAACAATCTCAAGAACCTCGACGTCACGTTCCCGTTGGGAGTGATCACCGTGGTGACCGGAGTGTCGGGGTCAGGAAAATCCACGCTTGTGAACGACATCCTCTATCGCGCGCTGGCGAAATCTTTGTACCGCTCGCGCGAGGAACCCGGCGAACACAAGACGATCTCGGGAACGGAGAACATCGACAAGGTCATCCGCATCGACCAGTCGCCGATCGGGCGCACGCCGCGTTCGAACCCGGCGACCTACACGGGCGTTTTCTCTCACATGCGCGATCTATTTGCGATGCTGCCGGAATCGCGTGAACGCGGATACAAAGCCGGGCGCTTCTCGTTCAATGTTCCCGGCGGGCGATGCGAAGCGTGCCAGGGCGAAGGCCAGCGGCGTATCGAGATGAATTTCCTGCCCGACGTGTACGTCCAATGCGAGGTCTGCGGCGGGCGGCGTTACAACCACGAGACGCTGCAGGTGAAATACAAGGGCCACTCGATCGCCGACCTGCTGGAAATGCCGGTCTCCGACGCGCTACCGGTTCTGGAGAACATCCCACAGGTACGGCAGAAGCTACAAACACTGGTCGACGTCGGGCTGGGCTACATCCACTTGGGCCAGAGTGCCACGACCCTTTCCGGCGGCGAGGCGCAACGTATCAAGCTGGCGCGCGAGTTGAGCAAGCGCCAGACGGGACGCACCCTGTACCTGCTCGACGAGCCGACGACCGGGCTGCACTTCGATGATGTCAACAAGCTGCTCGACGTGCTCCACCGGCTGACGGACCTGGGCAACAGCATCGTCATCATCGAGCATAATCTCGACGTCATTCGCAACGCCGACTGGATCATCGATCTCGGTCCTGAGGGCGGCGAGGAGGGCGGGCGGATCGTCGCCGAGGGTACTCCCGAACAGGTGGCGAAAGTGAAGAAGTCGTACACTGGCCAGGCCCTGGCCGACTACTTCGGCCACAGCAGATCGGCGCGTCAATAGCTGCCCCAGGTGAATCCAATAGAATGGAGGTGAGGAATTCCGTGCCGACTTCGGACCACGAAATCCCATCCGGCGCTCCAGTCATCTCCCCCCCCGCACCGCAGGAGTTTGCCGCGCCGACGCCGCTCGCGACGGAACCGCCGTGGACCATCTGGAACGTACTCGGACTGGCGGTCATCGCAATCGTCGCCGTCATGTTCTTCACCACGTGCGCTGTGGTGCTGGCGAGACATGGGCTCAGATCGCCCGATGTCACCAAACTGGCGCGCAATCCCCTGGTAGTGCTTCCGGCAATGATGGCGGCTTACGCCGTAGTGGTCGGCGCCATGGTGGCGATAGTGAGAACATCGGGCCGGCCTTTCTGGAAGACGGTGAAATGGAACTTCCCCGGCCGCACGGCGATCGGATACGGCGCGTTGGGCCTGTCGCTCGCGATCTTCGTCGGACTCACTTCGAAACTGCTGCCGATCCCGAAGTCGCTGCCCATCGACAACTACTTCACGAATGCCGCCGGCGCATGGATGATGGCTGTTTTTGGCGTGACGTTCGCGCCACTCGTCGAGGAGCTTTACTTCCGCGGATTCCTATACCCCGTCATTGCGCGTCATTGGGGAGCGGGCGTGTCGGTGGGGATCACTGCTTTGTGCTTCGCGCTTATCCATGAGGCGCAATTGGCGCACGCATGGGCGCCTCTGCTGCTGCTCTGGTTCGTGGGGCTGGTTCTGACCGCCGTTCGCGCGTGGACCAAGTCAGTCGGCGCGAGCTTCTGTGTGCACGTCGGGTACAACTTGACCCTCTTTGCCCTGATGTACATCGCGACCGACCATTTCCGCCATTTGGAGAAGCTGACGTAGAGCTGCGCGGTACAGCATCTCATTCGTCAGAGGCATCCGAACCTTTGTTTTGGACCTTTTCGATACACGCACTTTCCGCGCCGCATTCACGATCGTTTGTATAGCCGCCGTGCTGGCGTTCATCTACGCGGCGCGCCGCATGCTCATACTCTTTCTCTTCGCGATCTTTTTCGCTTACCTCGTCGATCCACTCGTCGAACACATAGAGCCATTGGTAAGAACGCGCACCCGCGCCATTGCCGCCGTGTACCTCGCCGGAGTGGTCGCGCTGGTTTTGCTTGGGTTCATGCTCGGGCCGCGATTGGTAAGCGAAGGAGAGTACCTGGTGCAATCAGCCCCGGCTATGTATGAAAGGCTCGTTTCCGGGCAAGTCGTGTGGACTATCGCTTCCCAGCACGGCTGGAGCTACGACACCACTCGGAAAGGGCAGGAGTTCCTGGCCGGGCACTCGCAGATCATCGTTCAGTACCTTCAGAGTCTAGGCGCCCGTGCCGCGGCTGCCGGCAAGAACATCTGGTGGGTGCTACTGATCCCGATCCTGGGGGTGTTCTTCCTGAAAGATGGCCGTTCCATGGTGAACGCCGCCATCCAGTTGGCAGAACGACGCCGCGATCGGGTGTTCCTCAACGCGGTGGTAAACGATATCAACGTCATGCTCGCACAATACATCCGGGCGCAACTTACCCTGGCGGCGCTCAGCGGAGTGGTCTACACGATCGTCCTGCTGATCATGCGTGTGCCCTTCGCCATCGCACTCGGGATCATAGGCGGCGTGCTGGAGTTCATACCAATGGTCGGACCGCTGGCGGCGGCAATCGGGATCTGCGGCGTGGCGCTCGCCAGCGGCTACGGTCACGTGATCATTCTGCTTGTTTTTCTCGCCCTGTGGCGACTGGTCCAGGACTACGTCAATTCACCCCGCATCATGGGCAAACAGGTCGAACTCCACCCGCTGGCGGCATTGTTTGGCGTGCTCGTCGGCGCGGAGATTGGCGGAGTCGTTGGGGTCTATCTTTCTATTCCGCTGATGGCGACCTTGCGGATTATCTTCCGGCACTGGCGCTCTTATATGGAACGGCCGCAGATCGCCGTCCCGACAGCCGTCGTTCCCGACCGCGCCGCCTAGAAAACCGCGTCTGAGCTACAATTCGCGCCATGGACCGGCCGCACTCATCCTCGCTGCGTAGCGACATTATCTTCACCATTGCCCTGCTGGCGGCGCTTGCGGTGGCTTGGACGATCCGCAGCGTCTTGATGCTTATCTACGTGAGCGCGCTGTTCGCGGTGGTGCTGTCGCCGGCGATCGATTTGATCCGCAAGATCCACATCGGCCAGCGACGTCCCGGCCGCGGCACCGCCATCCTCATCCTCATCGTGGCGGGGATTGTCGTCGTTGCCGGCGTCGCATTGCTGATGCTCCCGCCCATTTATCGCGACCTGCACGCTTTCGCCGCCGACCTGCCGCACCGCACGGCAGGCGTGATGGCGCGGCTGCGTTCGCTGCCGTTCGGCTTGAACTTCGACCCGATGGTCCTGGAGCAACACGCGACCGAGGCGGTGGGCGGCGCCTTCGGCGTGTTCCGTACTATTACCGGCGGCTTGGTCGGAGCTGTCACCTGTGCCATCTTGACCGCCTACTTCATCGTCGACGGGGAGCGTCGACGGGGAGCGCGCGTTCCATTGGGCGCTGTCGCTGACTCCGCCCGAACATCGACCGCGGATTGAAGCCACGATGGTGCGCGCCGAGGCCCGTGTGCGGCACTGGCTGGTCGGACAAGGCGCTCTGATGCTGATCCTCGGCACTTCAGCGGCGATCGTCTTCGGACTGCTGCGGCTCAAGTACTTCTACGCGCTGGCCGTGATCGCCGGCGCCCTGAATATCGTTCCGGTCATCGGGCCGCTCACGGCGGCGGTGCTGGCGTGCATCGTGGCGGTATTCGACTCGTGGGCGAAGCTCGCGGGTGTCCTCGCATTCTTCCTCATCTACCAGCAGATCGAGACAGCCGTGCTGACACCGCGAATTATGAAGCTCAGCGTCGACCTGCCGCCGCTGGCCGTTATCACTGCGTTGCTGATCGGCGGCGCGCTGGCGGGAGTGCTGGGCGCGCTCATCGCCGTCCCAACGGCGGCCGTGCTCGCGGTGCTGACCGATGAGTACCTTGTTCGCGACCAGGCGACGAAGGCAGTGCCGACGTCTTCCGCGCGCGCATGATTCAAGTCTCGACGGTGAAGAGCGCGGAATCGCATTCATGTAAAATCGCAACAGCCTAAAACAGGACAAGGGTTTCGCCCGCCGTTCTGAAAATCGGGAAGAGAAATGCAGTCAAAGATTCCTGTCGGTATCCTCGGCGCGACGGGCGTCGTGGGACAGCGGTTTATCCAACTGCTGGAACATCATCCATGGTTCGAGGTGGCGTGGTTGGCCGCCTCGGAGCGCTCGGCCGGTATGAGCTACGCCGAGGCCGCAAAATGGCGCCTGAAAACGGCGATGCCGGAGCGCGTGGGGCGCATGATAGTCGCGCCCGCCGAACCGGATGGCGCGCCGCGTGTCATCTTTGCCGCGCTCGATGCCGCGCCCGCGCGTGAGATCGAGCCGCGCTTCGCACAAGCCGGCTGCGCCGTCATCTCCAATTCCAGCGCCATGCGCATGGACGCCGACGTCCCGCTGGTCATCCCCGAGGTCAACCCCGACCACGTTCGTCTCATCGAACGCCAGGGTTCATGCAAAGCCACCGGCGGCTTCGTGGTGACGAACCCGAACTGCTCGGCGATCGGACTGGTGGTCGCGCTTGCGCCACTGCAGAAACATTTCGGTATCGAGAAGGTCCTCGCGGTCACGATGCAGGCGGTCAGTGGAGCAGGCTATCCCGGCGTGGCTTCGCTCGACATCCTCGGCAACGTCATTCCCTATATCGCGAAGGAAGAGCCGAAGATGGAGGAGGAGACGCGCAAGCTGCTCGGGACGCTGGAGACTGCTGGAGTACGTCCAGGAGATTTCTCAATCAGCGTGCAGTGCAATCGCGTCGCGGTCGAAGATGGCCACACCGAATCTACTTTCGTTTCGCTGAAGAAGAAGGCGACGGAATCGGAGATACTTTCCGCGTGGCGCGAGTTCCACACCGAGCCACAACGGCTCAAGTTGCCCAGCGCGCCGGATCCGGCGATCGTCATCGACGCCGCGCCGGACCGTCCCCAACCTCGCTTTGACCTCGATCGTGGCGCCGGCATGGCAGTCAGCATCGGCCGGTTGCGGCCGTGCAACGTGCTCGACTGGCGCTTTACCGTGCTCTCGCATAACACGATCCGCGGCGCGGCCGGTGCGGCGCTCCTGAATGCCGAGTTGCTCAAGGCGCAGGGATATCTCGGAGACTGAGCGTTGGATAAGAAAGAAGTACTCAAACTCCTGGCGATCGCGGCGACAGCGGGTTTCGCAGCAGCGGGCGCGTACGCCTACATCCAATATCGCAAGGCGCAATTAGACGCCGAAGCAGTGCGCCTCGCGGAAGTGCTGGCGCTGAAACCCGGTGCGCGCGTCGGTGACATCGGCGCGGGCGTCGGGAACATGTCCGTACGCATCGCACAGCGAGTCGGCGACTCGGGCAGAGTATTCGCGGCTGAAGTCGAACAGCGCAAAATCGCCAAGCTCCGTTACCGCAAGCAAAAAGAACAACTCGGCAATGTCGAGATCGTTGCGTGCGAATCCGGCGAATGCAACCTGCCGCCGAATTCCTGTGACGCCCTTTTCCTCCGCGGCGCGTACCACCACTTCACCGATCCCGCGACGATGAACCGCAGCCTGCTCCGCGTATTACGCCCCGGCGGCACGCTTGCCGTCATCGATTTTCCTCCGCGCCTGCTGCTGAAGTCTTGGACGCCCAAAGGAATTCCAAGCAATCGCGGAGGGCACGGCATCCCGCGCAACATCGCCGAGCAGGAACTTGAAGCTGCGGGATTCGAGCCGGTGCGTACCATCACCGATTGGGCAGGAGACCGGTTCTGTATCCTCGTCCAGAAACCCATCGCCCTGTGAGCTGCGCATGATCGTGATGAAATTCGGCGGGACGTCGGTGCAGGATGCGGCCGCGATCGATCGCGCGGCGCAGATCGTGCGCGGACGCCTGGCCGAAGATCCGGTCGTAGTGGTGAGCGCGATGGCCAAGGTCACCGACCAGCTGATCGCGATGGCGAACGCCGCCGGTGACGGCGACCGCGATCGGGCACTGGAACTCTCGCGCGGCGTGCGCGAGCGCCACTATGTTGCCGCGTCGGAGCTTCTGGGGACGGGCGTCTTCGCGCAGATCCATTCCGAACTGGAAGCTGATTTCGACGCGCTCGACGATCTGCTGCGGGGCATCGCCGCCGTCGGCGAACTCACACCGCGCACGATGGACAACGTCGTCTCGCATGGCGAACGGCTGTCGAGCAAGCTGGTTGCAGCGGCGTTCGCGGCGCGCGACATCCCCGCCGATCTGGTCGATTCGCGCGAGTGCATCATCACCGACAACACATTCACCAAGGCCATCCCGCAGATGGACGCGACCAACGACGCCATCTGCGAGCGCCTGCGTCCGCTGATCAAGGACAAGCGCGTCCCGGTGATGGGCGGGTTCATCGGCTCGACGCGCGAAGGTATCACCACGACCATCGGGCGCGGCGGCTCGGATTTTTCCGCCGCCATCGTCGGCGCGGCGCTCGATTGCTGCCGCATCGAGATCTGGACCGACGTGGACGGCATGAAGACCACCGACCCGAACCTCTGCCCCGACGCCCTGCGCATCAAATCCATCGGCTTCGAAGAAGCGGCGGAGCTGGCCTACTTCGGCGCGAAGGTCCTGCACCCGTCGACTGTTCTTCCGGCAGTGCACAAGAATATCCCGGTGCTGGTGCTGAACTCGCGCAATCCGTCGAACGAGGGAACGCGCATCACGGCGCGCGCGCCGCACTGCCGTAGTACGTTCAAAGCCATCGCGGCCAAGAAGCGCGTAACCGTCGTCGACATCATCGCCACCCGCATGCTGGGGGCTCACGGATACCTGCGCACCATCTTCGAGATCTTCGACCGGCACCGCTGCCCCGTCGATGTAGTGTCGACGTCTGAGGTGAGCGTGTCGGTCACAGTCGATTCGAACGAAGCCATCCCGCGTATTGCAGCCGACCTCGATAAGATCGCCGACGTGAAGTACGGCGGGCGCAAGGCGATCGTGTGCCTCGTGGGCGAAACCTTGCGCGATACTCCGGGTGTGGCAGCCCGCGTCTTTACCGCCGTCAAAGACATCAATGTACAGATGATCTCGCAGGGCGCCTCGGAGATTAACATCACCTTCGTCATCGACGAGGAGGACGTGCCCGAGGCCGTCCGCCGGCTGCATGCCGAGTTCTTCGCCGACGCCGACCCGGAGGTCTTTGCGCGCGAATGAATAAGAAGCTCAACCTGTTGGTGCTCGGACGCGGCAAAACGGGCGCGCTGGTCGCCGGAGTAGCTCGCGAACGCGGTCATGACGTGGTCGTGCTCGGCTCCAGCGAGAACCCCGAAGCGCGGGCGCTGACGAAACAATTCCTGCGAAGCGTTGCCGTGGTCATCGACTTCACTACCCCTCAGACAGTCCTCCCCCATATCGAGGCTTGCGCGAAGGCGGGTGCAAGCATTGTGGTCGGCACAACCGGTTGGTATGACGAGATGGCGCGCGTGCGAAAGTTGATCGAGCAGAGCGGTACCGGGTTCGTGTTTGGCGCGAATTTCTCCGTGGGCGTGAACCTGTTCTTCGATATCACCCGCTCCGCAGCGTCAGCGATCTCACACGGCTACGACTGCCGTATTCTCGAGCGTCACCACATTCACAAAAAGGACGCACCTTCCGGGACGGCCGTCGCGCTGTGCAACCTTGTTAGAGATGCGAGTGGCCTCGAAGCGCCCATCACGTCGGAGCGCGAGGGCGAAGTCGTCGGCTATCACGAACTGGTGCTGGATTCCCCGTCCGATACGATCACGCTCACGCACAACGCGAAGTCGCGCCGAGGCTTTGCCGAGGGGGCTGTCCGGGCGGCAGAATGGCTGGCCGGGCGCAAGGGATTCTACGATTTCAAAGACGTGTGGCGGGATTTGCGATAGAGTCTCGCGGCATCGAATCAAGAGTGAGGAAAGAATGAAGCAGATCTACGGATGCGGGACCGCCTTGGTCACGCCGTTTCAGGCCGACGGTTCGCTGGACGAGACGGCCCTGCGCCGGTTCGTCGAGTGGCAGATCGACAATGGGATCGATTTCCTGGTGCCCTGCGGCACCACCGGCGAAACACCCACGCTCTCGCACGACGAGTGGCGTAAGGTCATCGAGATCACCACCGAGGTCGCGAAGGGCCGCGTGCCCATCGTTGCGGGCGCTACTTCGAATTCGACCGCGGAAGCCGTTGCGAAGGCGAAGGAGGTAGCGTCGATCGAGGGTGTGGACGCGATCCTGACCGCCTCGCCTTATTACAACAAACCGACGCAGGAAGGCCAGTACCAGCATTTCAAAGCCATCGCCGAAGCCGTGGACAAGCCGCTGATTCTGTACAACGTGCCCGGGCGGACGGCGGCGAACATCGAGCCTGCAACGTTGGGCCGCCTGGCGAAGATCGCGAATATCGTCGGCGTTAAGGAAGCGAGCGGCAACATCGGCCAGATCGCGGAGGTGTTCAACCACGTACCTGAGTCGTTCCTGGTGTTCTCCGGCGACGATTCGATCACCCTGCCCGTCATTGCGCTGGGTGGAGTGGGGATCGTCTCCGTGGCATCGAACGTGATCCCGCGCAAGATGTCGGAGATGACGCGCGCCGCGCTCTCGAACGACTGGAAAAAAGCCCGCACCATGCTGCGTAAGTATCTGCCGCTGATGCAGGCAAACTTTATCGAGTCGAACCCGATGCCGGTAAAAGCGGTGCTGGCGATCATGGGCATGATCGGCGAGAACTACCGCCTGCCGATGGTGCGGGTGAAGCCGGAAACGCGCGCGAAGCTGGAGAAATTGGTCGAGGAACTAGACTTGGCGAAGACGGCGGTGGTGGCGTAAGTCGTATTCACACGGTGTGATGAAACACAAAGATATCAAGCACGACGTTAGGTCGAATGGCCAGGTCGCCAGTCCGGCAAAACTGCAACAATCCGTCCAAATCGCTATCTGTCGCAAACGTGACGAGGACGTCGACCGCCTATGCGGGATTTTGGCGGGGTTGGGAATGCCGGAAGATATTGAAGAAGAACCGGATCGAGAGCTCTCGACTTAGCGCCTTTCAGTAACGCCTGTGGTTTACGCGACCGCGCTGTCTCTCGCGCTTGCTTCCGCGATAACGCGCGCATACATCCGCTCATACTCATCCGCCATGCGATTCGCGGAGAAATTCCGATTGACGTGCGCCCGGCACGCGTTCGGATCGATGCCGCCGACACGCGATAGCGCACTGACCATCTCATCCACCGTGTCCACCACAAATCCGGTCACACCGTTCGCGACGACCTCCGGCAGGGCGCCGCGCCGGAACGCCACCACGGGCGTACCGCAGGCCATCGCCTCCATTGCAACCAGTGAACTGGTTTCCTCCACCGACGATGTCACCAGCAACGCTCGCGCGCGCGACAGCAGCTTCACTTTTTCTGGGAACGAAGGTGTCTCGACGCGCCGTATGCGCTCTCCGTCCAGGCGCGGCCAGATCTCACGCTCGTAGTAATTCTGGTGATACGAGAACCGATACACTCCGCCCGCGATCACCAGCGGAATCCGGGCGCGGTGCGCTATCTCGATCGCGTCGTGTGTGCCTTTTTCTTCGCAGATGCGGCCGATCCAGAGCAGATACTCGGCACGCCCCGCCGAAGGCGCCGGAAAATCCTGCACACGGATCCCGTTGTGAATGACACCCAGCATGTGTGGCGTGTCGACATGGTTTCTCCATTGCGATTGCGACACGCAGTTGAAATACACGTTCACCGACACGGCATCGAAGGCCCGTCTCCAGTAGAACGATTTAGGCAGGTGCAGGGTCGCGAGGACCGGTTCTTGGACCTCCCTTGCGCGCTGCCACAAACTGCCGCTTTCGTCGTGAATGAGATCGTATCCTTCCCCGGTCCGGCGGGCGCGCGCGATCTCGGCCACCACTGCGTCTTCGTGCTCCGTCTTCCGGCGTTCGAAGCCGTCGAGTTCAGCGGGAGCGGCGCCGGTCGCAACCAGGCTGCCGGCAACCTGCGATCCGGCGCATGCAGCGACCGTGGTCGCGTGGCCGCGTGCCGCCATCTCTCGTTCCAGGGTCCACAGTGCTTGCTCCGCGCCTCCCGGAACGGACGGCGTGACCGGCAACATCGGATATGCCACATACAGGATGCGCATGGCTAGGCGAAGCCCCTGATCCCGGAACCCGGGTCCTTCATGTCCAGTTCGTGTTGCTTTTTCAGGCAGCACTGGAACCCCTGCACCACCTGTGTGCCGCTCATTGTCCAGCCCCACGCCTCGTAATTGAGAACGCCGGGATGCGGCGGGAGCGAGAAATCGTACGCAGCCTGCGGACGGAAACGTTCGATAGCCGGATTGAACAGCTCGAGCGTCTGTCTCTGTGACGCGTACTCGGCAACCATCTTGCGCTTACGCCCGACCTCCTCCGTGGTGGCATCGAACAGCACCTCATCGCCCTCAGGTGTCATGAAGCATTGCTTTTCGACCGTGCCATCAGGTTTGCGGTGGTAGAGCGGCGCCTCCCATGCCGGCAGCACGTACTCTCGCGATATCCACCACGTCAGGAACGCGCAGGTGTCGTGGTCCGGATGGCCGCCTTCATAGGCGGTCGTTAGCAGCGCCTCGGTGCCCAACAGGGGAACGAGATCGCTGATGCGGTCGAGCGCGGACCGGACATTCAAGAACAAGTCTTGATCCACGAACTGCTGATCCGGATTCGGTTCGGGTGGAAGGAATTCGACCCGCTCGATCCCAACCTGCGCGAGAGCACGCCTGGCTTCTTCGCGCCGCAGCGTTGCGTACGCCTCGCGCGAACCATACTTTTCCCAGAAATAGGGGTGGCGGGGAGCGCCGTCGGTGCAGATCAGTACCGACGGTTCGCGCATGCGCTGGAGCAGTCCGCCGCACGCGATCGCTTCATCGTCGGGATGGGCGACGATGACGAGTGTCCTTCCCAGAAGTGGCGCGAGCTCTTCCATGTCTCACATTCAGATGCGAAAAAAGGCAGGCACGTCGGACAAACTGCGCCCGGCTGTATACTCCCACCCGATGCACACGCTCCAAAATGAGATAGAGCACTGGTATGCCGCGGCGGTCGATGCGGAAACGTCCAAGGCGGCGCGAACCGCATTCGAAGCCCTCCGCGAAGGCCTGACCCTGGGCAGTATCCGGGCCGCCGAGAAGCATGACGGGCAATGGCACGTGAACGTCTGGGTGAAACAGGGCATCCTGCTTGGATTTCGTCTCGGCATGCTCGTGGACATGAGCGGCCCCGGGCCGCTGTCGTTCGTCGACAAAGACACCTTCCCGTTGCGCCGCTTTGCCCCTGCCGACCGCGTACGCGTCGTTCCGGGTGGGTCGTCGGCGCGCAGTGGCGCCTACGTCGCACCGGGTGTGATCTGTATGCCGCCGATGTACATCAATACCGGCGCCTACATCGACGAAGGCACGCTGGTGGACTCGCACGCGCTCGTCGGCTCGTGCGCGCAGATCGGTAAACGCGTCCACCTCAGTGCCGCGGCGCAGATCGGCGGCGTGCTCGAACCCGTGAACGCCGCGCCGGTCATTATCGAAGACGATGTCCTGGTCGGCGGCAATTGCGGGGTGTATGAAGGCACGCGCGTCGGCCGGGGTGCAGTGCTGGGCGCGGGCACGATCCTGACTCGCTCCACGCCGCTGTTCGATGTGGTGCGCGGAGCGGTGTATCGCGCCTCCGCCGATTCCCCGCTGATCGTCCCTGAGAACGCAGTCGTCGTGCCGGGTTCGCGAAAGCTGGAACGCGCGCGCGCCGAGTGGGGACTCTCGGTGTATGCGCCCGTCATCATCAAGTACCGCGACGAAAAGACCGACGCCAGCGCCGCACTGGAAGAGCTACTGCGATGAGCTTTCTAGAAGAACAACACAGAGCCACAGAGACACAGAGACACTACACGGGACTATTCGCTGACCTGACTGGCCGTATCATAGGCGCGGCAATCGAAGTGCATCGAAATCTCGGTCCCGGACTGTTGGAATCAGGGAAGAAAGTGGGACTGCTGATAAACTTCGGAGCACCTGTTCTAACACGAGGAGGCATTATCCGACGCGTGCTTTAGATGTCTCTGTGTCTCTGTGTTGTTTTTGTCGATCCCAATGAAGCGCAATTCAATCATTTCGGCCCTCATTCTGTATCTCATCGCCGCCGTGCTTTACGTGTCTGCGCGGTACGTCGGCGCAAGCATTCCACATGGCATTCCGGAAACCGTCCGCTGGCTCGCGCTCCTTGCACTTTGTAGTTATGCCTGGACCAAACGCTCCCTGACTGCGTGGATCTTGGTCGGCATGGTTGTCGGGGCAGAGATCGGGCACGACTTCCCTCACTTCGCCGTCGGCCTGCGCGTCCTCAGCCAGATCTTCCTGCAGATGATCAAGGTGGTCATCGCGCCGCTGCTCTTCGCGACGCTCGTGAGCGGCATCGCCGGACATGCCGACCTGAAGAAGGTCGGGCGCATGGGAATCAAGGCGATCGTCTATTTCGAACTGGTGACCACGCTCGCACTCCTCATCGGCCTGTTAGCGATCAATATCAGCCGCGCCGGAGTTGGCGTCCAGCTTCCCGCCGCGGCCGCCGCTGAGAAGTTACCCACCGTGAAGCCGAGCGCGTCCGAGATCATCCTCCATGCGTTTCCGGAGAACATCGCGAAATCCGTCGCCGAAAACCAGGTGCTCCAGATCGTGGTGTTCTCCATCATCTTCGGCATTGCTCTTGCGATGGTGCGCGAGGAGAAGCGCCGGCCCATGCTGGTATTCGCCGAGAGTCTCGCCGAGGTGATGTTCAAGTTCACCAACATCGTCATGCTGCTGGCGCCGCTCGGTATTGCCGGGGCAATCGCCTATACGGTCGCCAACACCGGGTTCGGCGCGGTGCTGAACCTCATCAAGCTGATCGCAACCTTATACGTGGCGATGGGTCTCTTCCTCTTCGGTGTCCTGCTGCCGGTAGCCTGGATTTTCAAAGTACCGGTGCGCCGCTTTATCCGCGCCGTGGCCGAGCCCGCTACCATCGCCTTCAGCACGACCAGCTCCGAAGCGGCCCTGCCACGCGCCATGGAGTCGATGGAAGCGCTTGGCGTTCCCCGACAGATCGTCGCCTTCGTCATCCCTACCGGCTACAGCTTCAACATGGACGGCGGGACACTGTATCTGTCACTTGCTGCCGTGTTCGTTGCCCAGGCGGCGGGCATTCATCTCAGTGTCGGCCAGCAGATCATGATGATGCTTACGCTCATGCTGACCAGCAAAGGCATCGCCGGCGTGTCGCGCGGTTCGCTCGTCGTGTTAATGGGGACGGCAACGCAGCTTGGCCTGCCGATGGAACCGATGTTCCTGCTGTTGGGCGTCGACCAACTCATGGACATGGTGCGCACCGCGGTGAACGTGATCGGCAACTGCCTGGCCAGTGTCATCATCGCCCGATGGGAAGGCGAATTCGGAGAGCACACGACGAGCGAGGCGGCGGAAGAGGCGCTGGCTGATGGAAGCATAGGTTTGGTGGTAAGTGGTAGGTCCGACAAATAGGTTCGGCTCTCCGACCTACGACCTACGCTGCTCTCGGCCGCGTGGCCCGATGGATGACGCTCGCCACGCGGTTCATATCTTCGACAAACAACCGCATCGCCTCGTGCCGCGCATCTTCGTCGGGCGCGCGCAATATGGACGACGGGTGCACCGTCGCCATCACGTACGGCGCCAACTTCGACGGAATCAATTCGCCGCGGTGCTGCGTCACCTTGAAGTCCTTGCCGAGAATAGCCTGCGCCGCCGTCGCACCGAGCAGCACGATCACCTGCGGCTTGGTGACCTCGATCTCCGCGTTCAACCACGGACGGCAAGCCGCGATCTCCATCTGATTCGGCTTTTTGTGGATGCGGCGCTTCCCGCGGGGTTCCCATTTGAAGTGTTTGACGGCATTCGTGACATACACCTCGTTGCGATCGATTCCCGCGGCAACGAGCGCCTTATCCAGGACCGCGCCGGCTGGACCAACGAACGGCTTGCCCGCCAGATCTTCTTTATCTCCGGGCTGTTCGCCGACAAACATTACCTTGGCATGCGGTGAACCTTCCCCGAAAACCGTTTGCGTGCCGGTCTTCCAAAGATCGCACGCCTTGCACCCGGCGGCGGCCTCGCGAAGCTTGGGCAGAGTAGGACGATCCGGGACCAGAGGATCTGCGGTGATGAGAGTTTTCCGCGACATGTAAGAACAGTTGCTAGTTGCCAGTTGTTAGTTGCCAGCTCAGAGCTCTACTGCGGCGACTGACGCGCCGCCGGCGCGTTTCCCCTGCTCTCCTGAGCGGCGGCCCCACTTGCCCGGCGAGGGAGCGGTCGGCTCAATCTCAGCGAAGATCGCGCGCGCCCGGTCCAGCGCCTCATTGATGTTCGAGCAGAGATTCTTCTCGCCTACATGTTGGACAAAGTTCGCACGCTCCATGAATTGCCGGGGCTGCTCGGGCGCGCCGCACATGAGCATCGCCCGGCCTGAGCTTTGCACCTGGGCGGCGAACTGCTCCAGCGCCTGGACACCGGTCGCATCGATGGCGGTCATGTTGCGCAGGCGCAGGATGACGATGGGCGGCAGCTCATCGAGCCGCGCCGCAATGTGGTCGAGTTTCTCGGTCATCCCGAACAGGAACGGTCCGTGAATGCGGAACACCGCGACGTAGGCGGGAATCTTTTTGTCCTGGAGAATGTGGAGGCGCCCATCCTCGATGTACTCCGGCGTGACCCGCGCCACCTTCGTCGTTGCCGTCACTTTCGCGATGAACACCAGGCCGGCCATGATCATGCCGGCCTCGACCGCGATCGTCAGGTCGGCGAATACGGTCAGCCCAAAGGTCAGGAGCCAGGTCCCAATCTCGAGTTTCGATAGCCGCAATAGTTCGGGGATCTCGCCCCAATCACCCATGTTGTAGCTGACCACGAACAGGATGCCGGCGAGCACGGCCATCGGCACGAACCGCGCCAGAGGCGAGGCGACCAGCAAAATCACAAGCAAAGTAGCCGCGTGGACCATGCCCGCGACCGGCGTCTGGGCGCCACACCGGATGTTCGTTGCCGTGCGCGCGATCGCCCCGGTGGCCGGTAAACCCCCGAACATGGGCGAGAACACGTTCGCAATCCCCTGTCCAACGAGTTCGACGTTCGGGTTGTGCTTCTCGCCGCTCATGCGGTCGGAGACGACGGCGGACATCAGCGACTCGATCGCCCCAAGCATCGCCACCGTGATCGCCGGATGGATGACAGGACGGATCAGGTCCCAACGGAATTGCGGGATGGCGAGTTTCGGCAGACCCGAAGGGATACCGCCGAAACGCAAGCCGACGGTGTCGACCGGCAACTTGGCAACGAAAGCGATGACAGTACCAACCAGGAGCGCGACGATATAGCCGGGAATACGCTTGAACGTGCGCGTGCAGATAACGATGATTGCTACGGTCAGCACAGCCAGCGCGGCACTCTGCCACGATAGAGACGCGAAATTCTTCCCCACCGCCTCGAGGCGTCCGAGGAAATCTCCCGGCATCTTTTCGATCTTCAGGCCGAAGAAGTCCTTGAGTTGCGTGCTGGCGATGGTCACGGCGATGCCGTTCGTGAAGCCGACGACGACCGGCCGCGGAATGTACCGGACGGCGGTCCCTAAGCCGGTGATGCCGAGTCCGATCAGAAGCACTCCCGCGACCAGTGTGCACATGTACAGCCCGTCGATGCCATAGCGCGCAACGATGCCGTAGACGACTACAACGAACGCACCGGTGGGGCCGCCGATCTGAGTCGTCGATCCGCCCAATGCCGAGATGAGAAACCCGGCTACGACCGCGCAATAGAGCCCCGCTTGTGGCGGGACGCCCGAGGCGATGGCAAATGCCATGGCGAGCGGCAAGGCGACGAGACCGACAGTAATGCCGGCGGTGGCGTCTGCCAGGAACTTGTGCCGGTCATAGTCCTTGAGTGCGAGGACGGATTTCGGCAGCCATTCGGACGCGATCATCGGCGTCCCCGTCCTGCCGGCGCATTGATCTCCAACAACATTCCCTTCAGCGAAATGAGCTGGTTATTGAAGATCTGGCGTGCCACGTCGAGCAGCTTGAAAACCGTGGGGTCGTTGACGGAATAAAAGACGTTCAACCCTTCCTTGCGCCCGCTGACGATGTCGCGGGATCGCAACACGGCCAGCTGTTGCGACAAGGTGCTCTGCTCGACACCGAGCGCGGCACAGAGCTCGTTGACGCTGCGCTCCCCGGGGCGAAGGCTGTCCAGAATGGCGATGCGTATAGGATGGGCGAGGGCTTTGAAGAACTCGGCCTTGAACCGTCCGACTTCAGGCATACAGACTATATTGCAATATTTAAATGTAGTCACACAAGTGCCAAAAGCAGTCGTCCGTTGGTAACGCGATGGGAGAACCGTTTATTCGGCGGACTTCGACAATTCGATCGAGTGGACGTGCGTGATCCATCCGGTCTCGGGATTCATCTCGGCGGTGACGCGGTAGGTGTCGCGGCGCGCGACATAGCCCTGCTGCTCGAGTTCGAGGACGCGGGCGTGGAATTTATCGGCGTCCCATTCGCGCACGACGATGACGTCGGAGGGCACGGAGCGAGCTTAGCAGTTCCAAGTTGCCCGGGCATGCAAAATCGGCTATGGTGCTCCACCGAATTTCGGCAAGGAGAGGCATTATGAAGCGAGTTCTCGCCGCAAGCGTCGTCGGAGCCATCGCCATGTTCGTCTGGATGTTCCTGGCTCACATGGTTCTGCCGCTTGGCACAGTCGGCGTGCAGGAAATCCCGAATGAGGCGCCGGTGCTGAGCGCATTGAGCACGAGCATCGGCGGCCAGAGCGGGCTGTATCTCTATCCAGGCATGGCACTCGGGCCGAATCCAACCATGAAGCAGATGCGCGAGAACATGCCCGCTTACGAGAAAAAGCTTGCGACCAGCCCGTCGGGAATCCTTATCTACCATCCGGCGGGGCGGCCCGGGCTGAACCCCGCCATGCTCGGCCTCGAATTCGGGAAAGAATTCGTCATGACGCTGCTCGCGCTGGTGCTGCTGTCGATGACCAGGCTGGAAAGCTACGGCTCGAAGGTCGGATTCGTTGCCGTAGTCGGCTTGATCGCGGCGATGAGTACGAACATTTCCTACTTCGTCTTCTACGGCTTTCCCGGCAGCTACACGACAGCGTACATTTTTACCGAGCTTATGGGATTCCTGGCCGCGGGATTAGCGGGGGCGGCGGTGCTGGGGCGCGGAAACAAGATTGCCGCGGCCGTCTGAGCAATCGGTTGCGTCGCAACATGTGAGTCGCGGGCACAAAGCTTCGAACCCCCGTTCTCCTCCTCATCTCTGGCGCATCTTCGCGTGCGACACACATCGCCGTTAGTCAACTCTTCCGCCCGCGGCCCCGTCGAAAAGACAGGAGTCAAACGAGATGAAACTACCTGACGGCACTCGTGTTTTGCGGGCGTGCGCATTGTTGGCGCTTACGCTCGCAACAGTAGCGGCAACGGCGCAGGAACATCGGTATACGTTCGAGGTCGGGGGCGGCTACACGCCACCGGTAGGACGCACGGCGAATCGCCTCAACAATGGCTGGAACATCGGCGGAGGCGTCGGGGTGAACCTGGGCCGCTTCTTCAGCATCGGCCCGCACTTCATGTACAACAGCTTCGGCGTGAACAGCGCGCTTCTGGGAGCGGTCGGCGCGCCGAACGGAAACGGGCGTGTCTATGCGGTCACCGCCGATCCCAGGATCCAGTTCGGAACGCGGTTCTCTCCCTACATCGTGGGCGGCGTCGGCTGGTACCGGCGCACCATCGAATTCACGCAACCATCTCTGTTCCCGGTCACGGTGTTCGACCCGTTCTTCGGGATCTTCTATCCCGCGGTGACGACCGGCAACCAGGTGCTTGGAAGCGTAGTCCGCGATGGCATCGGCGGCAGCCTCGGCGGCGGTTTGCAGTTCGGGGTCAGCCATGGCGCGAAGATCTTCGCCGAAGCCCGCTATCATTACGCGAACACCGGGCACGTGCCGACCCGCATGGTACCGCTCACGTTCGGAATCCGTTTCTAACCTGCCTCCTCCGCAAAGAAACCCGGAGTGGATGTCGGTCCGCTCCGGGTCTTTTTCCCAAGTTAGAATCGCTAATCGCCGTGCACTAGTTCCTTCTGTTCCTCTTCGAACTGCACGCGCGGGCGCGTGAATGCCTCGCCGGCTTCGACTTTCGCTGTCTTGTCGAAGGAATGACCGGTGACCAGCCCGACGACGAACCACGTCAGCACCAGCGCGCCGAACGCGAATAAGCTATCTCCGGGTATGCGCATCCAGCGCAGCGTGTTCATGACGCCGGTCTGGAGGAACTCGGCCGAGCGCGCGTACCAGGTGCCGTACTCGACCGAAGCCCATGCCTGCATCAAGCCGATCGGCAGCAGGCTGGCGAGCACCATCACCGCCAGGCCACCGTTGATCGACCAGAACGCAATCGCGAGCGGACGGTCCTTCCACGCCAGCCCCGGCCGAAGCGCGCGCAGGCAGAACAATGTCAGCCCAAGCGCGAGCATGCCGTACACGCCGAACAGAGCCGTGTGTCCGTGCACTGGCGTGAGATTCAGGCCCTGCACGTAATAGAGCGCGATGGGCGGGTTGATGAGAAAGCCGAAAATACCGGCGCCCACGAAATTCCAGAACGCCACGGCAACGAAGAAGTAGATCGGCCACTTGTAGGCGGCGAGCCACGCGTGTTCGCCGCTGGCCTTGGTCAGCCGGAGGTTCTCCCAGGCTTCGAAGCCGATGATGCTCAGCGGCACGATCTCCAGCGCGCTGAACACCGCGCCAAGCGCGAGCACGATGGTCGGCGTTCCCGCGAAATACAGGTGATGGAACGTCCCGATGATGCCGCCGCTCAGGAAGATCACCGTCGAGAAGAGCACGTTCCGCGTGGCTGACTCGATCCGCAGCAGCTTCAGACGGCAGAACAGGAACGCGATCACCACGGTGGCGAACACTTCGAAGAACCCTTCCACCCAGAGGTGCACTACCCACCAGCGCCAGTACTCGGTGGTGATCAGAGGAGAGCGTTGCCCGTACATGAGACCCGCGGCGTAGAACAGCGGGATCGCGACCGACGAAACGGTGAACAGCGTCAGCAGCGGCTTGAGCGAATCATTGCGTTTCAGGGCCGGACGGAGTCCACGATAGACAAGGAACAACCAGAAACACAGCCCACCGAAGAGCAGTATCTGCCAGAAGCGGCCGAGGTCGACGTATTCATAGCCTTGAGTACCGAACCAGAATGGGTTCCAGTTACCAAGCTTGTGCTGGATGCTGGCCCATTCGCCGAAAAGCGAACCGGTTACAACCAGCAGCAGCGCGCCGAACAACACGTTCACTCCCAGCCGCTGTCCCTTCGGCTCAACGCCGCTCACGGCCGGCGCGATGTAGAGGCCGGTTGCAAGCCAGGCGGTCGCGATCCAGAAGATGCCGATCTGCAGATGCCATGTGCGCGTGACCGCGTAAGGCAGCCAGCGGTCGAGCGGAATACCGTAGAAGCTGCTGCCTTCGACGCCATAGTGTGCCGTGATGGCGCCCAGCCCGACTTGCACGATCCAGAGCGCCGCGACGACGAAGAAGTATTTCACCGTCGCTTTCTGCGAGGGCGTCGGCTGCAACCCGAGGAGCGGGTCGCGCGTGGCGCCGATCTCATGTGTGGGTGCACCCCTCTGCGATGCCTGGTACCACACCAGGGCGCCCACTCCTGCGATCAGCAGGACGATGCTGATAAGACTCCACATGACCGCGGCGCCGGTCGGGCGATTCCCGACGAGAGGCTCATGCGGCCAGTTCTGCGTGTACGTCACGTCTGCACCTGGGCGCTGTGTGCTCGCCGCCCATGATGTCCAGAAGAAGAACGCGGCCATCTCACGCATCTTTGCCGCGTCGTTAATGGCGTTCTTCTGGATGGCATACTCTTTGCGGCCGTTCATGAATACGTCGGCGTAGTAGGTGGCATTCGCCTCAAAGGCCTCGGCGCGGATCGGATCGAGGACGAGGGTGTCGGTCTCCGCGTTGTAGGTGTTGGTGCGCATCAGCGATTCCAGGCGCGCCTGGAGCGCGGCCCGCTGCTCGCGCGGAAGTGCTTCGTAATTCGCTCCGCCGGACTGCTGCGCCCATTTGTTCAGGATGAAGACCGACTCTCGATGCAGCCAGTCGGCGGACCAATCGGGCGCCACATAGGCTCCGTGCCCCCAGATCGTGCCGACCTCCTGCCCGCCCATGGTCTGCCAGACGTTCTGGCCGTCGCGAATGGTTTCACCGCTGAACAGCACGCGCCCGTCGGTGGTGGCGACCTGCGCCGGAATCGGCGGGCCGTTGCGAATGGCCTTGTAGCCGACGCCGCCAAGCACAGCGAACGACGCCAGCAATACGATCCCCAACACGATCCAGAGTTTCTTGTAAGACATAAAGGCAATCTCCGCAAGATGAGTTGTTGACCCAGAAGTCGTCAATTTACCGGGACATGAACAGCGTGTCTGTGACTTACGTCACGGCGGCAACACTTTGGAACTGCTACTAGTTCCGAAGGAGCTCGCACGTGAGCAATCACGAAAAGATTGAAAAGCCGGTGGAGACACGGATCGTGACAATCCGCGGACAGAAAGTTCTGCTCGACACGGACATTGCGGAACTATAGGGCGTGACGGTGAAACGACTGAACGAACAGGTTAAACGGAACGCTGACCGGTTCCCTTTGGATTTCTGCTTTCCTCTTGATTTTGAAGAAGTTGTGCGTTTGAGGTCGCAAAATGCGACCTCAAAGAAGGGCCGTGGCGGCCGTCGCTACCTGCCCCTTCTTCACCGAGCACGGCGCGATCATGGCCGCCACTGTGCTGAACTCACCCCGAGCAGTGCAGATGAGCGTGTTCATCGTGCGGGCGTTCGTGAGGTTGCGTGAGATGTTGGCCAGTAACAAAGAACTCGCCGAGAAGATTGCCGAACTCGAGCGTCGCGTCGATTCGCACGAAATCATCTCTGCGATCAAGGTGCTGATGCAGCCGAGCGGAACACCGATCAAACAAATCGGCTTCCGTCCCGAAGAAGAACGGAAGCCGAAATCGCTAAGAGCTTCTACGACGCACTAATTCCGCTTCTCCATCTCCACTGCGCGCGGGAACAGGATGTTGTTCTCCAGGTGGATATGCTGGTGCAGGTCGGCCTCGAAGTCAGCCAGCGCCTTATAGAGCGTCTGGTAGCTGATGCAGGCATCGGCCGGGGCGGCGTAGTCCGAGGTTAAGCGCCGCAGTTCGCGCAGGGCGTCACCCGCGGAATCGTGCTCCATCATCATCATGTGGATCGGATTTTCCACTGTGCCAAACGGCGGTCGAATTCCCGGATGTCCTGACTGGATGGCCTGCTCCATGCGGGTAAGGTACGGAAACAGGATGTTCTCCTCCTTCATCATGTGCATCGAGAGCTCAGCGCCGAGGCCGCTGAATACCTTCTGCACCTCGGGCAACTCGGGATGGTTCTTGCCGTGCACGCCGCAGACTTTGGCGATCAGCGCCTCGAGGCGCGGTGTCTCGGATTTCACATAAGTGTGATGGGTGTCAACGATGTGGCGGATGAGTGCGCCCAGCGGTCCGCCGCTCCATTCCTGGTTGGCGGCGGCCGGTGCGGGAGCTTCCAGCGATTGCAGGACCGTATCGACGCGCAGGTTGGCGGCCGCGCAGGCTTGCTCCAGCGTCTTGGCGCCCCCGCAGCAGTAGTCGATCCCATACTTCTCAAATACGCGTGTGGCGTGCGGCATCTCGACGGCGATCTCGCGAACAGTCTTGGCAGTGTCCAGCATGTTTTCCTCCGTTGTTGACAAGACTGTAGACAACACGGGAACGCCGGACGATGACTTAAGTCACGGACAAGCACATGGCTTATGGCGCATGGCTGATGGCAAAAACGAATCTGCAAATTGCCATGCGCCCTGAGCCATGAGCCCTGCGCCCTATTCCGCCCCTTCAAGTTGGTCCCGCAGCGCCTGGACGTCAGGAATCGTAACCTGGCGGCCGTCGATGCTGATCAAGCCTTCTGCCTGGAGCCGGCTCATGTTGCGCGACACGAGTTCGCGCACCGTGCCAATGTGGGCGGCAAGCTCCTGATTGGACGAAGGAAGGGTGATCTTCACTGGCCCTGGCGCGTCCGACTGCTGGCGCGCAAACTTCACCAGCAACGAGATAAGCCGCGACCGCACCGTCGTAAAAGAAAGCTCCTCGATGATCCCAACCAGCGTGCGCAGGCGCTTGCCGACGATCCGCAGCACCTTGAGCGAGACCTGCGGGTGCACGAGGCACATGGCGTGAAAGTCCTGGCGGCTGACGAACAGCGCCGCGACTTCGTTCACCGCGGCAGCCGAGGCAGGATACTTGCCACCGTCGAACACCGGCAGTTCGGCAATCGAGCTGCCGGGGCCGTCGACCGAAAGGACCTGCTCGCGCCCACTCGCCGAACTCTTGAATATCCGGACGTTGCCGCTCTCGATCACGAACAAACCGGCGCAGGCGTCTGCCTCATGGAAGAGCAACTCACCTGCATGGTACTTGCGGGGAACAGCACGCTCGGAGAGGAAACTGAGTTCCGTCTCGGAGAGGTCTGTGAAAATCGGAACGCGACGGAGGATCTCGGCGGCCGAAGACTTGATGGGAAGCATGACCGGATTCTAGAAGTTCCAAGTGCAAAGTGCGAAGCGGGAAGTGCGAAGTAAGGAGAATCCGGGCTTCGCACTTAGAACTTCGCACTTGGCACTTTACAGCACGAATCCGGCGATCAGCAGAATGCCGAAGCTCACCCCATACGCCAATTCCGTCCAACCGAGGCGCTTGACTGCGAGCGTCTGCGGACCAGGCAGAAACCACCAGAACCCGCGCACCAGCACCGGAATGAATGCGAGCACAGCGATCGACGGCAGCAACTGAGCGCGCCACACGACCACAAGAGCAATCGCCATCGCAACCTGTCCGATGAAGAATGCGGCGCCGTGACGGAACTTGTCACGTCCGTCGCTCAGCCGCGCGCCGTGGATACGCATCTGCACGAAATGCACCTGGTTCCCGGCGAACACCCAGTTCGCAAGCCACAACGAGAGCGCGATCTTGTCCAGACGTCCAGTGGCAACGTAATACGCGGCCGGTGCGGTGGCGGTCAGGCCGATGCTGCCGATGATCTGCGCCGCCATGTAGTAACGACGGCCGAATCTCTTCAGCAACGCCTGGATGATGAATGCGATGGCCGCTACTGCACCTAGAATGACCAGGCCGGAGGTATGGCCGATCAGGAACAACGCCGTGAGCGAAATAGCAGCAACGCTGCCGAGTATCGCCATCGCGCTAAGCACCGATTTCGCCTCGGCATCCGTCTGCACGCGCATCGGCCCGGCCCCGAAGCAGCTTTCGACGGGCGTCCGCAGCCAGAACAGGGTGAGGGCAGCAACGGTGAATAATCCGACGGAGAACGCGGCGGGAACACTCCTGATGCCCACGACTGCGCCGGTCACCAACGGCACAAGCAGGATCCCCCATGCGCCATGCTCGCGCGGCACGACCAGAGCCCGTGCACGCCCATTGGGAATTCGGTCTTGAACTGCGACTGCCATGGTCTCTGCTCCTGAAACAACGCTAACGTGCGCGGGATATCAATGGATGTGACTTTAGTCTCGCCTGCCGCGAATACTACGGAAATGAATGTGGCCGGCAGCGGTTCCACCGGCCACGGGTATGAATGGACAGCTATGAGATTGTGACCACGCCGTTCTTCTGTGCCTTGAGCGCTTCACTCTTCGGCTGGTAAACGCAGAACGGCTCTTCGTCGAGGTAGTCACCGGTCTGGGCGTAGGCGCGAGCGCGGCACCCCATGCAGATGTTGCGGAACTCGCAGCAGCCGCACTTCCCTTTCAGGTTATTCGTATCGCGCAGGTCGTTGAACACTTCCGAGTTCTCCCAGATGTCGGCGAAGCTCTGCTTGCGCAGGTCGCCTGCGACTGCCGGCAGATAGCCGCACGGGAACACCTCGCCTTCATGGGAGATGAAGCAGACGCCCGTACCCGCCAGGCAGCCCTTCGTCATGGCGTTCATGCCGTCAGGATGGCCGCCGGGGCGACCGGTCGGAGCCCCTGCAAGTTCCGCGTTCTTGGCCGCCGCCGCGTGCGGATGGATGGCGATTCCGGTCGAGCCGGGCATGAGCATTTCGTTGGGGCCTATGGCCGGAGCAGCAGCTTTTCCGTTCCCTCCATTTTGATCAGCGGCACGGCGGTCGGCAGCACGCCGCTGGCGCGCGACGCGGAAATAATGCGGCGCACAGGTCGCCTTCAACTCGATCCCGCCCTGCAGCGACTGGTCGTAGAACCAGTTCAACATTTCCTCGTATTCGTCAGGCGCGACCATCTGCTCTTTCGCGATGTCCACGCCGCAGCCGACGGGTACCAGCAGGAAGGTATGCAACGCGTCGGCGCCGATCCCGCGCGCCAGGTCCAGCACCTGCGGAAGCTGGCGGGCGTTGTGGCGCGCGATCGTCATGTTGATCTGCACCGACATGCCGAGTTCCTTCAGATTGCGCAGCCCGTAAACCGCCGCGTCGAACGCTCCGGGGATTCCGCGGAAGGTATCGTGGGTCGTGCTGTCGGCGCCATCGAGGCTGATCGACACTCGCTTCACGCCCGATTCCACGATGCGGCGCGCCAGTTCCTTGGTGACCATGGTGCCGTTGGTCGCGAGCGCGACACGCAGGCCCTTGTCGGTGCCGAAGCGCGCGAGTTCGAAAATGTCGCGTCGGTAGAGCGGCTCGCCCCCGCTGAGGATGAGGATCGGATTCGCGTAAGCGGCGATCTGGGTGATGATGTCGAGAGCGCGCGCGGTCGGCAGGTCCTTCGGCGACATCAATTCGGTCGCCGTGGCGCGGCAGTGGATACAGCGCAGATTACAACCCTTGGTCACTTCCCAGAAGATCAGCCGCGGCTTGTTTTCTTGAGTTCCGTTTCCGTGTTTCGGTTCCATCCCCGGTCTCCTCTCCACAAGCAAGAGATTATTCCCGGGTGTTCACATCGAGCCGTGATGGACGTCACAAATCGGTGTGAGGGATGAACAGGGCGCAGCGCGTAGGGCTCAGGGCGTAGGGCCGAACTGTTGGCAGTTGGCGCCCTAGACCCTGCGCCCTACGCCCTAAGCCTGTTTTACGGCCCGATCCCCCCGTTGTGGCAATCGGAGCAGTTCACCTGGGTGATGTCGCCGATATCGACAGGGTGCTTGAACTGCATGCCTTGCGTGCTGCCGATGACCGGCTGTCCGCTCATCTCTTCGCCGATGACCGTGTGGCAAACGTCGCACTGCTTTGTGACTCTCTTGTTATCAGCACTGACGTGACTGTCATCATGGCAGCGGAAGCATCCGGCCGACATGAAGTGCCCGATGTTGTTCGGGTGCACACGCCAATCCACCTTCATCTCCGGAAAGATGCTGCCCCTGAAGATGCGCTGGACTTCTGCAATGGCGCCCCGTACTTCCAGCTGCTTTGCCTTGAAGACGTCCGGATACTTCTGCTGGTAGAAATTCTCCAGTTTCGTCGCGATCGCCTGCATGGCTTCGTCGGTCGACTTGTAGTCGGCGGTAAGGGCTTCGACCGACTGCTGCTTAATGAACGGCAGGCTGGAATCCAGTCTCCGCGCCAGCAGTGCCTCGTCCACTGACCGGTCGGGCGCGACATAGATGTGCGTCGGCCGGTTGTGGCAGTCGACGCAATCCATCCGGCGCTTCGGCATCTTTGCGATCTCGTCGGGCTTGAGCGGGTTGTCCTTCGACTGGTACACCGTCACGCGCCCTTGCATGTCCTTCACCTGCACCCAGGGGATGTCCTGGCGCTTCTTATCGCGCGCGATATAGGTGATCTCGTTCGAGATGTTCATGTGCCAATGAATGCCGTTCGGCGCGCCGGTGGCGGGATCGCCGCCGCCAGTGTTGATGAGCATGCGGATCTGGCGCGGCGTGTTCTTCTCATCGCTGCCGTAGTGATAGAAGACCTTCAGTTGCGCGCCGTAGAACTTGCGCGGCCAGTGACACTGTTCGCATGTCTCCTGGGCCGGACGAAGGTTCTCGACCGGGCTTTGGATCGGTTTCGGATATTTGTGGAAGGTGACCGAATAGACCTGGTATGCGCCCGACAGCTTGGAGCGCACGTACCATCCCGCGCCCGGACCGACATGGCAGTCGACGCAGCGCACGCGCGCGTGCGGCGATTGCAGATACGCCGTGTACTCGGGATTCATGACCGTGTGGCAAAGCTGGCCGCAGAATTGGACCGAGTCGGTAAATTCATAAGCCCGGTAACTGCCTACCGCACTGAGCGCGACGAACACGATGGTGAACGACACGAACATCGCGAAACCGCTGCGCTGGCGCGGATCATTGAGGTCGATGCGCGGGAACCGCGGAATGGACGGCGCGTGCGTCCGGCGCCGGTGACGCTCGATCAGCATTCCTACCGGGATCAGGATCAGCCCCAGCACCAGGAATGCCGGCAGGATCATGTACGCAAAAATGCCGATGTAAGGACTGGGCCGGGAGGAAATGTACTCAACAAATATGAGGAAGATGATGTTGGCCGCGCTGACGACAGCCAGTGCGGCGCCGACGAGACTAACGGCGTTTCGGAACAGCCCCGGTGTGCCGTTCTTTAACGCCGGCTCGTCCTGCGGTTGATCAGGCATACGGACCCTCCAATCTCGGTTCTTGCTGCCGCGCCAACCCGAGCGCGGGTTTTTAGCTGGAATTGCCGTTGATCGATGCGCGAATCCCTCAACTCGCGCAGCACAGCTTACAGGGACAGAATCTCGTACGCTATGCCGAACTGAGGCGGACGTACGTCACAAATGCGTGTGATGTGAGAACGGCGCAAGGCCCAAGCCGCAACGCTCAAGGAAAACGGTGGGCCGGCAGTAATGGTTATTTGTGTGCGGCCGTTTCCTCTTGCTCGCTATCGCTGACGACGGTCACCTTCGGTTCATCGGCGGCGTTCTTCTCCACGGCCTCGGTGGCCGCAGCGAGCACGGTGTCCGTATCCAGTTCGTGCTCGTCCTGGTAGTGCTCGACCGACATCTTGCCGTCGTACCATGCCCAGTTCATCGGGTACGTTTCGGGATCGAAGATCACCATGTAGAAGTGCCATACAACGATCGCGAGTGTCGCCAGCACCGCTTCGTAGAAGTGCACGGCCGTGGCGACATCAAGCCACCAGCGCGGGAAGAAATGTCCGACCGCGACTTTGAACCAGAGCGACAGGCCCGTGGCCGCCATCACGAACATGCCCCAGACCAGCGCGAGGTATTCGGCCTTCTCCGCGTAATTAAAGCGCGCGAACTTTGGCTTCTCGCTCGACAGTCCGAGGTAGTAGCGCATGTTCTGGAGGACATCGAACACGTCCTTCGGGACCGGCAGCATGTCAAGAAACAGCTTGCGGCCCTTCTTATCCGTCAGGACATAGACGAGATGGTAGAAGCTCACGGCAATCAGCACGACTGCGGCGATGCGATGAAGGACGCTGCGCACCGACTCATTGATGAAGAGATCCGCCAGCCACGAATCCGGATACTTCAGCGCGAAGCCCGTGACCACCAGGACGATGAAGCTGGTAAGCAGCGTCAGGTGCTGGTAGCGCTGCTTGCTGTCCATGCGCGTGACGATCCGCATGTGCGCGTTGCGGTGCGCCGCGGCTTTACGTCGCCAGATGATCAGGTTGTGCAGCAGCATGCCGCCGATGACGGCGAAGATCATGCCGAGGTAGAACCGCCGCGTCCAACGCACGGCAACGCTGCCGATGTCCGCCGACAGCGGCGCGTCCACGTGGATCTTGCCCTGGATGAATCTTTCGCTCGCGCCCGGGTGGCACTTGCCGCACGTGGCTGCCAGATTGGCGTGGTTGATCGTGGACTTCGGGTCGCTCGACGGCAGGATGTTGTGCACGCCGTGGCAACTGGCGCAGTTCGCAACGACGCTCGACCCCATCTTCGACGCCAGCCCGTGATAGCTCGCCATGTACGTGCTGGCGCGGCGGCTCTCGACACCGAACTCAGCCGCAAGGCGCACGCCCTCGTGGCATCGCGCGCACGTGACCCGGGCCAATGCAGCGGCAGCGACGGAGGAATTCGGGTCCGTCGGGGCCTTGATGGTATGGATGCCGTGGCAATCGGTGCAGACCGGCGATTGCCAGTTGCCGCGGCTGACCGCCTGGCCGTGGATGCTTGCCATGAACTCCTGCTTCACGTTTTCATGACACTTGGCACAGGTGTTCGGCACGTTGAACTTGAAGATCGGCGACTTCGGATTACCGGCTGAGAGGATCTCGTGCGAGCCGTGGCAGTCGGTGCAGACCGCGGCCTTACTATTGTCGCCATCTTTGGCGATCGCCTTGCCATGGACGCTCTCTTCGTACGCGAGGAACGGCGTCGCGCTGTGCCCGCTCTTCTCCATGACGAACTTTTGCCCGTGACAAGAGCCGCAGGTGGCCGGGATATTCGTGCGATGCGTGCGCGATTTGGGATCGCTCGACGGCAGGACCTCATGGATGTTGCCGTGGCAATCCAGGCACGAAGCGGCGTAATGATTGCCATTTTTCACCGCTTGCGCGTGGAATCCGTGCTTGTACGCGTTGTCCTGGTCGGCGTGGCAGTTGGCGCACTGCGGCTTCGCCGGCGTGTTCTCATGCGGGACCGCCTTGACATCGGTGTGGCAATCGACGCAACCGAACATCCCGCCATGGATCGACGCTTTGAACTTGGTCGGATCGACCGCCAGGCTGACCTGCTTCCCGCCAACGTCCTTCGTCAGGCCGCCATCCGGCGCATGGCACGCCATGCATTCGGTGTCTTCGATCTTCTTCGTTTTCTTGTCCGTTGCCGAAGCCGGCGAAACAACTGAGATGAATGCGATCAGAATCGCAAATGCGAATAAGAGCTGCCGGCTTCTCGACCACGTGACTCGAACTGCACTCGTGGCAATCATTGCGGACCCCCTTCGGGTTACCGGTACGCGAACAGCATCGCGTAGATGATCCACACCACGATGCTGAACCCCAGGCTGAGCGCCACCCACGCGAATCCGCGCACGGTGCGAATAACGATCTCGGGATGAGGCTCGGCCAGATGCTTTTCCAATTCCCCGCTGGCGACCAATTTGTCGTACTCGCGCGGTTTGTCGCGCTTCAATTCGGCCAACGCCATCCGGCCGGTGAAGATGGTCGTGTCCATCGGGAATTTTTCCGGCCGCAGGTGCGTGTTAAAGAAGTGCACGGTGAAGATGAAGCCGGTGGCGAGCAGGGCCTCGTCGCTGTGGATGATGGTCGCGATGTTGATGAACGGTCCCGGCGCGATCCGGGTGAACAAAACCGGGAACCACAGCGTCAGGCCGGTCGACCCGATGATGAAAATGCCCCAGAATACGGCGAAGTAATCGAATTTTTCCCAGTACGTCCAGCGTCCGTACTGGGGACGCTCGCCCAGGTGCAGGAACCACTTCATGGTCGCGATGAATTCCTTCAGGTCCTGCCGTCCCGGGATCATCGAGTTCTCGCCCAGCACCAGCGCCTTCCAGCTTCCGTACTCGCGCTTCTTCAGCTTGAATAGATCGACGATGTGGGTGATGAACGTTCCGAACATGATCAGCGCCGCGCAGCGATGGATGAAGCCGGCGGTCTCGAATCCGCCGAGGATGTGCGACAGCTTCACCGCCCAAGCCGTGTACGAGAACTTCAGCGACATGCCGGTCAGCGCCAGCGTGATGAAGCTGACGATCATGCAGACGTGCAACGTTCGGTGCAGCGTCGTGAAGCGGACAAACTCGCGAGTGTCTACTGCTTCGACCGGAACAGTCCCTGCGCGCTCCGGTTCTTCTACGGTGATCGCCATCGTCGAGTAGCTCGCGGCCTGGTCCAGTCCTTCGGTGATGCGGCTCATTGCTGTTCCCTCCCGCCTGACGGAGCTGTTGGCTCACTGCGCTGCTCTGCTGCTTCTTCCTCTTTCAGGTTGCGCCGCATCTCCACGGCTCGCGGCAGCCACAAGAGCGTGTGCACGCCGCCCACGACAAACGTTCCCACCAGCAACGCGGTCATGCCCCAGAACGTGTAGAAGAGGAACGGGTACTTGCGCGGGTCGTGGTGTGTCGCGTGGGTCAGGTACCCGGCGAATCGGCGCGTCGCATCGGCATGGCACTTGCGGCACGTCTGCACGACGTTGGCGCGGCTGAGGTGCGAGTTGGGGTCGGTGACCTTCAGCACGTCGTGCGCGCCGTGGCAGTCGTAACACTTCGCGGTTTTCGTGTAGCCGAGGCGCGAAACCTTGCCGTGATATGTATCGAAGTAGGTCTTCGCGATCTCGCCGTGGCACTTGCCGCACTTGTCCATGATCTCGAGCTTGAAGCTGTCTGCGTCGGCGCGTTTGATGGAATGTGCCGTGTGGCAGTCGCTGCAAACCGGGAGCGGCTCACCCGTCTTGGTGACCGTTGTCGAGTGGACGCTATTGACGAACTGCTCCTGGATGCCGTGATGGCACTGGCCACAGGTGGCGGGAACGTTTTTCGGATTAACGGTCGAGTTTGGGTCCGACTTCGGCAGCTCGTTATGCGCCGTGTGACAGTTGGTGCAAGTGGCGGTCACGGTCAGCCCGCTCTTCAGCAGCCCCTTGCCGTGGATGGATTCGCTGTAGTTCTCGATGATCTCGTGCTGCACGCCGGTGTAGCGGACCGCCGCCCTCTGGCCTTCTTTGTGGCACCGTCCGCATAACTGCGGGACATTCGTGGGAAACGTGACCGACACGGGATCGCGTTTGCCGAGAACGTGGTGCGTGCCGTGGCATTCTTTGCAGGTCGGCGCGTTCGGATCGCTCGCGGCAAACAATTGCCCGTGACGGCTGCCCTGGTACTGCTGGCCCATGTCTTCGTGGCACTTGCTGCAATCGACATTCCTGGTGATCGTCTCGCAGGGCCGCAGCTTCGACGCATTCACGTCGGAGTGGCATTGGCTGCACGCCACCTTCGCGTGCTTCGATCCCGCCACGTCGATGACCTGCACGAACATCGACCGCCCGTCGCGCGACTTCAGTTCCCTGCTCTGGTGGCACCGCATGCAATCGGCGTCCGCCATGCCCTGCTCGTAATAGACCTTGCGTACCTTGTGCGGCTGGTGGCAGTCCACGCAGGCGGGCAGTGCGTTCGCTTCCTTCTCCCACAGCTCACCGCGGATCGTCTTGCGGTGCACCGTCTCGATCTGCGAGTGGCACTTCGTGCATGTCGCCGCGATATTGCGGCGCGCGATCGAAGAATTCGGATCGGTGTGCGGCAGGATATTGTGCGCCGTGTGGCAGGAGGCGCAGTTCGCCGCCACGCTGAGGCCGCGCTTCAGCAGGCCTTCGCCATGGATGGATTCGGTGTAGTTCTCCAGGATGTTGTGTTCGGCGATGTTGCGGTTGCGCTGGACCGGCGTGCCCTCACTGTGGCACTTGCCGCAGGTGTACGGGATGTTCAGCGGCGCGACTGCCGATTTCGGGTTCTTCGGTGACAGGATCTCGTGGTTGCCGTGGCAGTCGTAGCAGCGCGGGGCGAGGTTGTCGCCGCGGGCGATCGCTTTCCCATGCAGCGATTTCGCGTGCTGCGCCGCTTCCGTGTCGTGACAGGCGCCGCAGTTCACGCGCTTGGGCGTCTCGTGCGGGAGGTCTTTGCCCTCCAGGTCGGCGTGGCACGACGTGCAGTTCAGCGACCCGTGCACCGATCCGCCGAAGCGCTTGCTGTCGACAAACAGCGAGACCGTACGGCCGGCACGCTTCGTCGCCATCGATTTGTCGCCATGGCACGCCAGACATGTATCGTTCGCGTCATTGGCCGGCCTCGCCAGTGCCGAGAGCGAAAAGAGCGCGACGAAAAGGACCGGCAGCAGTACAGCCGCCGAGCGCACTCGTATTGATGGGAGATATTTCTTTTCGGACATCCAACCACCTGCCAGGGCGGTGATTGGCCTCGACCCGATGTCCTACGTCGACGTGACGCACGTCACCAGGTGTCGGCCCATTTCAATTTCACAGATATCGACCTGGAGGGCTGTGAGTGGCATTACCTCGGCCTGTGATGAACCTCACGCGAAGGTGTGCGGAGTGGCGACGTGAAGACGCAGGCGGCAAAAAGAAAACCGGCCGCTCCACCGCTGTTTTGCGGCCTGCGGCCGGAGAAAAAACCTGGGTAGTGGGTCAGTTTTGGACGCTGGATGAGTTAGTGGGGCTGTTGGAGCATAATGCGGCTTGAGGCTGTGGCATGACCACTTACACGTGTTCTGTTTGCAAACTGGAATTCCGCCGCCCCGAGCTTGCTCAGCAGTGTGAGGAATGGTGCCGCACTCACGATAGCTGCAATCTTGAGATTGGACGGCAGGCCGTCAATCGCGATTCAGCCGGATGCTGCGACTCACGTTTCGCTGAACAAGATTCAAACTGACCCACTAGAAAAACCTGGTGTGCTAGAAACCTGCGTTTCGCAGGCGCGGCAGCAGATCGGGTTGCCCGTCGCGCCGCATCATCCATCGCAGCGCCAGCACGCCGATGGCGAGATAAAGAGAGCGGGCCATCTTGGACGGGCGCGGTGCAGGAACTTGTGCTGCACCGCGTCCACTTGGCCCACAGCTCAAAAGCTCTGCGCGCTCGTCTCCAACGCGCCCGGTCGTGTATTCCGCTGTTTTCAGAACCACCCCCGATAAGCGCAAGGTAGCGCTATTGCCGCCCTGAGTAAAGATGGCTTCCGTAACTACTCGGGTGCGTTACCTGAGTTTGCGGGCTGGCAGGGAAACGGGCAGGAGCGGCGCGGCGCACGACAGGCCGGCTGGAGCCAAGGTCGTCTCCGCCGCTGTAGCGCCCGAACGCATAGCGTGCCGGCGTGCGTTCGGGCGCCGTCGCGCTACCCCTGCCCCCGGCCCACAAGTACGCGTTGGCGCGAGGCCATGAGTCCCCGCACCACGCGCCTGTGCGCCCTCATTCGAATCCGATCCCCGACGCGTCCTACGGCTGCGTTCCTGGCCAAGCAGCCGCCCCCGAAGCGACGCGCCGGGGAAACTCGGTGTGGCCGGCGCGCGCCGCTCGCTCGATCTCCCGCATCGGCAATGACGCTTGGTCCTGCCACACCGAACTGTCGGGGCCCGCCCCAGCGACCGGCATGCGGACACAGGTACGTCGGCCCCTGCGAGTATTGCTGCACGCATACAACCACTGCTATCCCACGACAGCGTCCACGCAAAGCTGCTTGATTTGACCAACTTAACGACTCCCGAGCGGAAGATCATCTCGTTTGCAACCGATGACGCAGTTGCGGGATTCATCGCACTGTTGAATTCTTCAGCAGCAGCATCGATCAATCCCGTGCTGACTTTTGGTATGCGCTTGCGGCTCATTCACACGCCGGTTTTTCGCTTCGCGCGGCCACAAATGATCCAGCTCTGGTCACAAAAACCCTGATGTGAGCCACATCACCGATCAGTGTGACGTCGAACCGTACTGGTGAACATCGTGCCGTCTATGCCGATCGGCCCTTCGGCGTCTCGAAAAACACAGGCCCGTTGCCTTCGGAGTTCCTGCCTATACCAAATCGGGACGCGATATAACGACAATTTCGTATCTTCACTAGTCGTCGCATTACGACGTTTTAGCCGCTGAAACTGCGGCCCTATGCATGTACGTCGTCCCGATGAGCCGGATCACATGCCGACCCCATCACTAACGATTACGTTAACGATGGACTTACGCCCGCGCCTGCTCGGGCCCACGCCGGCAGCGGCTTCGGAGCGGCCAGCACCCGATGTAACGCGCTTGCCTGCCCTCGTGGTGCTCGTTTTCGAACGACTGTTCGCCAAATCGCCATAAACCCGGGCATATGATTGTGCGTCACACGGGGGTGTGTTGTGTTAACACCGTATGGTCTGGACATCATAGAAAGTTGCTTCACTTGTAAGTTGCGCGCTGATCGCATTTTTTGCGACCTGCCCACTGCCGCTCTGCAATCGTTCGAATCCATCAAGTACGCCAGTGCCTATCCCAAGGGCGCGGTTCTTTTCGTCGAAGGACAGGCCCCGCGCGGCATTTTCGTGCTCTGCAAGGGTCGCGTGAAGCTGTCGATCTGCTCGACGGATGGCAAGACGCTCATCCTGAAGATCGCCGAACCCGGCGAAGTCCTCGGGCTGAGTGCGACCGTTTCCGGGAAGCCCTACGAACTGACTGCGGAAACCATCGATCCCTGCCAGGTGAACTTCGTCAAGCGCGAAGACTTCCTGCGCTTCCTCCGTGAGCACAGCGATGCATGCTTCCGCGTTGCCGAGCAGCTTTCGGAGAAGTACAACACCGCGTGCCACGAGATCCGCTCCCTCGGGTTGTCGCATTCCGCCGCGGAGAAGCTGGCGAAGCTGTTGTTGGAGTGGAGTTCGAAGAACGGCGAAGCCGCGAAGCAGGAGCCGCGGCTGAAGCTTGCCCTGACGCATGAGGAGATCGCGCAGATGATCGGCACCTCGCGCGAGACCGTCACTCGTCTGTTTGCGGAACTGAAGAAGCGGCAGATCGTGAACGCCAAAGGTTCCACGCTGCACATCCGCAACAAGGCCGCGCTCAAGGCGATCGCCACCAACGGATGATATTTCGTTTCTGACCGGCGCGTCGCCTTCTGCGGCGTGCCGGCCCCTCTGACTGTCGTTCTTTTCCCGCCACAACGCAGCGTCGGAATTGTCTACCGGCGCGTCGCCATCACCCGGAGCGGTGACTGCAATCACTGTATTGTCGCGCCAGTAGCGGTATCAACCGTACATGGAGTACGCGAACCATCACAGCTGCTTCCGTTGCGAACTGCGGCCCGACCGGACGTTCTGCGACCTTCCCTTCGAAGCGCTGCAGGCGTTCGACTCCATCAAACAGCTCGCCTCCGTTCCTCGTGGCGCCACCCTGTTCAATGAGGCCAGGCACGCGCGCGGTATCTTCGTCCTCTGCGAAGGGCGCGCCAAGCTCTCCATCACTTCCAAGGAGGACGGCGGCAAGAGGCTGATGCTGCGCGTCGCCGGACCAGGGGAAGTGCTCGGGCTGAGTGCGACCGTCTCCGGCAATCCGTACGAAGTCACGGCCGAGATGCTGGATGACGCACAGGTTGCGTTCATCCGCCGCAAGGACTTGCTCCGCTTCCTCCGCGATCACCGGGAGGCTTGCCTGCAAGTCGTCTACCTGCTGAGCCACGATCTCCACTCCGCTTACGACCGGGTACGCACCATCGGGCTGACGCATCCCCGACGCGCACGGCTTCATCACGTGCTGCGCGCCAACTGATCACGTTCGTAACGTACCGGCCGGCCGCCGCATCCGGCGGTTTTTTGCTTTAGACCCGCAGTTTTACTGTTTGTTCTCAACCTTCCCGAAATGGAACTGTGAGCGCCGGAGATGACGATTCGTGCACTCATCACCCCCAAACGTGATGTGGAGCACAGCCGAGTTGGACATCGATTAGCGATGCTACTAGCGCACTCCTGGGGGCCCGCGGGTCGGCTCCAAGAGCGTGCCTAGGAGCAAACAGCAATGGATGAACTTAAAAATCATAAGCGGATCGCGATCGCCGTCGCTGCCGTCGCGCTGGTCATGCTCGCGCTCACCAGCGTCAGCTTCGCTGGCCAGCAGACCAAGGCGGCTCAAGCGTCGGCGGTCAACGGCGATTACGTCGGCAGTGACGTCTGCGTCGGTTGTCACGAGGATCAAAATCGTCGTTTCAAGAACACGGTGATGGGCAAAGCCTTTGCCAAGCCCCACACCGCCGACGAAAAACTCGGATGCGAATCTTGCCACGGCCCGGGCAAAGCCCACGTGGAGGCCGGCGGCAGCAAGGAAACGATTCCCATCCGCTACGGCAAAGACACACACAACTCGGTCCAGGAACAGAACCAGTCTTGTGTGCAGTGCCACAAGAAAGGCAACCGGATGTTCTGGTCCGGGAGCCCGCACGAATCCCGCGGTATGCGCTGCGTTGACTGCCATAACATCAAGCAAAACCTGAAGACGTCGTTGGGCGGCGAAGCCTTCATCTCTACCCGCGTCAGTGACGTAGGCAGCCTGGTCAAACCGGAAACCGAACTCTGCTTGACGTGCCACGAGATGCGCCGCGCGCAACTCCAGCGTTCTTCGCACATGCCTTTCCGCGAAGGCAAGGTCACCTGCTCGAGCTGCCACAACCCGCATGGCACGCCGAATCCGGCACAATTGAAACAGGCGACCATCAACGAGAACTGCTATAGCTGCCACGCCGAGCGGCGCGGTCCCTTCCTGTGGGCCCATCAGCCTGTCATGGAAAACTGCGACACCTGCCACGAGGCGCACGGTTCCTTCAACCCGCAGTTGCTGAAAGCCCGTATCCCCAGGCTGTGCCAGGAGTGCCACAACGAATTCGCGCACGGCACGGGCACCTATGGATACCCGCTGGGCAACGTTTCCAATGCCGGACAGCCCATGGGCTACCCGGCCAAGTCCTTCAACCGTGGCTGTGCGAACTGCCACGCCAAGATCCACGGGTCTAACGCCCCGTCTGGAAAATTCTTCGTGCGGTAGGGAGAGGAGAAGAGCAATGAAAATCTTCAAGCTATTTGCGCTATGTGCACTGCTCGCGCTCCTGCTTGTTCCGATGGCGGTTTACGCCCAGGAACAGCCTACCGAGCGCGGCGTGGTGGAGTTTGGTTTTCGCGGCCTGACCGGCGACGTTTACGGCCGCACCACCTCCGGTTCCGTTCCGTTCAGCAATGGGTTCCGCCCCAATCTGTTGAACTCTGCCCTTAACACTTACAACGATTACAGGAATTCCTTCTACGTCCCGCGGTTCAATGCCCGGATGGACAACATATTCGGGACCGACAGCTACCTCCATATCCAGTCCGTCAGCAACGGCTTTGGCTTCGAGGGCGGCGGGAGTCTCAGTCGAGACATGAGCGCCCTGGTCACCCTCGGACAGTACGGACACTACAAACTGCAATTCCGGTTCGACGAAACGCCCCACATCTTCAGCGGAACCACGCGCACGTTGTTTACGAGTGGTGGCAAAGGCATGTGGACCGTCAATCCGGCGCTGCAGGCCTCGCTGTTCGGGACCATTTGCGGCAGCGTGACCGGTACCGGCGCCTGCAAAACGGCGGGCACGGTAAGCGCGATCAACACCGCGGTCACCAACGCTGTGGCCGGCTCGCTCGTCTCAGGGGTCGGCGGAGCGCAGTACTTTACCCAACAGGAGAGCCGGAAGACGTACGGCGGGTCGATGAGTTTCAACATCACCCCCGACGTCAACATCTCTGCCCTGTTGTCGCGTGAGCAGCAGGTCGGTACCCGGCCCATCGGCTTCGTCATGGGCAACTCCTCGACCGGCTTCATCGCCGAGGCTCCGGAGATCATCGACTATTACACGAGCACAGTAAAGATCTTTACCGAGTTCGGGAAGAAGAACTGGGATGCCATGGTCGGATACCAGGGTTCGTTCTTCCAGAACAACGTTCCCAGTATGGTGGTCGCGAATCCGTTCTCTAACGTCTACAACCAGGTGACATCGTCGATGTCGAGTTCGGTGGGTCCGGCTACGGGTCGCATGGACCTGTATCCCGACAATAGCTACCACCAGTTCGTCACCCAGGGCGCGGTCCAGATCGGAAAGCACCTCGACCTGTTGGCCAACGTCACTCCCGGCTGGCTCTCCCAGAACGCGAGCTTCCAGCCCCTGACCACCAATACGTACCTGACGCAAACTCCTCCGGCCAACTATCCCGCGTTCCTGCCGAAGTCGAGCCTCAATGGGCAAGTGGACACGCTGGCCATGAACTACACCGCCGTTCTCAAGGCGACCAAGGACTTCAAGCTGGTGGCCAAGTACTACCACTACAAGTACGACGACAACACCCCGGAAATGCTCGTGCGGCCAACCGTTGCCGATACGTCGTACCTGATCAGCAGTTCTTTCCACGGTTCGACAGCCGGATGCTTTGACCCGGTGGTGGGACCGAGCAGTGAGAACGTCATCAACTCTGCCTACACCTACTACTGTCCGAATGAAGCCAGCTCGTTCACGAACCGGCTGTTCGATTTTGGTGGTACCTGGTTCTTCTCCAAGAAGAACTCGGTGAAGTTCGGATACCAGCGCGGCTGGAACGACCGCACTCACCGCCAGGTGGAAGAGGACGCCGAGGATACGTTCTACGGTGCTGTAGACCTCCATCCGCGCAAGGACTTGACGCTGCGCATCTCCGGGCGGCACCAGAACCGTATGCCGCAAGGCGGTATCAACGCCTACGAGCTGGACCCAAGTAACGTCTACGCCCGCATGCCGGATCAATCCACGCGGCTACGCAACCGCGGCGACGTCTCCCTGCAATGGGACGCCACGCAGCGGTTGAGTCTGTCGGCGTTCTGGGGCACGCTGCAGGACAATTTTAATATCCGCAGCAGCGTCAACAGTCTCACTCCCGTCGGCGACGCCACCACGAGTGCGGTGCTGATCGCCGGCACTAAACCGACGCCGATCTACGGGCCCTATTACGCCTATGGTTTGCTGAACACCATCGGACGTAATTACGGCGTCGATGCCAATTACGCTCTCACTTCGAACATCGTGCTCTTCGCCGAGTACGCGCGTGAGAAGAACACGGGCGCCATCATTCAGGGACGCGGGCTCAACACTGTTACCTGCACGAACGCCCCTTCGGCAGGCGGCAGCTCTTGCGATCCGATCAACGACCTGCTGACGGCTAACAAAGATGTCGTGAACAGCTACTACGGCGGAATGGATATCACGACGAAGAAGGTCGACTTCAGCACGTATTACAGCTTGTCGGCCGTCCAGAGCTTCGTCGCCGCCGACGGCGTGAACTGCCAGATCGGCAACGGCTGGACCTCCGGCACCAGCTATTGCAAAACGCATTTCACGAACTGGGTCCTGGACACGGCTGCCAATCCCGCGGTGAGCTTCGGATATCCGACAACCGTGAATCGGGTCCACGAAGTTGGCGTCATCGCCCGCTTCAAGTTGACGCAAAACTTCATTCCGAAATTCCAGTACACCTTCCGCCAGTTCGACAACAATGACTGGCAGACTGGCATCGTGAATCCCTATAGCTTCAACGTAGGAACCGACCCCACCAACGCAACATCTCTGAACAAAGCGCTCTTCCTGGGTGCGGACCAGCCGTCCTACCGGGCGCATGTCTTCACCGCAACGCTGGAATACCACTTCTAAGCTTCACTCGCGCAAGAAGTTCGTGGGCGGCCATTCGGCCGCCCACGTTTTTTGTCCGTCGATTGACCACATCGTTTAAATTAGGTTCTCGATCCACTCGGAGCCTACATGTCAGTTTTGAAGCGCGGTCTCTGTGCAGCGGCGGTCCTTTGCCTCGTCGCAACATTCGTACAACACGCTGGCGCATGGGGCGACATCGGCCACCTGCTCATCAATCGCACTGCCGCGGAGAAGATTCCCTCCTCGATGCCGCAATTCCTCAAGCAGGCCGCGGCTCGCATCGAGTACCTCGGACCCGAACCGGACCGCTGGCGCAGCCAGACCGAGGCTTCGCTGAAAAACGCGCAGGAGCCCGACCACTTCATCGACCTCGAGCGCGTCGCCGACATCCCGCAGCTTCCCGTTGGACGCTATGACTTCTACCGTTTGGTCAATGGCAAGAAGGCCGCCGCCAAGAACCACGCCGACGATTTCGATCCCGACAAAGTCGGCCTTCAGCCCTACATCACCGCCGAGGTCTACGGCCGGCTCGTCGTCGCATTTCGCGAATACCGTCGTCTGCAAAAAGAGAACAAGCCCACCGATGCCGTCGAACAAAACGCCGTCTTATATGCCGGCTGGCTTGGACACTATGTCGCCGATGGAGCCAACCCGATGCATACGACGATCCAGTACAACGGGTGGGTCGGCGACAATCCCAACGGCTACACCACCGCCAAGGACTTCCACTACCAGTTCGAGAGCGGCTTTGTGCAACGCATCCAGCAGCAGTTGACGATCGCCGACCTGGTGAAAGACCCGATGCGCCTACAGAATCCATTCCAGGACTACGTCGCGTACCTGCGCGCCTCGAATGCTCTGGTGGAAAAGACGTATCAGTTGGAAAAAACGGGAGCTTTCAAGGACACCGGAACTCCGGAGGGACGCGAGTTTGTCCGCCAGCGTCTGGCCGCCGGTGCGCAGATGCTGTTGAACCTCTGGTTCACCGCGTGGGAAGAGAGCGCAGTCGCCCCGCCCGCGTATCACCCGCCGGCGGCATCCGGGAACTAGCCCAATGATAGAAGGTAGAATGTTTTCTGCCGAGGTGGCGTGTGGCGTTGAATATCAAAACCGCTGAAGCCCACAAACTCGCGCAGGAGTTGGCGCGTGAGACCGGGCAGTCGATGACCAAGGCCGCCACCGAGGCGGTACGTGAGAAACTCGAACGGGTGCGGCGCCAAAAAACGCGCGGCAACATGAGCGCGGATCTCCTGGCCATTGCTCGCCGATTTCGTAAGAGGGTAAAAGGCCCTGTCACAGACCATGCCGAGCTCCTGTACGATGAGCGAGGCCTTCCGAAAGAATTGTCGATACGTCAGCCCTCTAACTGCCGTTTATGCGTACGCGCTGGCCGCATTCAGCCGCTCGATCGCCGACGGATCGAGTTTCAGCTCCATCGACTTTACGATCTCGTTCCACTGCTCGACTGACGTCGCGCTGACGATCGGCGCCGTGATCGACGGCCGCGCCATCAGCCATGCCAGTGCGACTTGCGCCGGGGTCGCGTTTTTCTCTTTCGCGACCTCATCGAGCGCCGCCAATATCCCGAAGCCGCGCGCGTTCAGATACTTCTTCACGAACTGTCCTCGCGCGCGCTGCGCCAGGTCCGCTTCCGATCGGTATTTGCCGGTCAGGAATCCCGCCGCCAGCGCGAAATATGGGATCACGCCCAGCTTTTCCGCCAGGCAGATCGGCTCCAGTTCGCGTTCATAGTCGGCGCGATCGTACAGGTTGTAATTTGGTTGCAGGCTCTCGTATCGCGGCCATCCGTGCTGCCGGCTGACTTCGAGCGCATGCTTCAATTGCGCCGCCGAGTAATTCGAGGTGCCTATCGCGCGCACCTTCCCCTGTTCGACGAGCTGCGCGTACGCGCTGAGCGTCTCCTCTTCCGGCGTGCCCAAGTCAGGACGGTGCGTTTGATAAAGATCGATGTAGTCCGTCTGCAACCGCCGCAGCGAGTCTTCGACCCCGCGAAGGATATACACCTTCGCCAGCCCTTTCTTCCCGCCCCCGAGGTCGGAGCCGATCTTGGTGGCGACGATGATGTCATCGCGGCGGCCGCGCTGCTTGAGCCACTTCCCGATCACCGCTTCTGACTCGCCGCCGCGATGCCCCGCCACCCAGGTCGAATAGCTGTCAGCCGTATCGACGAAGTTCACGCCCGACGCCGCCATGGCATCGAGTAACTTGAATGAAGTTGCTTCGTCGGCAGTCCACCCGAACACGTTCCCGCCGAAGCACAGCGGCGACACTTTCAACCCCGATTTGCCCAGTTCTCTTAATTGCATTTCGTGCCTCGAAGAAAGCTTATTGTACGACCACGCAAACATTGGTCTGAAACTTACCCTCATGCCCTGCGCCTTAAGCCTTGCGCCTTGAGCCGGTTTTCCGATGTACAATTCCGCAACTCTTCAACCGCCGGGACGCGTGGGGATTCCGGCCAGGAGCTTTTCCATGTCTGCCAGTCCCATTCCGTTCCGGCGTCTGCGCATGCGCACCGAGGTGAGGGGTCAGGAAAAGATCGTGCACTGCAGCGGCCGCCTCGTCTCCGAGTACGCCGAGGAGTTCAAGAACGAAGTCCACCAGCTCATCCACGGCGCGAAGGTGGTGGTGCTCGACTTCACGCAGGTGGAGCACATGGACAGCTCAGGGATCGGCGCGGTGGTGCGACTCTATGTGAGCGCCAAGAAAGAAGATTGCGAATTACGCCTGGTCAACTTCAACCAGCGCATCCGCGACCTGCTCGGGTTGAGCGGCCTGCTCAAGATCTTCGGCGACTGCGGCAAGTACATGGTCCGGATGCCGTGAAAACCGGGCGTAAGGAACAAGGCCCAAGGAACTTTGTTTTTCCTTGAGCCTTGAGCCTCGTACCTTGTACCTTGTTACGCGTTCTCTTTCTTGTGGCATTCCGCGCACTTCGTCGGTGCCTTCTTGCCCTTGGCATTTTCGGCCGTGTGGCAATCGGCGCAGGTGCCTTTCTTCGCCATCGCGTCGTGGAACGCGCCCTTGAAGTTGGTCTTCATGGGAGCAGCTGCCGTCTTGGTGTGGCAGTCGCCGCAAGCCTGTGTCGCAGACTTCGCCACCTTCTCCGGCTTCGCCGCGTGATGACACCTGTCGCACTTGAGGTCCTTGTGGATCGAGTGCTGGAACTTCACCCCACCCATCGGGGCGCCCTTCAGGATCACCGGCGCGTCCGGAGCTTTCGCCTGCGCGAACGCCGGCGCCGATACCGCCAACATCACTGCACATACCAGGATGAATGCAAATACTGTATAGCCCTTTCTCACTGTTCCTCCTTGAGATTGCTCAGTCCCCGGCGCTGCAGGGATCTGCGCAATTCGGGGGAATGATCCATCGTCCCTGCGAAGCGGATTATATGAATAGCAACCCCGAACAGTCTGTGATTCCTCGCCTTGTCACAGCGAAGCGTGCCGCCCATCACACCGGCGATCTGTGTCACCGAATAGGCGCTGGCGACAACCCCGAGCAGCACTGTTTCCTGGAGAATTGGGAGGAAGGTAACTAGCGGTAGCGCGGGCGCCCTCGCCCGCGGGTAGACTCGTTCAGGCCAAACCGTGGCTCCTCATTGGAAGGAAGACCAGAGCTCGTCCGGCGACAAAGCGCGGGAGGAATCGCCGGACCAAAAAGCGGCTTGACGCTCAGGCTTGCTTGGGAGCTTCTGGTGTGTCTGCCGGTTTCGCAGTTTCCGGATCGCCCTTCAACCCAGACTTGAAATGGCGGATGCCCTCGCCCAGGCCCTTGCCCAATTCACCGATTTTCTTCGGCCCGAAGATCAGCAACGCGATTCCGAAGATCACTAAAAGCTCAGGAAGTCCGATCTCACCCACAAAACACCTCTAGACAGATTGTCTCCTAATTAAACGCCGAAGAGCACAAAAAGATGCACAAAGAACCTATAAATATATCGTGCCCCGACCGGCACTACCGGTCCAGGTCTTCGATGTCTTGCCGCACCTTTTGATACCGCAACGTGAGGCTGATGAAATAAATGATGTGAATCAGCCAGGCAGCGCCGTACGCGGTATAAACCCACTTCATCGTTGACCTCCTGCGATCGCACGCGCCGCGTGCGCCTCATCGACTTCCTGCCGCAGCCGTTCCAGACGATATCGGAGCCAAATCACCAGTAATGCCATGGCCGCAAATGCCAGCAGGTTCCAGTACACGGCATGCGCCATCGCCGGATGGATCCCCGACCCCTCGCCGCCTCCGAACACGGGCGCCGGATGCTGCGTGCGGAACCAGCGGATCGACATGTACACGAAAACGACATCCACCGCGCCGAAGATCGCCAGCACCGCGCATAACACTGGGTTCTGTCCGACCGCCGAGTAGCGCCGCAGCAGCAGGTAGCTGACGTAGATCAGCCACAGCACCAGCGTGCTGGTCAGGCGCGCGTCCCACGTCCACCAGATCCCCCACACCGGGCGGGCCCACAGTGGTCCCGAGATCAGCACGACCGTGCAGAACACGACTCCGACTTCCGCCGTCGCCACCGCGACCGCATCCGACTTCGGGCAGCGCTTCGCCAAGTAATAGATCGACGCCCCGAAATTGGCGAAGAAACACAGAAACGCGACGATCGCCGAAGGCAGGTGGTAATAGAAGATGCGCTGCACGTCGCCCATCGTGGCTTCCGTCGGCGCGACGACCAGCGCCTGGTACAGCCCGTAGCTGAGCAGCGCGAAAGTGATGAGTGCAAAGATGACGAAGGATTTCATTCTGCGTGTAACACCGTTTCGAACAGGAACAGCCCCACGATCGTGAACACCACATCGTACACTGCCAGAAAAACCAGCGAGAGATGCGCGTCGCCCTCTCCTGTCAGCACCGACGAGGTTGCGCTCACCATCGCCAGCAGCGCCGGGATCGAGATCGGGAACAACAACAGCGGCAGCATCACTTCCCGGCTGCGCGTCCGGATCGACATGGCTGCAAAGAACGTCCCGTTCGACACCAGCGCCCAGGTGCCCAGCGCGAATGCCAGCACCAGTTGATACGGCGGCCCGACGCTGCGCAGGTTGTAGAAGACCGTGAACAGCGGGGCCATTAGCGCCTCGAGCAGAATGACGAATAGAAAATTGGCGACGGTCTTCGAGATGAACAGCGCTTCCGCCGGCGCCGGCGATATCCGGTATGCATCCAGCACCTGGTTGCGCAGTTCGCGCGCCCACGTCTGGTTCAGCGCCACGACCGCCGCAAACAGCAGCGCCACCCACATCAACCCGCCCGCAATGCGCCGCGACTCTTCCGCCGTAAGGTCGAACGAGAAGCTGAAGATGACCACCACTAGCAGGGCGAAGAACAGCATGGAGTTGATCGCGTCCTTCGACCGCCATTCCAGGCGCAAGTCTTTCGCCAGTGTGGCGCGCAGGATGTCGCCGAATGCCGGGCGCGCGAGGGCATTAGTCGCCATCACCGCACCTCCGCCGCGTGCTGCTGATACGCAGTGCCGATACCGCGTTCCCGCGCGACGATCTGCCCCGCGCTCATTACCACCGACTCGTTTGCGACTCCCTCCAGCAGCATCGGCTGGTGGGTGACGACAAAGATCGTTTTACCCGCGTCGCGCATTTGCCCGAGCAGGCGCACCATCTCCCGCGCAGAGACAATGTCTACGTTGGAGAACGGCTCGTCGAGCAGGAGCAGTTCGGGATCGTTTAATACCGCCCTCGCCAGCGACAGTCTCTGCCGCATCCCCTGCGAATATTGTCCGACACGCCGCGCCAGCCCGGGATCGAGCCCGACCATGCGGATGACCTGCTCGCTGCGCGCGTTGTCGGTGATCCCATACAGCTTCGCCGCGTAGCGCAGGTTCTCCATGGCGTCCATCTCGTCGTAAAGCAGCGGCGCGTGCGCCATATATCCGATCCGCGCTCTGATCGTCTCAATGCGAGGCGAACCGAATATTTCGATCTGTCCCCGAGTCGGGCGCGCCAGTCCCGCGATAGCGCGCAACAGCGTAGACTTCCCTGCACCGTTGTCGCCCAGCACCACATAAAGCCGGCCCGGGACGAATTCAGCCGACACGGCCCGCAACGCCGCAAAACGGCCAAATAGTTTTGTCACTTCTTTCAGGACAAGAATGGGAGAGGACGGCGGGTTCGACTTTTCCGCCGTATTCACCGCTGCATGCCGGAGGTCGCGGGCGCGCCACCAGCTTGGGAGGTCTGCATCGGTGTCGATGCCGGCTGCGTCTGGTTGGGCGCCGGCGCGTACTTCGACGCGCACTTGGCCTGCACCTGGTTGGCCTGGAAGACGCCGTCGCGGCCGAAGCGCCCGAATGCCAATGCTTGCGCATCGTCTTTGAACGTGTCCGGCAGCGCTTCGCTTCCGCTGTATACCACCGGCAGCAACATGTCGTTCTCTTTGAGCGAGAACTCGACCTGCGCTCCGTGACGCTTGATCGTCCCCGGCACCACATTGCCTGCAACGCGCAGCCGCTTCGCGTAACGGGTATCGTTCATGCCCTTCAGTTCCTTGATCGTGACGTAGTACTCGTGCGTGTCGCGCACGCCGGTCCACGCCAGGTATCCGAGAGACACCACGATCACGGCGATCGCGATCCCGAAACGCAGGAATTTACGTTTGTCGCTCATGGCTGCGAAACCACCCCATGGAAACTCTACCCGCCTCTGATGCCAGAATCAAATAGGAGGTCACAATTAGTCTGTGACGCACGTCACAAACGGGCTAGTCCGAATGGGAGGGGGAGTCGTGAGGCTTGTTCCGATGTCGAGACCGAGAAACGACACTCCAAAGAGCAATTGCAAGCACAACCGCCAAAAAACCATTCAGCATGATCAGTGCGTCTTGGGGCGTGACGACGGAGTTCCAAGTCACATCTGTTCTCCTGATATTGCCATTGTATATGCGATTCCAAATGACAATAAAGCTGCCACGAATGTCCAGAAAACCACCTGAAACGTCAATGCTGTCCTTCCAAATTGGATGACGGCATCGAGCGGAACAAAGACAAAAATAAGGACTGACACATCCAGAAAAAAAGCCGTCAACAGCTCGAATAACTTCCTCTTTCGATTCGCGTTCACCGGTCTCATCTCCGGTCCAAATGCTATCGCCTGCGCTGCGCCGTTGCGACGCAAAAGAACGCATTTCGGCGTTGCTTCGGTCCCGTTTCGGGAGCGCTATAATTGACGATTAACTTGGAGCCCTGATTCCCATGAGTGAAGCGCAGACCAACGGCGGTAACGGCCACCAGCACACGGATTGGATCCTCAAGCCTCGCGCCGAGTGGATCGCCCAGCGGCGTGACGCAGCGAAGTGTACCGGTGATGAGAATTTCTCCCAGATGCACTACGCCCGCAAAGGCATCCTCACCGACGAGATGCAGTTCGTTGCCCAGCGCGAGCACATCACTGCCGAGTTGGTGCGCGACGAGGTTGCCGCCGGCCGCATGATCATCCCGGCCAACATCAATCATCCCGAGCTCGAGCCCATGGCGATCGGCGTGGCCGCGCGTTGCAAGATCAACTCCAACATCGGCAACTCCGCCGTCACCTCCGACGTCGATGAAGAACTGCGCAAGCTCCACACCTCAGTCCACTACGGCGCCGACACCATCATGGACCTCTCCACCGGCGGCGGCATCCACGAGATCCGCGAAGCCATCTTGCGCCACTCGCCGGTG